>NZ_JBCLVE010000004.1:0-38873 GCF_039548515.1 Luteimonas qiangzhengi | reverse complement strand
CCCCCCCCCCCCCCCCCCCCCCCCCCCCCCCCCCCCCCCCCCCCCCCCCCCCCCCCCCCCCCCCCCCCCCCCCCCCCCCCCCCCCCCCCCCCCCCCCCCCCCCCCCCCCTCTCCTACAGCGGCGGGTCACCCCTCGGTTGTCAGCCGGTGTTCTGGACCCCGGCGGCAATGCCGTTGATGGTGGCGAACAGCGCGCGCTGCAGCTCATCTTCCTGGCTTCCGCCTTCGCGCCAGCGGCGCAGCAGCTCCACCTGCAGCAGGCTGATGGGGTCCACGTAGGGGTTGCGCAGGCGAATCGACAGGCGCAGGCGATAGTCATTGGCCAGCAGCTCGTCAGCGCCCTTGATCGCAAGGATCGCATCGTGGGTGCGCTCGAATTCCGCCGCGATTTTCGGAAAAAACACCTCGTGCGTATCACCAGCCAGGCGCGAATAGCGGGCAAAAATGTCCATGTCCGACTTGGCCAGCAGCATCTCCACGTCATCGAGCATGGCGGCGAAGAACGGCCAGTCGCGCGCCATCTCAGCCATCGTTTCCAGCCCGTGCCGGTCGATGCCGGCCTGCAGCACATGCCCCACCCCGTACCAGCCGGTCAGGCCGGAGCGGTTCTGCGACCAGGCAAATACCCAGGGAATCGCGCGCAGGTTCTCCACCCCGCCATCGCGGCGACGCGACGGACGCGAGCCGATCTGCAGCCGTTCGATCACATCGATGGGCGTGGCCGCGCGGAAGTAGGCGTTGAAACCGGGATCCTCATGCACCAGCGCCCGGTAACAGGCGCGCGAATCGGCGGACAGCGCATCGGTGATCCCGCGCCAGCCGCGTGCGCGCTGATCGGCCGGGCGCGGACGCAGGCTGGCCTGCAGCACCGCACCCGTCATCTGTTCGAGGTTGCGCAGCGCCAGCGCGCGGATGCCGTACTTGCGGTGGATCACCTCGCCCTGCTCGGTCACGCGCAGGCGTCCATCGACCGTGCCGCGCGGCGCGGCGATGATCGCGCGCCCGGTCTTGCCACCGCCGCGGCTGACCGAGCCGCCGCGGCCGTGGAAGAACACCAGCCGCACCCCGGCTGCCTTCGCCAAACGCATCAGGTCCACCTGGGCCCGCTGCAGCGCCCAGCGCGAAGCGAGCAGGCCGCTGTCCTTTGCACTGTCGGAATAGCCCAGCATCACGATCTGGCGATCGCCGCGCGCCTGCAGATGACAGCGATAGACCGGGTCGTCGAACAGCGAGCGCATCACGTCCGCAGCCGCATCAAGATCATCGACGGTCTCGAACAGCGGCGCCACGTCCAGCGGCACATCGCCCGCCCCTTCGCCTTCCACGCAGCCGGCCATGCGCGCCAGCGCCAGCACTGCCAGCGCATCGGCTGCGCTGCGGCTCATGCTGACGATATAGGGGCCCAGCGCGTCGGCGCCGTAACGTGTGCGCGCGGATTTCAGGGTGCGGAATACGGCCAGCGATGAGGCCGCCTGTTCGGCGCCTGGCACGCGTGGGGTCGGGGTTTCGATCAGCGCATGCAGTCGTTCCAACCGCTCCGGCAGCGGCCTGTCGCCCCATCCGTCCTCGCCTTCCAACGCACCCAGCGCAGCGTCGTGGGCGGCCGAATCCTGGCGCAGGTCCAGCGCCGCCATGTGGAAGCCGAAGCTCCTCACCCGACGCAGCAGTCGGCGCAGCGCCCGCCCGCCGGCCTGTCCGCCGCGGTTGTCGGCCAAGCTGGCATCGATCAGCGCCAGGTCGGCGAGAAACGCGTCCACGTTTTCATAGGCCATGCCGTCGTAAGGCATGCCGTCGCCGGGCACATTCTCATCGGAGCGATCGTCGTCCGACACCAGCCGGGCCGACATCAGCTCCAGCAGCTGCCGGTACGGCATGTCCTCCTGACGCGCACGCAGGCTGGCCGCGACGCCCGGCATGGCCTCGCGGTACTCCTCCACGCGCGCTTCCACAGCGGCGCTGATCCCGGCGCGATCACGCGTCTGGGTGAGCACCAGGCCAAGCGCGGCCAGCTCCTGGCGGTACTGCGCCAGTACCTGCGCACGCTGCGCAGTGAGCGCGGCCTCAATGGTGTCGGCGCCCACGTTTGGATTGCCGTCCATGTCGCCGCCCACCCAGGTGCCGAAGCGCAGCACGCTGGGCAGGTCGATGCGCTCGCCCCAAGCCGCCTCCACCGCGTCGGCAAAGACCTGGTAGAACGCCGGGAGCACCCGGAACAGCACGCCCAGGTAATGACCGATATGGTCCACCTCATCGGTCACCGTGGGCCGTCGCGGCGGCGCTTCGGAGGTCTGCCAGGTGGTCGCAAGCGCCTGGCGGATGCGCGACTCGTCACTCAGTCGTTCTTCGGGCGTACGGGTGCGATCGATGTCGGCCACCAGCCGCTCAACGATCACCTCTTCCTTGGCCAGCAGCGCGCGGCGCACCGCCTCGGTCGGGTGGGCGGTGAACACCGGCTCCACCCACATCCGCGGCAGCAGCGCCTGCAACTCATCCAGGGTCACGCCATCGGCGTGCAGGGTTGCCAGCACTGCCTCCAGCCCCCCTGGCTGGGGACCCGCATCACTGCGCTGGTGCTCCCGGCGGCGGCGGATGCGATGCACCCGCTCGGCCAGGTTGATGGCGCCGAACCAGGCAGAGAACGCGCGCACCAGGGCGTCCGCATTGGTCGGCGACACCTGCGCCAACTCCGCGGCCAGCGCGTCCACCGGCTCATCATTTTCGCGCCGGGCGATGGCAGCGCGCCGCACCGTCTCGACCTGCTCAAGCAATGCCGGCGAGACCTGCTCGGCCAGCATCTCGCCCACCATCGCGCCCAGCCGCCGCACGTCGTCGCGCAGCAGGGCGTCGGTATCAGCGAAGTGCACGCTGCGAAGCGAAGGGGTGTCGTGGGTACGGGTGTCGTCGGCGGATGCGGGCATGTTTTTCATGCCGCAAAGGCTACACCGCCCACCGTGAGGCGCGATCCTGCCGACAGCCTTGAGTCAGTATGCGAACTCGCGGAAGACCTGGTCGATATCGCCGTTCCAGTCGCCCTGGAACAGCGCCAGCTTCCGCTCGGCCGGCGTTTCGCCAGATTCGGCGAATTCCACCAGCGGCTCAAGGAAGCGGACCTCGTCGCTGCCCTGCTCGTTGAGCACCGCGCGCCTGGCGAGGCCGGCGGCGGAGATCTGCAGGGCCCGGATCGCCAGGTCCTGGACCTTGCCACCGCGGAACGGCAGCCCCAGCGCGTGCTTCGGCACGCCATCGCGCAGGGCATTGCGCTCGGCCATGGTGAAGTCCTTCACCAGGTCCCAGGCGGCATCCAGCGCAGCGTCGTCGTACAGCAGCCCCACCCAGAACGCCGACAGTGCGCACAGCCGGTTCCACGGCCCGCCATCGGCGCCGCGCATCTCCAGGAAGCTCTTCAGCCGCACCTCCGGGAATGCCGTGGTCATGTGGTCGGTCCAGTCGGTCAGCGTCGGCAGCTCGCCCGGCATCGCCGGCAACTTACCCTCGAGGAAATCACGGAAGCTCTGCCCACTGGCATCGATGTAACGCTCGCCGCGCTGCACGAAGTACATGGGCATATCGAGGATGTAATCCACGTAGCGCTCGTAGCCGAAGCCGTCCTCGAACACGAAATCGAGCATGCCGGTGCGGTCCGGATCGGTATCGGTCCAGATGTGCGAGCGGTAGCTGAGGAAGCCGTTGGGCTTGCCCTCGGTGAACGGCGAATCGGCGAACAGCGCGGTGGCCACCGGCTGCAGTGCCAGCGCCACGCGGAACTTCTTCACCATGTCCGCTTCGCTGGCGTAATCCAGGTTCACCTGCACCGTGCAGGTGCGGGTCATCATGTCCAGGCCCAGGCCGCCGACCTTGGGCATGTACGCGCGCATGATCCCGTAGCGCCCCTTGGGCATCCACGGCATGTCCTCGCGCCGCCACTTGGGCTGAAAGCCCATGCCCAGGAACCCAAGCCGCAGCCGGT
This sequence comes from Luteimonas qiangzhengi, assembly GCF_039548515.1. NCBI lineage: Bacteria > Pseudomonadati > Pseudomonadota > Gammaproteobacteria > Lysobacterales > Lysobacteraceae > Luteimonas > Luteimonas qiangzhengi. The sequence goes on along the minus strand of NZ_JBCLVE010000004.1, from coordinate 34,906 downwards.
CGGCCACGGTCTTGAGTTCGTACAGGTGGTTGCCCACTTCGGCGCAGGTCTGGTGGATGTTTTCCAGCGGTGCGCCCGACAGCTCCAGCTGTCCGGCCGGCTCCAGCGATACCGAAGCGCCGTTGCGGGTCAGCGCGATCGTGCGTCCGCCTTCCTGCACCTCGGCCCAGTCGTAGATCGCCAAGCCCTTGAGCACGGCCTCGATGCCGCGCTCACCGTCGAAAGTCGGCGGCCGCAGGTCGTCCAGTCGGAAGCCGAATTTTTCGTGCTCGGTGCCGATGCGCCAATCGCTGCGGGGCTTTACGCCGGACGCGGGCACCGCCACCAGCTGGTCGCGATGGGTGATCGGCGCTTGTTCGCCGGCCTGGGTGGAACTCGACATTGGCAGCCGTCCTGGTGGAAGGAAGAGCGCGGCGAGATCAATACGCGCCGCAGTCTTCGCAGTTTACCGGTGGCCGCATCCACGCGGCGTTGCGGCACTGGAACACGCCATGCGGCACCCGTCCCCGTCTCGTGGAGCGCGCCGCTACAGATCCATCCAGCCGGAAACGACTGCGCGGGCCTCGTCCAGACCGGTTTTGTGCAGCGCGGAGAAGGTCTGCACGCTCACCCCGTTGCCGAATTCGGACTGCAGATCCTTGCGCACCACCTGCAGCACATTGCCGGAACCGCCGCGGCCGAGCTTGTCGGCCTTGGTCAGCAGCGCGTGCGCGGGCAGGCCGCGATTGACCGCGTAGCCGAGCATCTGCCGGTCGTATTCCCTGAGCGGATGGCGGATATCCATCACCACCACCAGGCCGCGCAGCGCCTGGCGCTGGGCGAAATAGCTGGCAATGAAGTGTTTCCAGTGCGCCTGCAGGTCCTTGGGCACCTTGGCGTAACCGTAACCGGGCAGATCCACCAGGTGCCGGTCTTCGTGCGGCTCGATCTGGAAAAACACCAGCTGCTGCGTGCGGCCAGGCGTTTTCGACACCCGCGCCAGCGCATTCTGGTTGCAGATGACGTTGAGCGCGCTGGATTTTCCGGCGTTCGAGCGCCCGGCAAAGGCCACTTCATAGCCGCTGTCGATCGGCAGCTGGGCCGGGGTGTGGGCAGCCAGCCTGTAGCTGGCGCGAGCGAGGGGATTGGACATCCGGATAGCATCGCACGCCGGGGCCGCCCACGTCGGGTTTGACCGCACTGATCCCCGGCGACGATAATTCGGCGTCCTGCCGGGTGCTCTCATGCCCGGTCATCTGTGTTCCCGGAGCCAAGCATGCGCCACGCTCGCGCCTACGCCCTTGTCGGTCTGGCTACTCTGGCAGCCGCCGCGGTTGCCTTTGCCCAGTCCACCGTCCTGCCGCTGGAAGAAGAGCCGCCGATTGAATCCGCGCCGCTGGAAGTTCTGAGCGTCGCCGAAATCCTCGAAGGCACCACCTGGGGAGATCCCGACAACGGCGCCGCGCTCGCTTCCACCTGCGCCGCCTGCCACGGCATGGATGGCAAGGCCACCGTGCGTGACATCTATCCGTCCATGGGCGGGCAGAGCGAACGCTACATGGCCCACCAGCTGGCCCTGTTCAAGGCCGGCGAGCGCATGAGCCCGATCATGCAGCCGTTTGCCGACATGCTCAGCGGCCAGGAAATGCGCGACGTCGGCGCCTACTACGCACTGCAGGAGCCGGACAGCGGCCTGGCCGACGACAGCGTGGTGGAAGCCGGTCCCTACGCGGGCGAGAAGTTCTACGAAATCGGCGAGAAGCTCTTTGTCGGCGGCGACTTCGATCGCGGCATCCCGGCCTGCATGGCCTGTCACGGCCCCGCCGGCGCCGGCAACCCGGGCCCGGCCTATCCGCAGGTCGCCGGCCAGCCGTCCTGGTACGCAGTGCAGCGCCTGCAGGCCTACCGCGACGGCAGCACCCGGCCGCAGGAGCCGGCGCTGTTCAACATCATGTCCGAGATCGCCTCCGACCTGACCGACGAGGAAATCCAGGCCCTGGCCAGCTACATGGAAGGCCTGCACGCGCGCCCGGACGCCGCCACCCGCGCCGCCATGGCCCAGGTGGAAGTGCCGGCCGAAGCGCCCGCACCCGCCGCCACGCCGGCAGCGGATGCAAGCGAAACCGACGAAGGCGAGCAGCCCGCAGCCGGTGACGCCGACAGCGACACCAGCGTGGACGCCGACGCGGCCGACGCCGATGAAGAATCCCAGGAGCCAGTCACGCAGCAGTGAACTTTCACTGCCGTTGCGGGTCTGAGTCCGTACAGTCTCCTTGAAATCATTCGCCGGCCGCGTTATCGGCCGGCTTTTTTTTGCCCGGAAGCCCTGACCCATGAACATCACCGCCCGCTGGCTGCTCCCACTGCTTCTGCTGTTGGCTCCGGCGCTGGCCGCCCCCGCCGCCGCCCAGACCCCGGTTGAAGGGCAGGATTACGTGCGCATTGCCGACGGCGCGCCCTGGCAGCCGCTTGAGGGCCAGATCGAAGTCGCCGAAATCTTCTCCTACGCCTGTCACGTCTGCGCCGAATTCCGGCCCATGCTCGACGCCTGGGCGCGGCGCCAGGCCGACGATGTCCGGGTCAGCCACGTGCCCGCGGCCTACCGCCGCCAGGATCCCTTCGCCACCATGTTCTTCGCGGTGCAGACGCTTGGTCAGTCCGATGCCGTGCACGCGGCCACCTTCGATGCCGTGCATCGCCGCGGTCTGCTGGCCCGCAACGCCACCGTGGCCGAAATCAGCACGTTCTATGCTGGCCTGGATCTGGATCTGGACCGCGCGCGCCTTGCCGAAGCCGCGCAGAGCGCGGAGGTCGTGCAGAAGCTCGGCGCAGCGCAGGAATTCCTGGTCCGCAGCGGCGCCGAGGGCACCCCGACCCTGGTCGTCAACGGTCAATACCGCGTCCAGGGGCGTACCCTGCAGGACGTGCTGCGCATCGCCGACCAGCTGATTGCCATGGAGCGCGCCAAGGAGCGCGCGCCTTGAGCCAGCGCCCCTTGACCCCAATTTCACCAGACAAAGCCTGAGATCTGCCCATGAAGCCTTTCCGCTACGCCCTGATTTCCCTGCTCCTGCCGCTGCTGCTGGTCGCCTGCGCCCAGCAGGATGACGCCGCACCCGCGGCCACCGCACCGGCCGCAGCCCCGGCTGTTGAACACGCCCCGGCCAGCGCAGCAGCAGCTGCCGATACCGCCGGCACGGATGCTCCCGCGCAGACCGCCCCGGCCCAGGCCACCACGCCGCAGGGCCCAGCCCCGGTGGAAGGCACCCACTACGTGGTGGTCGAAGACGCACAGCCGCTCCAGCCGCTCAACGGCCAGATCGAAGTGGTCGAGGTGTTCGGCTACACCTGCGGCGCCTGCGCCAGCTTCGATCCGCTGATCTCGGCGTGGGAAAAGCGCCAGCCCGAGGACGTGCGCGTGACCATGCTGCCGGCGGCGTTTGGCGGCATCTGGGACACGTTTGCCAAGGCCTACTACGCCGCCGAGTCGATGGATCTGGCGGAAGCCACCCACGGCCCCATGTTCCGCGCCCTGCACGTGGATCGCTCGCTGTCCCCGCAGGGCTTGAACACCAACGTGCTCGCCGCGTTCTACGCCCAGCACGGTGCCGATGAGCGCCGGTTCGCCCAGACCATGGAAAGTTTCGCGGTGGCCGGCCAGGTGCGCCGCGCGCAGCAGTTCGCCGTCGCCGCGGGTGTGGACGCCACTCCCACCATGATCGTCAACGGCAAGTACCGCGTGGTCAGCGGCCAGGACTTCCAGGACGTGCTGCGCATCGTCGACCACCTGGTGGCGCGCGAGCGCGCCGCTGGCGGTAGCGACACCGCGCAATGAATACCGCGCGGGACCAGCGTGTTGTGACCCGGCCCAGCGCCGAGTCGCTGCTGCGTGCGCAGTCCCGCGAGCGGCAGACCATCAAGCTGCTGAGCGCCAACATCCAGGCCGGGTCCAGCACCCGGCGCTACAGCGACTATGCGATGCGCAGCTGGTCGCACGTGCTGCCGACCGGCGGCAAGCGCGAAGCGCTGGACCAGATCGCCCAGCTTGCGGGCAATCACGACATCGTCGGCCTGCAGGAAAGCGACCCCGGCAGCTGGCGCTCGGGCTTCACCAACCAGACCCACTACCTGGCCGAGCGCGGCGGGTTCGATTACTGGACCCATCAGCCCAACCGCAAGGTGGCCAACGTGGCCTCCAGCGCCAACGCGCTGCTCAGCCGCTACGAGCCGATCGAGGTCATGGACCATCCGCTGCCCGGCCGGGTGCGCGGGCGCGGCCTGCTGCTGGCCCGCTTCGGCGAGGGCGACGCCGGCCTGACTATCGCCGTGGCCCACCTGTCGCTGGGCGCGCAGTCGCGCAAGGCGCAGCTGGGCTACATCGCCGAGCTGCTCAGCGACTACCCCAACGCGGTGCTGATGGGCGACTTCAACTGCACCGCCGACCGGCCCGAAATGTCGGTGCTGTACCGCCACACCTCGCTGCAGCCGAACGAAAGCTGCATCCACACCTTCCCCAGCTGGCGGCCGCAGCGCGCCATCGACCACGTGCTGGTCACCAGCAGCCTGGCCACCAGCAACATGCGCGCCCTGCCCGCGGCGCTGTCCGACCACCTGGCCCTGTCGGTGGACCTGGACGTGCCTGAAGAAGCCCTGCGCACCGCCGGCTGAGCCTGCCGCCGGGCCATCTCACCACAGCGCCATCGCAATCCCGACCAGCGCCATGAAGGCGGCAAAGACGCGTTTGAGCGTCGCGCCGCTGATCGCGTGGGCCAGACGGGTGCCCAGCGGCGCTGTCAGGATTGAAGCCGCCGCCACCCCGACCGCCGCCGGCAGGTACACGTATCCCAGCGCATATTCGGGCAGCGCCCCGGCCGGCGCCTGCAGCGCATAGCCGAGGGCACTCGCCAGGCCGATGAAGATCCCGCAGGCGGCGGCCGTCCCCACCGCACGCACCGGCACCACCCCCAGCCAGCTCAACAGCGGCACCGTCATGCTGCCGCCGCCAATGCCCACCAGCGCGGACAGCGCGCCAATGCCGCCACCCGCCGCGGTCAGTCCCGCGCCGCGCGGCGTCACCACATCGGCCCCGGCCGCGGGACCGCGCGAGAACGCCATCTGCGCCGCGATCAGCAGGCAGTAGCCGGCCACGCACCACTTCAGCACCGCGCCATCCAGCCCGATCGCAAAGCGGCTGCCCAGCCACGCCCCAAGCAACATGCCCGGCACCAGCCAGGCCACGCTGGCCCAGATCACGCTGCCGCGGCGGTGATGGGCGCGGGTGGAGGAGATCCCGGTCAACACGATGCTGCCCAGCGAGCTGGCCAGCGCCGCGTGCATGGCCGCCTCCCTGGGCACGCCGTACTGCGGCAGCAGCCAGGCCAGCGAAGCCACCAGCACCAGTCCGCCGCCAATGCCCAGCAGGCCGGCGAGCACGCCCACCAGCGCGCCCAGCGCGAGGAAAATCAGTAGCAGCGTCAGCATGTCGTCTCCGCAAAAAAGACCGGCCCGCAGAGGAATCCGCAGGCCGCCTGCAAGGGTAGCGCAGCGCCCGCACGGCTGGCCGCACGTTGACGGGCGCCGGGCTTCATCCACCCTTCGCTATAGTCGGCTGCGCACCGCACCAGCCCTATGATGCCCATGAAAACATTGCTGCTCACCGTCACCCTGTCCCTGCTTGCCCTGCCCGGGGCAGCCGCCGCCCAGACCGATACCGTCCAGCTGCGCGCCGCGTTTGAATCCGCCGCGCGCGGCCAGCCGGTGGCTCCGCACATGGCGTCGCACCCGGCCTACGGCTGGGTCGAGTTCGCCTCGCTGCGCCGCAACCTGGAATCGCTGCCGCAGGCCCAGGCGCAGGGCTTCATGGAACGCTACGCCGACCAGGCGGTGGCCGGACTGTTCCGCGAGGAATACCTGCGCGCCCTGCATCGGCGCCAGGACTGGGCCGGCATCCGCGCGGCCTGGTCGCCTGCAATCACCAACACCCGACTGCGCTGCATTGAACTCAATGGACGCCAGCATCTGGGCGCGGCCGATGCGGCATGGGACCAGCAAGTCGCGGACATCTGGCGCTCCAGCGGCGGCTCGCTGCCCGACGAATGCGATGCGCCCTTCGCGGCGCTGGACGCGCGCGGGGCGCTGACCCCGGCACTGCGCTGGGAGCGGCTGGAGCTGGCAGCAGCAGACGGGAACCCGGGCGTGATGCGGGTGGCCGCGCGCGGCCTGCCCGCCGACGAGCGCGCGCTGGCCGAGGATTACGCCGCCTTCGTGCAGGCTCCCCATGAGCGGGCCCTGGGCTGGCCGAAGAACGCGCGCAGCCGCCTGGTGGCTTCCCACGGGCTGGCCCAGCTGGGCCGCAATGATCCCGACGCCGCGGAAGCCGCGCTACCCCGCTATGCGCGCGCACTGGAATTCGATGAGGAAGCCAACGGCCGCGTGCAGCACCAGATCGCGCTGTGGACGGTGGCGTCCTACCTGCCGGACTCCGCGCGCCGGCTGAACCTGGTGCCCGACTCCGCCTACGACAGTCGCCTGCACGAATGGCGCGTGCGCGAGGCGATCACCCGCTCCGACTGGCAGGCCGCGCTGGACGCCATTGGCAAGATGGACGAGGAGCAGCGCACCAGTTCGCGCTGGACCTATTTCGCCGGGCGCATGCACGAGCTGCTGGGCCACCAGTCGCAGGCCCAACCGCTGTACGCGCAAGCGGCGACCGACGCGACCTTCCACGGCTTTCTTGCAGCAGATCGCCTGCAGCAGCCCTACGTCCTGTGCCCGCTGCCGACCCCGGGCGATGCGTCGGCGCACGCGCGGGTGGCCAACCATCCGGCCATGATCCGCTCGATGGCCCTGTTCCGCGCCGACCGCCCGGGCTGGGCCACGCGCGAATGGGCCCACGCACTGGAGCAGTTCAACGATGAGCAGCGCCGCATCGCGGTGAAGGTGGCCCAGGACAACGGCTGGTTCGACCGGGCGGTGTTCGGGCTGGGCCGCCAGCCTGAGGAAATGCGCCTGTACGAACTGCGCTTCCCGCTCCACTACGACGGGGTGATCCGCGCCGAAGCCGTCCGCAACGGTCTGGATCCGGCCTGGGTGGCGGCCAAGATCCGCGCCGAAAGCACCTTCAATCCCAATGCGCGCTCACCGGCCGACGCGCGCGGCCTGATGCAGGTGCTGCCCAGCACCGGCGCCGCCGTGGCCCGCCGCTTGGGGCTCAACTGGAGCGGCGGCAACAGTCTCTACGACCCCGCCACCAACATCCGCATCGGCACCGCCTACATGGCCCAGCGCCGCGACCAGTACGGCTTCCCCTACATCGCCTCGGCGGCCTACAACGCCGGGCCCACGCCCACCGCGCGTTGGCAGGCGCAGCGCGGCAACATGGATCCCGACCTGTGGATCGAAACCATCAGCTACCGGGAAACCCGCGAATACGTGGCCCGGGTGATGGCTTTCAGCGTGATCTACGACTGGCGCCTCAACGGTGCTGCGGTACCGATCAGCGAGCGCATGCACGGGCGCACCGGCGCACCCACCCGCGCGTTCACCTGCCCGACAACCACCGGGTAGGAGCCCGCCATCCGCGCGAAACCGTTTGAAAACAGGCATCCTGCGCGGATGAAGACTTACCTCGTAGGCGGAGCGGTACGAGACCGGCTCCTGGCCCTGCCACCCGGCGACCGTGACTGGGTGGTGGTCGGGCAGACGCCGGAGTCGATGGCCACCGCAGGCTTCCGTCCCGTGGGTCGCGACTTCCCGGTGTTCCTGCATCCCGACACCGGCGAGGAATACGCGCTGGCCCGCACCGAACGCAAGACCGGCCCCGGCTACCGCGGCTTCGTCGTGCACGCCGACCCGTCGGTGACGCTGGAACAGGACCTTGAGCGGCGCGACTTCACCATCAACGCGATCGCCGAGGCGCCCGACGGCAGCCTGACCGACCCGTTCAACGGCCAGCGTGACATCGAGCAGAGGGTGCTGCGTCATGTGGGCCCGGCCTTTGTCGAAGACCCGCTGCGGGTGCTGCGCGCGGCGCGCTTCATGGCCCGTTTTGCGTCGCTGGGCTTCAGCGTGGCGCCGGAAACGATGGCGCTGATGCGCGAGATTGCCGCCAGCGGCGAACTCGACGCGCTGGTGCCCGAACGCACCTGGCAGGAGCTGGCCAAGGCGCTGGTTGCCGCGCGCCCGTCGGCGTTCCTGCAGACCCTGCGCCAGGCCAACGCCCTGGCCGCGGTGCTGCCGGAAGTCGACGCCCTGTACGGCGTGCCGCAGCGCGCGGAATACCACCCGGAAGTCGACACCGGCATCCATCAGGAGCTGGTCAGTGACATGGCGGCGCGGCTGGCACCGGGCGACAGCGTGATCGGCTTTGCCGCGCTCACCCACGACCTGGGCAAGGCGCTGACCCCGGAATCAAAGTGGCCGCGCCACATCGGCCACGAGCAGGCCGGCCTGAAGCCGCTGGAAGTCCTGTGCGATCGACTGAAGGTGCCCAACGCGCATCGCGAGCTGGCCCGCGTGGCCTGCCGCGAGCATCTCAACGTGCATCGCACGCTGGAGCTGCGCGACGCCACCGTGCACGACCTGTTGGCCCGCTGCGATGCTTTCCGCAAGCCCGAGCGGATCGCTGCGCTGGTGCTGGTGTGCGAGGCCGACCGCCGCGGCCGCCTGGGTTTCGAAGACGTCGACTATCCGCAGGCCGCCGAACTCAAGCGCCTGCACGCCGCCGCCATGGCGGTCAGCGCGCGGGATGTGGTCCAGGAAGGCATGACCGGCCCCGCCATCGGCCGCGCCCTGCGCAAGGCCCGCATCGACGCCATCGCCACCGCCCGCACCCTGTAGGAGCGCGCCATGCGCGCGAAGCCGCGTGAATCCTGTTGCCGGCAGATCGCAACACTGCCGAAGGTCCGGTGGGTCAGCGCCTGTCAGGACTGTCGGCGACATGGACGTCGCCGACAAGCGCACATGGACGTATTCACAGCGGGTCCTGACAGGCGCTGGCCCGCCGGACCGCCCCCGCAAACCAATCGTCACGCGGCTTCGCGCGCATGGCGCGCTCCTACAGGAGACGTCAGGCGGCGGTGGGGCTGGGGCCGGTGGGAATATCGAGAAGCGGCAGCAGTGGCGCAAGCTCCGGGTAGCGACCCGCCACGTCGCGCAGATAGGTGAGGAAGCGCTCCGCATCGGCCAGGTACTTCGGCTTGCCGTCGCGGTAGTTCAGGCGGGCGAAGATCCCCAGCACCTTCAAATGCCGCTGCACGCCAATCAGGTCGGCGTCGCGTCGGAACTGCTCCAACGCCGGCACCGGAATGCCCGCCGCCTGCGCACGCGCGTGATAACGACCCAACCACGCGTCCACCCGCGCCGGCTCCCAGCTGTGGAACGCATCGCGCACCAGGCTCACCGGGTCATAAGCGACCGGACCCCGCACCGCATCCTGGAAATCGAGCACCGCCAGCCCACCCTCCACCGGCATCAGGTTGCGCGGCATGTAGTCGCGATGCACAAACACCTGCGGCTGCGCCAGCGCCGATTCGATCAGCAGCGCATGCACCCGGGCCAGATCGGCACGCTCACCGGCATCCAGCGTCACCCCGAGGTGGCGGCCGAGATACCACTCCTCGAACAGGTCCAGCTCGCGCTGCAGCAGCGCGGCGTCGTATGCGGGCAGGTCCGGCGGGCACTCGAGCTGCTGCAGTGTCAGCAGCTGGTCGATGGCGAGGTCGAACGTCGCCTCCGGATCCAGCCGGTCCACGACCTGCAGCCAGGTCTCCCCGCCCAGGTCCTCCATCAGCAGGAACCCCGCATCCTCGTCACGCGCCAGCACCCGCGGCACGCGCACGCCGCCGGCCTCCAGCACCGCGTGCATGCGCAGCCACGGGCGCACGTCTTCCAGCGCTGGCGGCGAGTCCATCACGATCAGGGAACCATCGGCAGTGTGCGCACGCCAATAGGTGCGGAAACCCGCATCGGCCGAAGCGCGCTCCAGCGCCAGGTCGGCAACGCCGCTGGCACGACGCGCCCACGCCAACCGCACCGCCGCGCGCGCCGCCTCGGGCACCCGCGAAGCAATCGAGATCACACTCATGTCGGATACCGGCTCTTGATCATCGCGGCAGATTAGCAATTCCACCCACGAAAAGACCCCCTGTCCAGACGCAGCAGGAGGTCGCGCAGGGGCGTGATCCGCGTGGCCAGGCCGGCAATCACGCCCAGCGTGTTGGCCAGCGCATCGGCCCGCTCCATCTGCCGGGTCTCGGTCAGCGCGCCCTGGGCCCATTCCAGCCCGATGCCCAACAGCACCAGCCCCAGCCCGGCGCCAAGCAATGCCGGCCAGCGCGCGTACAGCTGCACCGCGGCGGCGGCGAGCACGCCATAGGCCAGGAAGTGTCCGATCTTGTCGCCGCCCTCCACCGGCGGCATTGGCGGCGGCGGAGCCAGTGACACCACCACTACCGCGGCAATCGCCACGCACCACAGCCCGCTCCACAGCCACGGCCGACGAAACGGTTTCAGCGACCTGCCCATACGCAATCGGGTCACAGACGATGGCTCAGATCACCGACCAGGAAGGCATGGCTGAAGTCCACCCCGCGCTCAAAGCCCATCGCCTGGAAGCTCTCGCCCATGCCGTCGGGCAGGGTCAGCTGCTTCACCTGCTGGCGAAGCGAGTAGAGCGCAGCTTCATCCGCGGCCCCGGCCTCGTGCGCAGCCAAGCGCTCCGGCAGCCGGTTGCCGATCAGGAACGCAGCCTGGTTGCAGTAGCCGGAAAATTCGAACCCCGCCCCGGTACCGGCCTCCACCAGCGCGGTGAAGTCCACCGAGGCAGTGAGGTCCTGCAGGCCGGGATTGGCGAACACATCGCCACTCACCTGATGCCGATGGAAGGCGCGCAGGGTGCCGTCGTTGCGCTCGGGCAGGTAGTACTCGCGCCGTGCGAAACCGTAGTCGACAAACAGCATCACTCCGTTGCGCAGCCCGCCGGCCACGGCCTGGATCCAGTACGGCAGCTGCGGCAGCAGCTCGGAGCGATAGCCGTCGGCGAACGGCCGCTCCAGCTGGCTCTCCACATGGCGCACGGCAGCCGTCAGCAGCGCATCGGCCGGGCGCTCGGTGCGCACAAACGCGCCGTCTTCGCCGATTGCCACGTGCTCTTCAAGCACCTCGCCGCCGCGCACGCAGAAGCGCGGCGTGGGCAGGGCGTCAATCACCTCGTTGGCAAACAGCACGCCGTCCCAGGTCTCGTCCGGCGGCCCGTCCAGCCAGTGCACGCGCTCAAACACCTCCGGCGCCAGCCGCTCGCGCAGGTACTCACGCTGACGTTCGCGCAGGTCGGCGCTGGGCTCGAGGATCGCGTAGCGCGCCGGCAGCGCATCCAGCGCCGCCAGGTGGCTGATGGCATCACCGGCAAAACGCCCGCTGCCACCGCCGATCTCCACCATCTGCGCTTCCGGGCCCAGCTGCGCCAGCACCGGCGCCACCGCCTCGGCCACGCATTCGGCAAACATCGGGCCAATTTCAGGCGCGGTGATGAAGTCCCCCGCGCGGCCGAACTTGGTTGCCCCGGCGCTGTAATAGCCCAGCCCCGGCGCGTACAGCGCCAGCTCCATGAAGCGCCAGAACGGGATCGCGCCGCCGGCGCCCTCGATCTGCTCGCGGATCAACGCCTCAAAGCGTTCGGTGTGGGCGCGCGCCGCGCTGTCGTTTTCGTTGAAATCAGTCATCCCCCAAGTTTACGCAACCCCTCTTGTAGGAGCGCGCCATGCGCGCGAAGCCGCGTGAATGCAGCCTCCCGGCAGATAGCCACCAACACCACGGATCGGCCAAACCCATCAGCTAAGATGAAGCGCCCATCGCGGAACCCGTCCATGGACGCAGCCCGACCCGTGGCGCTGGTGACCGGCGCCGCCAAGCGCATCGGCGCCGAAATCGCCCGCCGTCTGCACGCCGACGGCTACGACCTCGCCCTGCACTACCGCAGCTCTCAGACTGAGATGGACGCGCTGGTGGCCGAACTGCACGCCCAGCGCCCCGACAGCGTGCTCACCCTGCAGGCCGACCTGGCCGAATTTGATCGCCTGCCGGAACTGGTGGCACGGACCATCGGCCGCTTCGGGCGCCTGGATGCGCTGGTCAACAACGCCTCCACCTACTACGCAACGCCCATCGGCGAAGTCACGCCCGCACAGTGGGACGAGCTGTTTGCCAGCAATGCGCGCGCGCCTTTTTTCCTGGCCCAGGCCGCCGCCCCGCACCTGGCCCGCAGCGGCGGCGCCATCGTCAACATCGTTGATATCTACGCCGAACGCCCGCTGCGCGGCCACCCGGTGTACTGCATGGCCAAGGCCGCACTGGCCATGGCGACGAAATCGCTGGCGCTCGAACTGGGCCCGGAAGTGCGGGTCAACGGCGTGGCCCCGGGCAACGTGCTGTGGTCGGAAAACCCGGTCAAGGCCGAGACCCTGGACACCGTGCGCGAACGCACCGCCCTCGGCCGCCAGGGCGCGCCCGGCGACATCGCTGAAGCCGTGCACTGGCTGCTGCGCGGCAACACCTACGTGACCGGGCAGATCCTTGCGGTGGATGGCGGGCGGACGCTGAGTATCTGAGGTCGGCGTGGTGCGCGTCGGGGGCGTCGGGGGCGTAGCCCCGACCTACAGGTTGATGCCGGCTTCTTTTAGAAGGGCCAGCACGTGGGCGCGGCACTGCTCGCCCTTGTCGGCGGCATAGTGATCCAGCTGCCAAGCGTCGCTCTTGTCGGCGGCATTGGTGTCGCAGGCCAGCAGGTCGATATCGATCGGCACCGCGTCGCTGTGCTCCAAGCGGCCGATATCCCGCTCGATCCGCTGCAGCTGCTCCACCAGCGCATCGCGCGCCAGCGGAGTATCCAGACGCACCAGCCGGTTGGTGAACCAGCGGTCTGCACCCTCGGCATCGGGACTGCGACGGAGCCCGGTCAGCGACGCAACCCGCCCCAGCGTGGCCAGGGCGGCCAGCGCAGCGGTAATGGGCGCCGCATCGGCATCATCGCTGCCCAGCACCAGCAGCCAGGCATGGCTCACGCAGCCCGACCACGCACGATCGATACGCCCACTCCGGCGCAGCCCAGCGCGCGCGCCGCATCGGGCTTGTGCACCCGGATGCGCAGATGCAGGGCCGCGGGGAACTGTTCCAAAAGCGCGGCAGCCAGGCTCTCCAGCAGCGTCTCCAACAGCTGGTCGGTGCGCGCCGCCGTGTGCTCGCGCACCGCCTCGCACACGGCGGCATAGTCCAGCGCATCGGCCACGTCATCGCTGGCCGCCGGCACGCTGTTGTCGAACGCCAGCTCCAGGTCAAACAGCAGGGGCTGGGTGCCTTCGCGCTCCTGCGGATACACGCCTACCAGGGCGTCTATCCGCAGTCCTTCAATGTGGATCCTGTCCATGGCGGTCAGTGCCCGGATGGGGGGCTGACAAGCGTAACGCGTTCAGTCTTCGACCGGCCGTGGGCCTTCCGCCGCAACGCGCTGGTCATGCAGGCGCACGTCGATCGGCGCATCGGAAGTGCGCTGGAACACCCGCAGCCCGAACTCCGGCAGGATCGCCAGCAGGTGGTCGAAGATGTCCGACTGGATCGCCTCGTAGTACACCCAGCGCACGTCATTGGTGAAGCAGTACAGCTCCAGCGGAATCCCCGCCTCGGTCGGCTGCAGCTGGCGCACCATGCTGGTCATCTCCTGGCTGATGCCCGGGTGCTTGGCCAGGTACTGGTCCACATACACGCGGAAGGTACCCAGGTTGGTAACCCGGCGGTGGTTGACCGGCGCGTCGCCGCCACGGCTGGCCAGCTGCGCGTTCCATTCCGTGAGCTCCTGTTCCTTCCCACGCAGGTACTCGTCGAGCAGCATGAAGCGGTGCAGGTTCCCAATCTCTTCCTGTCCCAGGAAGCGCACGCTGCCCTGATCGATATACAGCGCGCGCTTGATCCGGCGCCCGCCCGACTCCTGCATGCCGCGCCAGTTCTTGAAAGCATGGCTGATCAGGTTCTTCGTGGGCACGGTGGTGATGGTCTTGTCCCAGTTCTGCACCGTCACCGTGTGCAGGGCGATATCGATCACGTCGCCGTCGGCGTTCTGGCTGGGCATTTCGATCCAGTCGCCGATGCGCACGCGCCCGTCGCCGCTGATCTGCAGGCTGGCGGCAAACGACAGGATCGTGTCCTGGAACACCAGCATCAGCACCGCACTGGCCGCACCCAGACCGGTCAGCACGTGCAGCGGCTTGACCCCCGCCAGGATCGCCACCGCCGTCAGGGCCGCCAGCGCGAACAGCAGGATCTTGGCTACCTGCAGGTAGCCCTTGATCGGCTTGTTGTGGGCATCGGGCCGGCGCTCGTAGATCTCGTTGATGTGGTCGAACACGTGGCTGATCGCCAGCACCACGGTGAACACGATGAACACGTTGGCCAGGTTGTGCACCACCAGCGCCACGGAAGCGGGCAGGCCCGGCACCAGCAGGATTCCGCTCGAAATCACCAGTGCCGGCACTACGTTGGCCAGTCGGGGAATCGCGCGCATCTGCACCGCCGGTGCATCGTGGCCGCCGCGCAGCCCCGGCAGCATGCCGAGCACCCGCCGCAGCCCGCGCACCAGCACTTTCTTGGTGACGAAATTGGCCACCCACGCCAGCAGCAACAGGCCTGCCAGCATCAGCGCGGTGTAGGCCCAGGGCCAGGGGGAAAGGGTGTCCTGCAACAGTTGCAGCCGTGCTTGCATGTCGGCTCCGGAATGGTCGAAAGGGTGCAATCCTAACGAATCCGCTTGAACGCGGCCCTCACCGGCATCGTCCGGCGGCCCTGCCCCACTCGCCCCCACGCTGGCGCTCAGGCGGTATCGAGCGCCGGCAAAGCAGCCATGTCCCAGCGCGGGCGCACCTGGGGTTCGGCGCCATCGCGCTGCCCCGCGGCAAGCCGCAGCGCCCCGGCGAAGGCGATCATGGCGCCGTTGTCCGTACACAGCTCCGGCCGCGGGAAGCAGGCCCGGCCACCGCGCGCGGCGGCCATCTCCTGCAGCTGGGCGCGCAGGCGCGTGTTGGCGCCTACGCCGCCAGCCACCACCAGCACCTTGCTGCCGGTTTCGTCCAGCGCGCGTTTGCACTTGATCGCCAGCGTATCGACCGCCGCATCCTCGAAGCCGCGGGCAATATCGGCCCGGGTCCGGTCGGACTGGTCACTGTCCTGCCAGGCCAGCAGCACCTGGGTCTTGAGCCCGCTGAAGCTGAAATCCAGTCCCGGCCGCTTGGTCATCGGCCGCGGGAAGCGGAACGCCCCCGGCGTGCCCTGCTCGGCCAGCCTGGCCAGCTGCGGGCCGCCCGGATACGGCAGGCCCATCATCTTGGCGGTCTTGTCGAAGGCCTCGCCCGCGGCGTCATCCAGGGTCTCGCCCAGCAGCCGGTAACGGCCGATCGCATCCACCGCCACCAGCTGGGTGTGCCCGCCCGACACCAGCAGGGCCACAAACGGCGGCTCCGGCGGGTCTTCCTCCATCAGCGGCGCCAGCAGGTGGCCTTCCATGTGATGCACGCCCAGCGCCGGAATCTCCAGCGCCCAGGCCAGCGACCGCGCCACCCCCGCGCCCACCATCAGCGCACCCACCAGACCGGGGCCGGCGGTGTAGGCCACCCCGTCCAGGTCATTCACGCCCATCCCGGCCTCGGCCAGGGTCTGACGGATCAGGGGCAGCAGCTTGCGCACGTGGTCGCGGCTGGCCAGCTCCGGCACCACGCCGCCGTATTCGGCGTGCAGCGCAATCTGGCTGTACAGCGCCTGGGCGCGCAGCCCGGCCGGGCCGCCGATGGCGGTGTCATAGACCGCAACGCCGGTTTCGTCGCAGGAGGTTTCAATACCGAGGACTCGCATACCCGATAGAATGGGGACGCTGGCGCCGCAAGTCACGCATTGCCGCATCCGGCCCCGCGCCAGCCCCTCGATGAGTACGAAAACCCGCCCCCACTTGCAGCGCCGCTGTGAGCGGGGATATGATAGCGGGCTCGCCGACGCAAACAGCCGGCGATTCCATCCCCGGAGATTCCATGCCCAGCGTCAAAGTCCGCGAAAACGAGCCATTTGAGTTTGCCCTGCGTCGCTTCAAGCGCACCTGCGAAAAGGCCGGCGTCCTCGCCGAGACCCGCAAGCGCGAGTACTACGAGAAGCCGACCCAGGAGCGCAAGCGCAAGGCTGCGGCTGCCGTCAAGCGTCAGGCGCGCCGCGCCGCGCGTGACGTCACCAAGCGCCAGCGCCTGTACTGATCGGCCACTCCGCGCCTTGGCGCGGAGGCCACAGCTCGCTTCTACGGGAAGCCGGCACGCTCAAGCGTCGCCGGCTTTTCTTCGTTCCTTCGCATTTTGTTCCTCCGCATTCCCAGGAGCCACCCCATGACCCTCAAGCAGAACCTGATCGAAGACATGAAGACCGCAATGAAAAGCGGTGAGAAGCAGCGCCTGGGCGTGATCCGCCTGATCAACGCGGCGATCAAGCAGAGGGAAGTGGACGAGCGCATCGAACTCAACGATGAGGACGTCACCGCCGTGCTCGTGCGCATGGTCAAGCAGCGCCGCGACTCGGTGTCCCAGTACGAAGCCGCCGATCGCGAAGACCTGGCTGCGGTGGAGCGGGCCGAGATCGAAGTGATCGAAGCCTACCTGCCGGCGCAGATGGACGAGGCCGCGATCAGCGCCGAGATCGACGCCGCCATTGCCGCCACCGGCGCCACCGGCCCGGCCGACATGGGCAAGCTGATGGGCGCGCTGAAGCCCAAGCTCGCCGGCAAGGCCGACATGGGCCTGGTCTCCAAACTGGTCAAGCAGAAGCTCACCGCCTGACGGCCCAGCTTTTGTAGGAGCGCGCCACGCGCGCGAAACCGCGTGACATCAATCCACGCCCCGTGGCTCCGGCCGGGACACCGTGACCGACGCATTGCCGCGAACCGCGATTCACGCGGCTTCGCGCGCATGGCGCGCTCCTACACGGCCCGGTGACAGGCGCATGTCATCCTTGGCCCCATGAAGCTGCTCGAAAACCCACGCGTGAAGGGCCTCGTCGAACGGGTGCAGAAAAGCCTGCCCTACGCCCTGGTCCAGCGTTTCATTGAATGCGACCTGCTCACCCAGGCGGCCTCGCTCTCGTTCTTCGCCCTGATCTCGCTGGCGCCGCTGCTGGTGCTGCTGCTGTGGCTGACCGCTTCGCTGTACCCGGAGGCCCAGGACGCGCTGATCAGCCAGATCGGCGGGCTCGCCGGCCCGCAGGCCGAGGCCGTGGCTAACACCGTCATCCGCAATGCCAGCGATCAGCCTGACATCGGCAGCCTCGCCGGCCTGTGGAGCACGCTGCTGCTGTTCGTCGGCGCCACCGTGGTGTTCGCACGCCTGCAAACTACCCTCAACCTCATCTTCCACACCAGCGACAAGGCGCTCGGCGGCCTGATGGCCTGGCTGCGCAAGCGGGTGTTTTCGGTGGGCGTGGTGTTCTCGCTCGGCTTCCTGATCATCATCTCCACCCTGGCAGGGACCGTGGTGGAACTGGCATTCCGCGATATCCCCGTCCTGGTGCCCCTGGCAGGCAACGCGGTGATGCTGCTGGTCTACACCTGCGCCTTCGCTCTGATGTATCACTACCTGCCCGACCGCCGGGTGCACTGGAAGCAGGCGTTCCTCGGCGGGCTGATCACCGCGGTGCTGTTCCTGGTCGGACGTTGGGCGATCGCCTTGTACCTGGCCCAGGCCGCGCCCGGCAGCGCCTACGGATCGGCCGGCGCGCTGGTGCTGCTGCTGGTGTGGATGTACTACGCGGCGATGATCTTCTTCGGCGGCGCCATGATCACCGCGGTGATCGACGAGCGCTGGCGCGCACACGTCGCCCGCCGCGCGGACAAGGTCGATGATCCGCGGCGGCTGCCGGTGGTCCTTCCCGAGGACGGCGGTCCATCCCTGGCCAGCGAGCCCTCGCCGCCGCGGCCATGACAGCAGCGGGCGTGGCATCCTAGCGGGGCCATGTCCCGCATTCCCGACGCCTTCATCGACGATCTCATTGCCCGCACCGACATCGTCGAGGTGGTCAACGCCCGCGTGCCGCTCAAGCGCCAGGGCCGGGAATACGCCGCCTGCTGTCCGTTCCACGACGAGCGCTCGCCTTCGTTCACGGTGTCGCCGGTCAAGCAGTTCTACCACTGCTTCGGCTGCGGCGCGCACGGCAGCGCGATCGGTTTCCTGATGGAGTACGACCGGCTGGAATTCCTTGATGCGATCGAGGAACTGGCCCGCACCGCCGGCATGGAAGTACCGCGCGAAACCCGCCAGAACAACCGCGACGGCGATATCGACGCGATGTTCAACGCCATGGATTCGGCGCGCAATTTCTACCGCCGCGAACTGGCCGCCAGCGCCACCGCCCGCGCCTACCTGGACAACCGCGGCGTGGGCGAAGCCATTCGCGAGCAGTTCGGCATCGGCTACGCGCCGGACGGCTTTTCCGCGCTCAAGGACCGGCTCGGCACCGACGAGCGTCGCCTGCGACTGCTGGAAAAGACCGGCATGCTCAGCCGCAACGACCGCGGCCATGTGTACGACAAGTTCCGCGACCGGGTGATGTTCCCGATCTCTGACCGGCGCGGGCGCACCATCGCCTTCGGCGGCCGGGTGATGGGCAAGGATGACGGGCCCAAGTACCTCAACTCGCCCGAAACCCCGCTGTTTCACAAGGGCCGCGAGCTGTACGGCCTGTGGCAGGCGCGCCAGGCCAACCGCGAGCTCAGCCGGCTGATCGTGGTTGAGGGCTACATGGATGTGATCGCGCTGTTCCAGCACGGCATCACCCAGGCCGTGGCCACGCTGGGCACCGCGACCACACCCGACCATGCCGAATTGCTGTTCCGCAGCGCGCCGGATGTGTATTTCTGCTTCGATGGCGATACCGCCGGCCGCCGCGCCGCGGTCAAGGCCATGGAAACGGTGCTGCCGCGCATGCGCGATGGCCGCCAGGCGTTCTTTCTGTTCGTGCCCGATGGCGAAGACCCGGATTCGCTGGTGCGTGCCGAAGGCGCCGAGGGTTTCGATGCCCGCCTGGCCAAAGCCACGCCACTGTCGGAATTCTTCTTCGACAGCGTGGGCGAAGACATCAACCTGGGCACGCTGGATGGCAAGGCGCGGCTGGCCGAACGTGCCACCCCACAGCTGTCGAAGATTCCCGACGGTGCCTTCGCCGACCTGATGCGCCAGCGCCTGACCGAACTCACCGGCGTCGGCGGCCGTTCCGCTACTGCGCCTGCCTCGCGGCCGCCACAGCAGCGCCCCAGTGGGCCAGGCAAGGCGGCGCCGCGACGCAGCCTGGTGCGCACCGCCATCATCCTGCTGCTGCACCGCCCGGCGCTGGCGCTGGACCTGCCCGAGTCCTACCGCTTCACCGCCCTGCGCCAGCCCGGCATCGCGCTGCTGACCGAGCTGCTGGCCGTGGTGCACACGCGCCCCGACATCACCACCGGTGCCCTGATCGAACACTTCAGCGGCCGTGATGAAGCCGACGCGCTGCACAAGCTCGCCATCATCAGTCTGCCCGGCGAAGAAGCAGCCTGGCGATCGGAATTCCTCGACATCATCGCCCGCCTGGACCGCCAGACCCTCGACCAGCGGGTGGAGGAACTGCATCAGCGGGTTGCCGAAGGCGGCTTCAGTGCCCTGTCAGCGGCGGAAAAAGACGAGCTGCGCCAGCTGCAGGCCGCCCCCCGCTCGACCTGAGCGCATCCAACCTCATTTTTATGAATAGCAAGCATTGGCGCCGGCTGGCATCATTCGCTGCCCTGCCTGATGTTGAAACTGCGCAACATGTCCTCCCGCTTGCTTGATTCACCCCAGCGCTACGGCCTGGTCTCCCGCCTCTTCCACTGGGCCATGGTGGCCGTGCTGACCTGGCAACTCACCGGCATGGTGCTGAAGATCACCATCGGCCGTGAGAACGCCATTGCCGCCTTCATCATGGGCACGCACAAGCCTGTTGGCGCCCTGCTGATGCTGCTGGTCCTCCTACGCGCGGCCTGGGCCCTGCTGCAGTGGCGCCGCCGTCCGCGCCAGCCGGGCACCCTGCGTGGCCGCGTGGCCACCGCCGCCCACGGGCTGATGTACCTGCTGATGCTCTACATCCCCTTCGTCGCCCTGATGCGCGACTACGGCCGCGGCCGCGGATTCTCGCCGTTCGGCATCCCGCTGTTTCCGGAAACCGGCCAGCAGGTGGACTGGATGATGGCCCCGGCCAGCGCCTCCCACGGGCTGATGGGCTGGACCCTGCTGGCGCTGATCGTGGGCCATATCCTGATGGTGGCCGTGCACCAGGCGTTCCTGCGCGATGGCACCGCCGCCCGCATGGCCGGTCGCCTCGGGTAAACCCCAATACCCGGCGTTATGCGGCATCGATAAGCTTCCGGGCACCGGCTACGGCCACTGTTTCGCGTGCCCCCGATGACAATCAACGCGCCCAATTCCGACTTTTCCCTGTCCGACTGGGTCAACAGCGCCCTGCAGCGCTTCCGCGACACAGCGGGCCCGGCGCAGGATTTTGGGCCGGCCATCACCAGCGCCAACGGGCGCGAGCTGGCCTTCGAGCACGCGCCCGCCAGCACCCGCATCAGTGACGAATCCAGCGCCGGCCAGCGCACCACCTGGACCGGCAGCACTGAAGTCACGGTGAGTGCGCCCGGCCAGAACAGCGGGCCAATCCAGGTCAGCTATCACGCCAACGCCATCCGCGCCCAGGCCACGCCCGAGGCCATGCAGGCGCTCAACCCGATGGATCCGGACACCTGGCCGCCCGGCACCAGCGTGGAGCTGCGCGGCAGCGACTTCGCCGGCACCCCATTCCAGGCCACGTTCGAAACCTTGGCCGACGTCAACGGCATCGCCGACATCAGCGACGTGCGCCTGGTGATCAGCAAGAGCACCATCACCAAATCCACGCCGACGCCGGAGCTGCGGATCATGTCGGGCCCGTCGCACGTGTTCGACGCGCCGTTTGAAACCGGCCCCGGCTCTCCGGCGACCAGCCGCGAAGACTTCGGCATCCACACCCTGATCCAGCGCGATCCCACCGCGCCCGACCAGCGTGCCGCGCTCAACCATCTACTGGTCACCGGCACCCAGCCCGACGGCACCGTGGGGGTGAGCGAAACCGTCACCGCCGACAGCATCAACGGCCTGATCACCGACGTGGCCAGCGGCGAAGTCAACGACATCACCTGGACCTTCGACGGCGAAGGCCGCCCGGTGCACGCCGAAGGCACGCTCACCTGGACTCCGGGCAGCAGCCGCCACCGCGACACCGACCGCACCGAGAGCAAGGCCCAGAGCGACTTCCGCACCGACAACAACCTCGACAGCACCCACCACACCGGGCACATCTTTGCCTACCGCTTCGTGCACGGGCATGGCCCGGTGAACATGTTCCCGCAGCAGGCCAACTTCAACACCGGCCCCTATGCGCGCATGGAGCAGGAGTGGGCCGACTGGCTGGATCACGGCATGGACGTGGACATCAGCGTTGAACTGGCCCCCGCCGGCGCCGAACGACCGGAGCAGGTGATCGTGAACTACAGCGTCACCGATCCGGACACCGGCAAGGTGGTGTACGACCCGCAGACCATCCTGTTCGACAACGAGGCCGGGCAGCACTTCAGCAACATCCGGCCGGCCCAGATGGACGGCATGATCGGCGGCACCGCCTGATATCCTCGCTCCGATGAACAGCAATGCTCACAGTAACGACCACAGCAATGCCCTGATCAACCGGATCGGCCAGGCGATCGTCACCGATCCCACCGTCGATGCCGAACCCTGGGACGGCTACGCCCTGATCGCCTCCTACACCGGCTTGGGCCTGAAGATCAGCGGCTTCCGCTACCGCGACGGCCAGCCGCCAGAAGCCGCCACCCCGCAATCGCGTGACCTCGGCGGCCACATCGAAGCCCTGCGCGAGGCCACCCGGGTGGAAGACAAGGACCCGTGGGGCGCCTGCGTGATCCGCATCAACAGCGCCACCGGAAAGATCGGCGTCGACTTCGCCTACGAAGCCGCCGATCAGTGGGACATCACCCCGGCCACTTTGGCGGAAGTTTCCGAGCGCGCGCGGCCGGGCTGAACCGCCGGCTGCCCGGACCCGGGCGCGGGGCCCGATCCAAGCTGCTCGCGGATCATCCATGTCGCGTCTATGCGATCCGCGTTTGGAAAGCCCCGGTTGGCAAGCATGACGATGCCGAATTTCTCAGCGGGCACGAACGCCACGTAGGCGCCGAAGCCGCCGGTCGAACCCGTCTTGTTGAAGAAGTAGCGGCCGTCCCCGTCCTGCCCCTCCCGCCGGTAAGCCGGCTGCGGCTCGAACGCCATTTCCCTCGCGTTGCCGCCGAGCAACCACTCGCGCGAGACGGCCTGCGGATATCTTTCCCAGCCGAGACCCTGCTCCATCGGTCCCGCACGGAAGTACGCAACCTGTGTTACTTCAACGGCCCGACGCATCGTCGGCTCAAGCGAATCGGGATCGATGTTCCCCAGCACGAAGCGGACCAGATCCGACACCGTCGTCTTGACGCCGTAGGCCTGCTCGGCGAGCGGACCCGGATTCACCCGGACCGGCCTGTCGTTGCGATAGCCCCAGGCATAGTCCGACATCCTGTGATCCGGCACGTGGATGAAGCTGTCCGCCATGCCGAATGCGTCGAATATCGTCGCCTGCATCAACGCGGCGAAATCGCCATCCATTGCGCTGGCAGCCACCACGCCGAGCAGGCCCGGGCTTGGGTTGGAATAGTCGCGCCGCGTTCCCGGCGGGGCCGAGGGCTCCCAGCTGTGGAAGTAGTCCATGGCGGCCGGATCGTCCGTCACCTCGTTGGGAAACTGCAGGGGGAATCCGCCTGCCGTGTACGTGCCCAGGTGAATCAAAGTGGCCTGGTCGATCGGCCTGCCCTTCAATTCCGGCAGGTACTCGCCCGGGTGATCTTCCAGGGACAGCTTGCCGGTGGCCTGCGCGTACGCGGCCAACGTTGCGGTGAAGACCTTGCTGACCGAGCCGATTTCAAAAAGCGTCGTTTCGGTGACCGGTGCGCCAGTTTCCTTCGAGGCGACGCCGTAGGTAAACACATGCGGCTCACCATCAACGATCACCCCGACCGCCATGCCCGGGATGTCGTGCCTGGACATCAGCGGCAGAATCGCAGCGTCAACGGCCGCCCGGACCCGTCCAGCCTCTTCGGAGCCAGACCGCGGCTCCCGCGCAGCCGTCGGCGGCACGATCGCCACAAGAATTGCTGCTAGAAACAGCACAATCGGCCTCATCGCTTCGCCCTCACTGCGATCCGAACTGCTCGAAGACCTGCTGCCCCGTCAGCTTCCGGGTGTCGTTTCGGAGCTCATAGAACGCAGGCTTCTCGTCAACGAAGATCTCGTTGGTCAGCTCGAACTCCTGATCCTGGAAGAGGCCGGCCGGGAGGATGTACTCGTTGCCGGGAAGCAGGTGATAGAACAGATGCGTCCCGCACTGGCCGCAGAATCCACGTTCGGCCCACTTCGAGGACCGGTACGTGGACGGACTCGCCCCGTTGAACTCGACATCCGTGCCGCAATGGACGGCGAACATCGGTCCGCCGGACCAGCGCCTGCAAATGGAGCAATGGCACAGCCCGACCTCGTTCTGGATTTTGGCAGAGACTTCGATGGATCCACAGAGGCACTTGCCTTTCATTTCGTTCTCCTTGATGCATCAGGCCCGATCGGCCTCCGGTCGACGCGAATCCTGCTTCACTGGCGCATTTTCTTCACCGTGGAAACAAATGCAGGCACGCTGATTGCCAACGCGGCGATCACCCATCCCACCAGCCCGTAGTTGACCGGCTGCGCGGCAAGCGCCAACCAGCCTGACAGCAATGCCATCACGGTCATCGCCACCGAGGCCACCAGGACTCCCGTGCGCGGCCGCGGCTCGCCGGCTTCCGCGCGGCGCGAAGCTTCCGCACGCTTGCGCCGGCTCCGTCGGACGATCCAGACCAGCGCGAGCACCGTGGCAGACAGGGATAGCGACATCGCCCATTCCATCAGGTCCGGACCGCCCACCATCTCCAGGACCACAATCAGCAGGTAAGCGCCGTTGAATCCGACGAGCAGCGCCAGCAGCCCGTGGCCGATGGGCCGCAGGAACCGCATTTCGGATTCTGGAATCGGGTCGGTTGGATCAACGGCCATGCCTTATCTCGCCTGCAACGCCAAAGAGGAAACACCGTACATCCCCCACATCGCCATCAGCAAGAACACCCCGCCCACACGCACATCCAGGCCATCGCCCCACCCTGCACCAGCAGCCAGATCCAGGCTGCTGCCACCAGCTGGAATTTCTGCCTCAGGGTGAAATCAAAGCGCGTCGCCGCCCAAAGCGCCGCATTCGCCGCCAGCAGCGAAAACGTCAAAATCGGAAAGCCGCCACGCGGATACAACCAGCCAAACACGTCCGGCGCCATGCGCATCAGCGCGAGGTACCCCACCAGAATCGCCACCGTGATGGCTGCCGCCAGCAGGCGCATCATTGGGCGCCAATCTCCTGCCAGCGGTAGTACTTCGTGCTCGCAATCGCGAGCAGGGGCCGGTCCTCGGGAGTGTCGCCATATGCATGGATGGCCGAGAACCTGGTCAGGTCATAGCGCTCACGCACCCGGCGGACCTTTTCTTCAAGGACACATTGCCTGCCCTGGTATCGCCCCGTCAGCATCCCGGAGTCATGCTCCAGCGACGAACAGATGAGCTCCAGACCGTGCGCTTCGCACCATGGCTGCAGATAGACATCAAGGCCACCTCCGGATACTCGGTCAGGAACGCCGATAACTTGTCCGGGTCCGGGTCCGGCTGCCCGGTGGCGGGGTCCGGGGGAGCAGCAAGGGACTGGTCGCACTGCGCGGAGAACTACATCTGCCCGGCCATGCCGACCAGGCCAATCAACACCGCCAGTCCGATGAAGTAGATAAACGGCGACAGGATCAGCGAGGCAAGCAGCTGCCATAGGCCCGCGTTCGTCCCGGCCTGGCCCATCGCAACGATGGCGAGGATGAAGGCCACCAGGTTGAGCGGCCAGCCAATGAAAAGCCCGATGCCCGGAAACGGCACCAGAAAGGTGATCCAGGCAATGGCAAGGCAGATCCATGCCGCACGCCCGGTCGAACTGTTCTGCCGCCCTGCTGCAGCAACCTGTGTATCCATGATGTCCCCTGTGATTCAGCAACGCGGCCTTCAATGCCGCGCGCTCCCCATGCGCAAACTATCAGCGCCCACCTTACATCTCAACGACAGCCGCTCCCGGGGCCTCGTTTGACCCATCGGCCACTAACGGAGCAAATGCCGCTTCAGGAACGCGACCACCGTTTCGTTCATCGAGCGATGCCAGGCCGCACGATCGAATCCTTCCGGATCTTCACAGATCTCCCGGGCAGTCTCGGCCAGGCGTGGCGCACATGGAGCCAGATAGGCGAAGTGTCCGGCACCCTTTGCCACGTGGTATTCCGGCGCCTGCGGAAGCGCGGTACGGATGGCCTCGATGTGTTCAAACTCCACGCCATCCCCGCCCAGCTCCGAAGCCCACAGCTGCACCGGCACGCGCACCGATTGCAGACCCGCGTCATCAAACAGGTTCAGCGGATCAACCACTACCGCGGCACGGATGCGCGGATCGGCCTGCGGCTTCAGCTCCGGCGCGCTGAACCTGATCTCGCGGCACATCGGCATGATCAGCGACCACCACCGGCCGCACAGGCGCTGCCCGGCCGCCGTGACGTCGGGCTTGGCACCCGCCAGAGCCAGCGTCGTATAGCCGCCGCGGGAAAATCCGAACACGCCCACCGCCTCAGCATCCAGCTGCCCGCGCGCGGGCCACTCTTCCAGCATGAAAGAGAGCACCCGGCTTACATCGCGCGGCCGGGACTCAAATATCGCTACCCGATAGGCTCCGGAATCATCGCCGAAGGTATCCCCAGGATGATTTAGGGACACAACCACAAAGCCCGCATCGGCCAGGGCGGTGGCCGTATCGTGATGCCCCAGCAGGGTGCCCATATGACCATGGGAAATCACCACCAGTGGCAGCGATTCCCCCTCAATCGCGCAGCCCGGCGAACCTGATACGTCATACGGTCCCAGTTCGGCGGTTACCGGAGCATCCGCGCACGGGCTCCACACCATTGCCGTGATTGCCGGCTCCGCACCCGACGCCGGAACTTCAACGCGCTGATAGCCAGCGGCCGCAGCGCCCTTCGACGTCAGGAGCACAAGCACCCCGACGGTGAGTACCACCATCAACTTCTTCACAGTTTTCTTTCCCCAAAGATGCGGCCTGCCTTGCTGGGCCGCTGCAGCTCAGTGACCGTGGCCACTCCCGCGCCCATCACGATACCCGCGCAGATGCACATATCGCTCGATCTGCTCTGCAGTAAGCACTCTTCGCTGCTCGACGTGCGCGCTGAGGTGGGCGCCGCGCAGCTCGGCCTGGAGCCTGCCGATCAGTCCAAGCGCCGACGCCATGCCGCTTTCATCCACCGCTCCCGAGCGAAACAGCCGTTCCAGCTCGGCCTCCGCGGCGACCAGTTGGGCGCCACCAGCCTTGGCGGCGGCTTCCATGCGTGCATGGATGTCACGTGTGGTTTGCAGCTGGTCGTCGGTGAGCTGCAGCTCGGAAGCCAGCTCAAGCACATGCGCCGGTCCCGGATAGCCATTGAGTTCTGCGGATTTCCCATAGCCCATTCCCTTACCGGCCAGGAGCCCTTCAACTTCACCAGAGGTCAGTGCCTTGATCTCCCGTGCCTCCTCCCCGGCGTAGGGCGAGGACGGTGAAGCGGCGACCGATGCGGCAGGGGCGAGAAACAGAACAGCGAACATCAAAGCAGACAGTTTCAAGGTCAGGATCCTTGGTCGAGAGACGTGTGGAGTGGAGCCAAATTGCAGTGTGTAACCAGGCACGGCAGGCTTCATGCGCCCGACACGTTCATTGTGAGATTCAAGCCGCCCCACATATTGGACTGAACCCATGCCCGTGCGCCCCCTGCTCGCGATTCTTGCCCTCCTGCTGGCCTCCACCCTGGCAACTGCCCAGGACGAATCGATGGATCATCGGCCTGGACCCGGACTATCGCTGGGCCGTGGTGGGTTCACCGGACAGAAAGTACCTGTGGATCCTCACGCGCGAGTAGACCATTCCCCAAGCAGCCACCAGGCCGCCGTAAGGTTGGCCACCACTGTCCCCCAAAACACCACTTGGAACGGTCGCTTTACTGTCTTGTGGCGAAACACCTGCTGAGCGATCAGCGCGCCAGGCCAGCCACCGGCAAGCGCCACCAGATGCAGGCTCGCCTCCGGCGTACGGCGACGCCCCGCTTGGGCCGCCATCTTGTCGGACCGGTACCCAAGCCAGCTCACCAGGCTCGCAAAGCCATACCAGCCCACCATCGGCAGGGAAATGAACCCCGCCACGCCAGCCGCCGTAACTGCGACCAGCGCCAGCGTGCCGAGCGCCGTCCGCGGGATCCGGGACTGCTGCCTTGCCGCCGCGACCTTCTGGCCCGCGTGGCGTATCTGCCTGGCATTCGTCCGCCCTCGGCTATCCACCGCTGGAAGGTACGACACCAGGTCACCGTCGACTGGGCGGCGCGAACCCCGCTGGAACTCCTTGATATGCACAAATGCGCGCGTGCCGCCCCCACCGGGCGTCACGAAGCCAAAACCCTTATCGTCGTTCCAATCGGAAATGCGCCCTGCCAGTCTCATTTAGCGATCCAAGCCGTTTGATGGCACCACACCCCGGCGGCGCTTGATGTTGGCAGGGATAATCCTTCGACTTGCATGACGTTCAAGTCATACCTCAACGCAGTTCTAATGATCAGATGATTTAGTCAGGGGGGACAAGGAGCCTATTCTCATCACTCAGCATGGCGCGTACTGACGCTTCATCTAGCCGGATCTCTACGCGGCCGAGCCCGAACGAAAACGGGTTCGAGCATGCGGCGCAGATCCCAAGTAGTGCCATTGCGGCCAGCGTGTCGGGGATCTTCATGTGAGGCCTAACACCTAAGTTAAGCCGAGACGCGTAGTGGAGCAAAGCACATGGCAAGCTGTACCTGCCATGTGCTTTGCGTAACGAAGCGGCTTCGGCTTGAACGCATTGTTAGGCGCAACGCGACTCATTATGGAAGCGGTGCGCGGAACGATGTGCGGCGGAGATGCGTAAAACGCTCAATGAGCATGACCACCATATCGAGACAGCGCCGAGATACCCTTTGAAGTGCTGGCGATAGTTCCACTGTGCGAGCGAGGTATGGGCTGCACTTATAGTACATGGCCGTAAAAACGCGACCAACGAATGATCGCTTGAGAATTTGATCCCGGAATGCGCGGAGGAACCTGACCTCAGTAGCATCTTCGTTACCATACGTTGCGGTAGCTACAAAGCAACCAGATTTATGCAAGACGCGCCTGCACCGTGGGCACTTCCAAGTCTCGCGCTTCCCAACGGAACAACTGCCACCGCCAACACTTGTTACAACAGGGGTAACTCGCAGGCTGCACGATGAGCAATAAGTGCCCGATTCTTGGCCAGGAGAGTTGGCAAGGGCCATCGGATTGCCGCAGTCAGGGCAAGCCGCGGCTTTATCGCTGATCTGCTTCCCACATTCCGGACATTGAATTAACGCCATGGTGCCTCCCCACAGTGCGCCTAACACCAGAATTAAGCCGCGCCGCGAAGCGGCGTCGGCTTGAATGAATTGTTAGAGCGCACCCGCTGCAATGCGTGAGTAATTAGTGCAATAGGGACGCCGTACAAGCCAACGAGGTATGCAACGGCCGGCTCTATGGCCACAGAGCATACGGCAGCAACGACAAGAACAGTAAGTAGCGTTGAGATGACGGAGGCGCGACCTCGTTGCAGCAGCGCCGCGTACAACGGGCACCCGATGAGGAGTGTGGCTGGCGCGGCAAAGAGCAGCGCGATGGCGAGAAGAGGAAATGCCGCTAGCGGCACAGACAGCCAATCATGAAGCTGCGGCGCGGGATTGGAGAATGCGATGCCGATCCCCAGGAGCACAGATGCGAGGTAGCCACCAGCGAACAAGCCGATGATCCCGCAGGGAATCGTTCTTCCAATGGCCGCGGAGTACTTCATGTGCGCCCTAACGCCTGAGTTAAGCCGAACCGCGTAGTGGAGCCAAAGGTATGGCAAGCTTTTCCTGCCATGCCTTTGGTGGAACGAAGCGGTTTCGGCTTGAACGAATTGTTAGGCCGCGACCGCGCTGCCACTGAGACGCTCGCTCTTGCGACCTGCAAAAGAATCAAAGATCTGACGGTGCGCGTGGTACGACCACTGATCTTGCCGCTCATAGTAGCCCGTCACCCAAGCTTGCAGGTTCTCCAGCATCTCGTCTTGGGCTTCTTTTGAGGCGTACTTATGGGGCTCCCAAGGACGCCTGCGGTTGTGCTCTAGGCATGTCTCAAGCCCGGGGTTAAGGAACATAAGCTCGCTGCAATGGTGGGACGCAGCTTGTACGAGTTCGCCGTAGCAGCCCTCGATGGCCCAACGGGTGTGCTCGGAGAGGAACGCGGTCAAGGATGCTGCGATCGCGTGAGTTGGACGTTGGACTGCGATCTTGCCCGGCTCCCAGACGATGGAATCGAGGTCGAGGTGGGCGAGCCCATGCTGCTCGGCCAATTGCTTAGCCAAGGTGCTTTTGCCAGAGCCGGAATTACCGAAAACGAGAAATTTCATAGCGGCCTAACACCAGAATTAAGCCGTGCCGCGAAGCGGCATCGGCTTGAATGAACTGTTAGACCTTTCGCTATGGCGCCGGATGAATCGCCCCGTGTTTCGTAGACACCTTGCAGCCATAATCCACGGCAGCAGCAGGAGTGTCCATGAGCAAGCGATACACGGAAGAGTTCAAAGTTGAGGCGGTCAAGCAGGTCACGGATCGTGGCCACTCGGTAGCGGACGTCGCCGCCCGGCTGGGCGTATCGATCCACAGCCTGTACACGTGGCGGAAGCAGTACGGTATGTCGCCGCCGGCGCGGGCAGCAGCGGCTGACCAGGCGGAAGAGATGCGTCGGCTCAAGTCGGAGCTTCGTCGGGTGACGGAGGAGCGCGACATTCTAAAAAAAGCCGCGGCGTACTTTGCAAAGCAGTCCGGGTGAAGTACGCCTTCATGCGCAACCATGAGCAGGAGTTCCGGGTGCGCAGCATGTGCCGCGTGCTGGGCGTGCACCCCAGCGGCTACTACGCATGGCGTCGTGAGCCATTGTCGGCACGGGCCAGGGACGATCGTCGCGTGCTGGGCCTGATCAAGCAGTCGTGGCTGGAGAGTGGCAGCGTGTACGGCTACCGCAAGGTCACGCGGGACCTGCGCGATCTCGGCGAGCGCTGCGGCAAGCACCGGGTTGCGCGGCTGATGCGTGGCGAAGGCTTGCGAGCACAGGTCGGCTATCGCCGTCGTCCTGGCATGCGCGGGGGCAAGCCAGCCGTCGTCGCCGACAACCATCTGGCGCGGCAGTTCGATCCGGATGCGGCGAACCGCGCCTGGGTCACCGACATCACCTACATCCGCACGCACGAAGGCTGGCTGTACTTGGCAGCGGTGATGGACCTGTTCTCGCGCAAGATCGTCGGTTGGGCCATGGGGCCAACCATGCACACCGACCTCGTATTGCAGGCGTTGATGATGGCGGTGTGGCGGCGCAAGCCGCCGGCCGGGTTGCTGGTGCATTCGGACCAGGGAACGCAGTACACCGGGCACGACTGGCAGGACTTCCTGAAGGCGCACGGCCTGGTCAGCAGCATGAGCCGGCGCGGCAACTGTCACGACAACGCCGTCGCCGAGAGCTTCTTCCAGCTCCTCAAGCGCGAGCGCATCAGGCGCCGGATCTACACGACTCGCGACGACGCCAGGTCCGATGTCTTCAACTACATCGAGATGTTCTACAACACCCGCCGGCAGCACAGCCACAACGATGGGCTGCCTCCGGTAGAGTTCGAAAAGCGACAATCAATTTGAGGCTTCGGGGTGTCTACAGAAGCCGGGGCGATTCAGAATGATTGAACGCGGTCGCCGCACCAAACTTCCCCCTGAGGCCTAACACTCAAGTTAAGCCGAATTGCAGCGCGTAGCCGGCAACATGGCAAGCTCTTTGTGCCATGTTGTTGGCGTAGCGATGCAATTTCGGCTTGAACGCACTGTTAGGCCTCAGACTGCGATGGCGCTGGCCGCCTGCGCTTGGCAACGGAGGCCTGCTTCTTGACGAACTTTTCAGCAGCTTGTTTGCCAATGTTCGTTTGGCGAAGAATTTCACCCTTCAACCAGACACCCAGCTTAAGGATTAGCTGATACTCGTCTGGCGTATAATCCCAGCGGTAGTTATTGCACCCTGCGTGGGCAGGCAGGTAGTTGTCCACAGAGTGAGCCCCGCCAGAGCTGTGGGGAAAAACATGGTCTGCATGCCAAGTGGACTCCGAGATCGTTCCACCGCAAATGTGACAGCGGTTGTCGGTCTTGGCGAGCACCTGGGATCTCTGTGCGTTGGAAAGGGCCGACCGTGGTTTGACGGTGTCCTTCGATGCCGACTTGATGTCGCGGCGCCTACCTCGGAGCTCGTCGAGGAGTGCAGACAGCTCAGTGCCTGCGATGGTCTTCCCTTCAAACTCCACAGAACCCTCCTCTGAGGCCTAACGCTTGAGTTAAGCCGACCCGCGAAGCGGGTTCGGCTTGAACGAACTGTTAGGCGGCAAGGTAGCATCAGCTCGGCAAGGTGAGCCAGAAGGCCAGAACCAGCAAGGCGGGCACCGGCGAGAGAAAGAGAGTAAGGCCGAAAGCCCGCCTAGCAGCGCGGTCTGTGATCCGAAGAAACTTACGAGATGCCGTGAAAGCAAACAGTTCATACGAGAAGTTCTTCCATGGACTTGGAACATCGAGTGTTTCTCGCTGCTCCGGTGAGGTCCGCCCCAGCCGACTCCAAGCATAGAACCACGCGCAGTAGTAGACGACAAAATCCAGCGCCAATAGCACAATGAATACTGTCATTGCCGCCTAACACCTAAGTTAAGCCGCGCCGCAGCGGGGCGTGAAGCACATGGCAAGCTGTACCTGCCATGTGGTTTGCGACCTGATGCGGCGTCGGCTTGAACGCATTGTTAGGCGCGCCCGCCCGACGTGTCAGACGCGAACTCTTTCACACCAGCAGCAGCGAGCTGTGCCCGTGCCTCCGGGTCCTCGGCCAGCACACGGTGAAGCGTATGAAACACGTATGTGCGGCACAATCCTGGCCAAGCGACCAGGAGGTACACCGCGCCTGCGGCCAGCCAGTCAGTTCGGGCCACAGGCTTCCAGCCAGTGAAGTGTGCTGCGGCGGCGTAGCCAAGAACCAACAAGAGCACCCAGCGAAACCACGCCCAAAAGCGAGTCCCCCACAACACGTTCTTGAAATGGCGGACCTCGGATGTAGTTAGTTTCACTTCATGCCTCCATGCGGTGCGATAGCGCGCCTAACACCAGAATTAAGCCGTGCCGCAAAGCGGCGTCGGCTTGAATGAATTGTTAGGGCGCATGTGCCGCCGCCCTCTCTTGGGCTAGCCTGATGCCAGACAGTTCGGCCGAACTTCCATGCACGATCACTTCGGTCGCCAGCGCCGTTCGAATTGCAGAGTGCGCTGTCGACGGATGATGTGATCCGCCTGCCAAATGTGTATTCATTGCTTCAACGTGCGGAAGTTGAATAGGGTTCGGATTTTTAATCATCAGTGAGGCTGGGCCTTCTCGTCCATGAAGGACAACAGGCATCTCATCAAACATAGAAAATTTAATGTGCCCCCGGGTCCCAACAACCGTCACAGAATCGACTCTCTGAGTTGCCGCAAAGTTCCAATCCCCCGTGCCAATAATTTCTTTCCCATGACGCCATCTAGCTCTAACTCGATCGGGGATCAGAGTTTCGGGATTTGATTCGAGGTGCGCGGACTCAATGTCCGAGATGGGGCCAAACATGTAGTCGAACAGGTCCAGTCCATGGCAAGCCAAGTCTTCAAATATCCCACCGGGAGCTTCGGTCGTACTCATGCGCCACGGGATCTTATTGACTGGGGCACTGTAGACTCTAGATAATTTCCAATGGACTTCACGCGCCAAGCCGATTTTATTGGACTTCAGCCACTCGGTGACTTTCTTGAACCTGGGCAGGCTGCGGCGGTAATAAGAGACGAATAAAGGCAGTGATGCAGCGTTAAATGTCTCTACCGCGGCCTGAGCATCCCGGTAGCGAACCGACATTGGCTTTTCAATACAGCAAGGTTTACCAGCCTTTGCGACCTCCACGGCGAATTGGACATGTGATGAGGGCGGAGTGGCGACATAGACAGCATCGATTTCGCTTGAGTTTATAAGGTCAAGAGGAGTCGAAAAAGCTATAGGAACGTCATTGGCTCTTGCGAACGCCTCAGTCGCCGCGGCGCGCCTTGACGCGACACCGACGAGCGTTCCTCCTTGAGCCAACTGGAAGGCCGGACCGCTCTTGTACGTAGCGACTGAACCGACACCAATCATTCCCCACCGAACTTTAGTCATACTGTGTTGGCCTGGCTCTCTGCAAGACGATGTGAAGGCACTTATGATGCGCCCTAACACCTTGAGTTAAGCCGCCCCGCTGCGGCGACGGCTGGTGGACCGGAAGCGTACCAGCACCCGTCAACTCAAGAGAAGCAGCGAAGCGGGGTCGGCTTGAACGAACTGTTAGGCCGCGACCCATGAGCCTGCAGCCACCAGCACGATGCCACAGCTGACGCATGCAGCAATTGTGAACAACATGGCTGGATTGGACCCGATCTTCCTGTGCGGGAGTTACGGTGCAAGAGCCGATGTCTCTTGACTACTTGCACCGCACAATAGCCCTTACCCCTTCTTTCTCTTTGCCGCGTAGGTTGCCGCCGCTGCAATCAGAATGACGATAAAAACAACTACGACGCCAGTGGACATGCTGAGTTCTCCGTTTTAACTGCGAGTCGAGATTGAACGATGGATGCAGCGGTGCCCTCGGTGTTGCCCCGCGGCCTAACACCTAAGTTAAGCCGAGACGCGTAGTGGAGCGAAGCACATGGCAAGCTGTATCTGCCATGTGCTTTGCGGAACGAAGCGGCTTCGGCTTGAACGCATTGTTAGGCCGCATATCAGGACACCGGCCTCGGCCGCCGCTCCGAGAACTCCGTATCCAGTAACTCAAGCCACGAATCCACTCGATAGTGCTCTTCGGGAGCAAACTTGAGCAAGCCCGTGAGCACCTTCTTTGCTTCTGACAGCTCGCCCAGTTGGTAGTGAGCCTTGGCCAGAGCCCAATGGGCATCGGGGCTAAGGGGTTGAGACGAAACCCACTCCAATGCGGTGAACTTTGCAGCTTTGCCCTGTCCAGAAGCGAGCAATTCATCGAGCTCCGATCTTTTGTTACTGCTCCGGTTACTGCTCCGCCCCTCCTTTACTGCGTCCAACAGGTTGACCGCAATGACGAAGAAGATGATGAGCATGCCCAATACGCATAGCGCAATAAAGATCAGGAGCCACTTAATGGCTGTGAGCTGGCTCAGTAGTGGGGCAAGCGATTCCACGGAATTCTCCATTGCGGCCTAACAACAATTATGCGGCGTAAACGAGGTGTAACAGGCCTGGATAACAGGGTTAAAGCTCCATTTCAGCCGCATAACACCCTCCCCCACCGTGATTTACCCCGTTCAAGCCGGATAGCACCCCAGTTATCCGGCAAGCCCCATGTCGAAGCTATCAGCGCAGTCCCCGGCGAGCAACCAACTGTCTCGCGCCTGAGTCCCGGAAGCCGCTCCGGGACTCAGGCGCCGCCGCGCATCGCACCCACCA
>NZ_JBCLVE010000003.1:0-329849 GCF_039548515.1 Luteimonas qiangzhengi | reverse complement strand
CCCCCCCCCCCCCCCCCCCCCCCCCCCCCCCCCCCCCCCCCCCCCCCCCCCCCCCCCCCCCCCCCCCCCCCCCCCCCCCCCCCCCCCCCCCCCCCCCGCCGCGCATCGCACCCACCAGTCCGGCGATGACCAGCGCCAGGATCGGGAACATCGAGAGCGCGAAGCCCAATCCGCGGCTGGCCGGAGCAGCGGTGTAGCTGCGCCAGTAGATGATCCGGCCGACCAGATATACCGCTCCGGCCACCGCCACCCAGCCCTGCGGCCAGTACTTCGCGGCAATGAACAATGCCGGCAGGAAGGCGACCAGCAGTTCCAGGGTATTCATCTGCACGCGGTAGACGCGCTCGAATCCTTCGTGCCCCGACACGGCCGGCGCTTTGACACCGTAGCGGCCCCGCGCCCGACCAACCAGAACCGCGAAAAACACCAGCTGAGCGACCGCCAGCAGGGCGACCAGATCAATGTAATTCATTGTTTTCTCCCCATCGTGGCGCCACACGCAGATCCCTGGGTCACCCCTGTTATCCCGGCCACTCAGCCGATGCTTTCAAACACCATCAGTGGCGCGGGCGACAGCCACGGCTGCAGCCAGTGGTCCAGCAGCAGGAAGGCAAACAGCGCCATCAGGTAGACGACCGAGTAGTTGAACATCCGCATGGCGAAGAATTCATCCGGCGGGTCCAGCATTTTCCATGCGTACCAGAGGAACACGCCGCCCAGTATCAGCGCGCCGCCGAGGTAGAACAGGCCGCTCATGCCGGTGGCCCAGGGCAGCACGGTTACCACCAGTAGCAGCACGGTGTAGAACAGGATCTGCCAGCGGGTGTAGGTGACGCCGTGGGTGACGGGCAGCATGGGCACCAGGGCGCGGGCGTAGTCGTCGCGGCGGAAGATGGCCAGGGCCCAGAAGTGCGGCGGGGTCCAGACGAAGATGATCAGCACCAGCAGCAGGGCATGCGGATCCAGGGTGCCGGTGATGGCGGCCCAGCCCAGTGCCGGCGGCGCGGCGCCGGCGACGCCGCCGATGACGATGTTCTGCGGCGTGGCCCGCTTCAGATACCCGGTATAGATGATGGCGTAGCCGATCAGCGAGGCGAAGGTGAGCAGCGCGGTCAGCGTGTTGACCAGCAGCATCAGGATGGCCATGGAGGCCACGCCCAGCGCCACGGCAAAGGTCAGCACCTGCACCGGACGCAGAGTGCCGGTGGCCAGCGGGCGCTGCGCAGTGCGCACCATCACCTTGTCGATGCGCTGGTCGATGAGGTGGTTGATGGCGGCGGCGGAGGCGGCCGCCAGCCAGATGCCGAGCATGCCAAACACCAACAGATCCAACGGCGGCAGCCCGGGCACCGCCAGGAACATGCCCACCAGCGCGGTGAACACAATCAGCGAGACCACCCGCGGCTTGGTCAACTGCCAGTACTGGCCGACGATGCTGCCCATCAGTCCGGCTCCCTCACCCGCGCCAGCAGCGAGACCAGCACAAACAGCAGCATCGCGGCGCCCGCGTTGTGCATGACGGCCAGCCACAGCGGCAGCGCCAGCTTCACGTTGAGGATGCCCAGCGCCACCTGGGTGACGGTGAGCGCGGCCAGCGCGCTGCCCCAGCCGCGCATGCCGGGCATGCGCAACATCCGCACCGCCAGCGCAATCAGCACGGCGAACGCGGCCACGGCGCCCAGCCGGTGGGCCATCTGGATGGCGATGCGCGATTGGCCATCGAGGATCCCGCCTTCGTAGTCCACGTTGATCCCGCGCCACAGCACGAAGCCTTCGCGGAAGTCCGCCTGCGGCCACCATTGGCCCACGCAGCGGGGGAAATCCAGGTAGTGGTGGGCGTCGCCGGCCCAGCCACCGCCACCGCAGGAGAGCGCGGCGTAGTTGGCACTGACCCAGCCGCCCAGCGCAATCTGCAGGCCCAGCACCGCCAGCGCGGCATACAGCCAGCGGCGCACCGCGGGCGCGCTGGCCAGGCGGATGGGCACGTTGGTGGCGCGCCAGGCCATCCAGGTGATCAGCGAGAACGTCAGCAGCCCACCCATCAGGTGGGCCATCACGATGACCGGTTTGAGCAGCAGGGTCACCGTCCACTTGCCCAGCAGGGCCTGGAAGATGATCACCGCCAGGGTCAGCGCGGCCGCTCTGGCCAGATCAACGTTCGACCAGCGCAGCGCCGCCAGCAGCAGCACCGCCTGCCCTGCCCCGGCCAGCGCGAACGCTGCGCCGATGTGGCCATACATATAGGCGGGGATGGCCGCGGCCACCAGCGCCGATGCGCCAAGGATCTGCGCGGGCCCGAACCTGCGCTTGCGCGCGGCCAGCAGCGCCAGTGACAGCACCAGCACGCCGAGGATGGCGGCAATGTGGCGGTGCACCTGCTCGCGCCAGGCCTTGTGGGTTTCGAGCGGGCGGATCTGGCTTGCGGCGTGGTCGGCCACTTCGGCCGGCGCCTGCGGCCAGGCGGCGCGGCCATAGCAGGTGGGCCAGTCCGGGCAGCTCAGGCCGGCATCGGACAGGCGCACGAAGGCGCCAAACACCACCACGCACAGAGTCAGCACCACGGCGAACCAGGCGATCCGGTGGAAGTGTCGGTGAAGGGTCACCCTGGAAGGGGTGCGGCCCTGGTGCGGCAACGGTCCTGCCATCAGTCAAGTCTCAGCAGCCGTACCATGTCGCTGCGCAGGTCTCCCGGATCGAACCCCGGAGCGTAGCGCAGAATGACAAAGCCGTTCGGATCGATGACGTAAACCGGGACTCCGGCCGGGTCATCCACGCCCGGCAGCGCGGCGCGCAGGGCCGGATCGGCCTGGATCACGCGCAGGGAACGGTTGCTGACAATGCCTTCGGGCACCTCGCCCGCCCACAGCGTATGCACGCGATCGGCATGCCGGCCGAACAGCTGCCACACCAGGTCCAATTCGGCGGCAAGCTCCACACAGGGTGCGTCGCATCCCACCGGCGGGGCCAGGGTGATGCGCCAGATGCGCGCATCCGGATCCCACGGGTAGTCGCCGCCATCCTGCATCCGCAGCTGCATTTCACGCAGGTCGCCCGGCGGCTGCAGCAGTTCGCCATGGTTGCGGGTGCCTTCCGGACGCCAGCCGGAGAAGCGCAGCACACCGGCAATCAGCGCGCTGCCCAGGAAGATCACGACGATCAGGATCAGCATGCCGCGATTGCGGTTGCGCCGGGCGGTGGAGGCGGACGTTGGAGCGGGAGCGGGAGCAGTCATGGAGTGTGAGGATGCCTGTCATTGCCGGAATGAGCACGCCGGCGGCGGAAAGTGAGGATCAATGCGGTGACGAGCACGGTCAGCGCCAGGCCGTACCACTGCACCGCGTAGCCCAGGTGTTTCTCCGGCGGCAGGGTGTTGGGCAGGATCTCCAGGTCGCGGGCGTAGCCTCCGGCGATCTCGGGATCCAGGCGCAACACGCGCGGGG
Organism: Luteimonas qiangzhengi; assembly: GCF_039548515.1. Taxonomy (NCBI): domain Bacteria; kingdom Pseudomonadati; phylum Pseudomonadota; class Gammaproteobacteria; order Lysobacterales; family Lysobacteraceae; genus Luteimonas; species Luteimonas qiangzhengi. The sequence continues at coordinate 326,409 of NZ_JBCLVE010000003.1, read as the reverse complement.
CGATGCGTGGCTGCCCGAGCGCTTCGGCCACGGCCTGCATGTCCAGCGCCATTAGCAGCAGGCTGCCATCGGCCTGCGGCTGAATCGCGGCGGCAGCCAGGCCCGCCGACGGCGGCGCCAGCAGCAGGCCTTCCAGCGGCGGGGGCGGCGGCGGATCGGTGATGGTGGGAATGGTGCGGTCGGGCGGCACTGGCAGCCAGCCCAGCTCAACCAGCAGCGGCTCGCCGGCGACGGGCTCGAACAGGCGATACACCCGCACGCCGGGGCGCCCGCCGCGCTGCTGGTTGTCCAGCAGGATTGCGGGTGCCTGCGCCCAGCGACCATCGCCCGCGGCCCAGGCGTACCCGCCGGCGCTTGCTGGATCCGCCGCGGCGGCAAGCGGCTGCGCCTGGCGACGTTCCAGCACCTCGGCGGAGGCATCCAGCATGGCCTGCTTCTCGTGCTGGCGTCCGTACTGCCAGGTGCCAAGCCAGGTGAACAGCGCAATCCCGATCACCGCCAGCGTCCAGCCGAAGACCAGCGTTGTACCGCGTCTCAACATGGCCGGCTGTCGGGCTGCAATAATGAACCGCCGCGCCCCGCGGCTACGGAGCCTTCGATGAACGACACGCTCAAAATCCTGCTGATCGCCGCATTTTTCATCGTCATTCTGTGGAACCTCGGCGCGGGTCTGTATTACATGATGTCCGACAAGGGCCAGACCAAGCGCACCGTCAATGCGCTGACCCGTCGGGTGGCGGTATCGGTCGCCCTGATTCTGCTGGTGATGCTGTCCATCTGGATGGGCTGGATCCAGCCGCACGGGATTGGTGGGTGAGCGAATGCAGCCAATGCCCTGGCGGCATTGGCTGCATTTGCGAACGACCGGCTATGGATGGCCGGACCGGGCGCTCATCCGGCTATTCGATTCAATCCGCTACACCACGTAAACAAACAGGAACAGCGCCAACCACACCACGTCGACGAAGTGCCAGTACCAGGCGGCGGCTTCAAACACGAAGTGGTTCTCCGCGTCGAAGTGGCCCTTCAGGCTGCGCAGCCACACCACCAGCAGGATCAGCGCGCCCAGGGTCACGTGGACGCCGTGGATGCCGGTGAGCATGAAGAAGGTGGAGCCGTAGATGCCCGAGCCCATGGTCAGGTTCAGGTCACGGTAGGCGTGCACGTACTCCATGGCCTGGGAGACCAGGAAGATCGCGCCCAGCAGCACCGTGGCGCCCAGCCAGATCAGCAGCTGGCGGCGGTTATTGGCCTTCAGCGCGTGGTGGGCAATGGTGAGGGTGATGCCCGAGGTCAGCAGGATCAGGGTGTTGAGCAGCGGCAGGCCCCAGGCCGGGATCAGCTCGAAGCCGCCACCCACGGCTGCCGGACCGGCGGTCGGCCAGGCCGCACTGAACTCGTCCCACAGGAAGGTGTTGGTGGCCACGCCCTTGACGCCTTCGCCGCCCAGCCACGGCACCGAGAGAATGCGGGTGTAGAACAGCGCGCCGAAGAACGCGCCGAACAGCATCACCTCGGAAAAGATGAACCAGATCATTCCCATCCGGAATGAGCTGTCCACCTGCTTGTTGTAGTAGCCGGAGACCGATTCCACGATCACATCGGCGAACCACTTGAACAGGATCAGCGCCAGCCCGGCCACGCCGACGAAGAACATCGTCGGCCCCCAGCTGACATCGTTGAACCAGCTGGCCAACCCGAACATGGCGATGAAGAACGCCACCGATGCGAACAGCGGCCACTTGCTGTGGGTCGGCACGAAATAGGGCTGCTCTTCGTGCGTGTGCTGTGCTTGGACTTGGGCCATGGCTCTGAGCTTCCGGTTCGAACTGCGTGGTGTGGTGTGGATCGGTCAGCGCGCTGCCAGGGGCCGCACGTGCTCGACGGGCCCGGGCGCATCTTGCGCCAGTCGTTCGGTTGCGTGATCGTTTTTGAAGAAGGTGTAGGACAGGGTCACCGTATCAACCATGTCCGGCAGTGACGGATCGATGATGAAGCGCACCGGCATATCGCGCACTTCCCCCGGCTGCAGCGTCTGCGCGGTGAAGCAGAAGCATTCCGTCTTCTGGAAGAATTTCGACGCGCGCGCCGGTGCCACCGAAGGCGTGGCGGTGCCCACGATCGCCGCATTGCTGTTGTTCTGGGCGAAGTAGGTGGTCTCGTACACCTTGCCCACCTGCACCTGCATGCGCACCTCGTTGGGACGGAACGACCACGGCAGCTTGGAGTTGGCTACGCCGTCGAACTCCACCGTCACCATCCGCTCCATATCCAGCTGCGCGGCCTGCACAGGCTCGGCCACGGCGGTGTTGTCCAGGCGGATGCCGAACACCTTCTGGCAGGCGATGCGGTAGATCGGCACCAGCGAAAAGGTCACCACGAAGGCCGCCAGGGCAATGCCCAGCAGTTTCAGGATTCCCGCGTGGCTGGATGCGCTCACTGGTTCAACACTCCCGAGAGGATGAAGCCCGCATAGACGGCGACGGCGACGATGGCGACCACCAGTGCGGTCCGCCGCGCACGCCTGCGCGCGGCAGCCAACTGCGCCTCATCGCGGCGTGGATGCTGGTCATGACTTGCGGGCATTGGTGTCGGCCGATCCTTCAATCTCGGAGCTGGACTGATCGTAGTCCAGGTGTTCGAAGTCGCCGTGCGCCAGGTCGCCCGGACGGATCACCGGCGGTACGGAGAAGGTGTGGTGCGGAGCCGGCGAAGGCACGGTCCACTCCAGGCCCTTGGCCCCTTCCCACGCGCGCGCCTCGGCCCTGGCTCCGTACTTCTTGGAGTGGAACAGGATGGCGAACATCATGAACGGGGTGACGAACATGCCGAACGCGCCAATCGAGCTGACCAGGTTCCAGTCGGCAAACACCACGTTGTAATCCGGGATGCGGCGCGGCATGCCGGCCAGGCCGAGGAAGTGCTGCGGGAAGAACAGCAGGTTGGAGAACACGATCGTCCACCAGAAATGCAGCGCCGCCCAGCGCTCGCTGTACATGCGTCCGGTCCACTTCGGCCACCAGTAATAGATGGCCGCGATGATGCCGAAGATCGCGCCGGTCACCAGTACGTAGTGGAAGTGGGCGACCACGAAATAGGTGTCGTGGTACTGGAACGTGGCCGGCACGATGGCCAGCATCAGGCCCGAGAACCCGCCGATCGAGAACAGCACCACGAACGCGCACGACCACAGCATCGGCGCCTCGAAGGTGAGCGATCCCTCCCACATGGTCGAGACCCAGTTGAAGATCTTCACCCCGGTGGGGATGGCGATCAGCATGGTCGCGAACATGAAGTAGATCTCGCCGCCCAGCGGCATGCCCACGGTGAACATGTGGTGGGCCCAGACGATGAAGCTGAGGAACGCGATGGCTGCCGTGGCGTACACCATCGCCTGGTAGCCGAACAGCGGCTTGCGGCTGAAGGTCGGGATGATCTCGCTGACCACGCCGAAGGCGGGCAGGATCATGATGTAGACCTCGGGGTGGCCGAAGAACCAGAAGATGTGCTGGTACATCACCGGGTCGCCGCCGCCGGCCGCGTTGAAGAACGAGGTCATGAAGAACTTGTCGGTCAGCAGCATGGTGACCGCGCCGGCCAGCACCGGCATCACCGCGATCAGCAGGAACGCGGTGATCAGCCAGGTCCAGCAGAAGATCGGCATTTTCAGCAGATCAATGCCCGGCGCGCGCATGTTGAGCACGGTGGCGATCACGTTGATGGCGCCCATGATCGAGCTGATGCCCATCATGTGGATGGCCAGGATGGTGAAGGCGATCGAGTTGCTGCCCTGCAGGCTCAGCGGCGGATACAGGGTCCAGCCCGTGCCCGGCGCCCCGCCCGGCATGAACAGGGTGGACAGCAGCATCAGGAACGCGAACGGCAGGATCCAGAACGACCAGTTGTTCATGCGCGGCAGCGCCATGTCCGGCGCGCCGATCTGCAGCGGGATCATCCAGTTGGCCAGGCCCACGAAGGCCGGCATCACTGCGCCGAAGATCATCACCAGCGCATGCATGGTGGTCATCTGGTTGAAGAAATCGGGGCTGACGTGCTGCAGGCCTGGCACCGCCAGCTCCAGGCGGATGATCACGCTCATTGCCGCGCCGATGATCACCATCGTGAAGGCGAACAGCAGGTACAGCGTGCCGATGTCCTTATGGTTGGTGGAAAACAGCCAGCGGTCCACAAAGCCCTGCTTGTGGCCGTGGTCGTCAGCGTGGTGGAGGTCGGCGGTGGTCGGTGTGCTGGACATTGCGTCTGCCTGGAAAATCGTGCGTGGGTGTTGCCGCTCAGCCCGCGATCGGCGCGGTGGCGGTGACCTGGGCGGTAGCTTCCTCAGCCGGGATCTCTTCAGCCGGCTCATTGATCACCGGTGAAGGAGCCGGAGCCGCAGCCGCCGGGGCGTTTTCCGCCTTGCGCGCAGCCAGCCACTGGTCGAACTCGGCGCGCGGAACGGCGCGCACCACGATCGGCATGAACGCGTGGTCCTTGCCGCACAGCTCCGCGCACTGGCCGCGGTATACGCCCGGCTCGCGGATCTCGGTCCAGGCCTCGTTGATGATTCCGGGGATCGCATCCTGCTTGAAGCCCAGCGCCGGCACCCACCAGGAATGGATCACGTCATCGGCGGTAATTACGAAGCGCACCTTGGTATCGGTGGGCAGCACCAGCTCGTTGTCCACCTCCAGCAGGTAGGCACCGTGCGCGTCCAGCTCGGCGCGAGTGGTATTGCGGTTCTGGCGCAGGCGATCGCTCTCGCGGTCCATGCGGCTGAGGAAGCTCAGATCCTCGCCGATGTACTCGTATTCCCACATCCACTGGAAGCCGGTCACCTTGACCGTCATTTCCGAGTCGCGCACGTCATACATCTGGATCAGCTTGCTGGTGGCCGGGAACGCCATCACCACCAGGATGACCACCGGGATCACGGTCCAGATGACTTCCGCCGTGGTGTTGTGGCTGAACTGCGACGCCACCGCGCCCTTGGATTTGCGGAACTTGAAGACCGCATAGCCCATGGCGCCGAACACCAGCACGCCGATCACCACGCAGACCCACAGCACGAACATGTGCGCGTCATAGGCGTTCTGGGAGGTCGGGGTAACGCCCCGGCCCATGTTCAGCTGCCACCTGTGCGGATCGGCTGACTGGGCAAACACACAGGCGGACAACGCCCAGAGTGCGAGGCCAACGCCCCATTGCTTGACACGAGCGACTTGCTTCACGTTCGAACCCCGATGCCGGAAAAGGCGTTGCGTACTGCGGTACTGCGGTCGGAAACGAAACCATGCGTTTGTCCGGCAAAACATCACCAATACGTATGGACAAACGCACAGCCAGTCTGTACTCAAAAGCGGCCCCGATAGTAGCGACCTCCGCCAAGCGCGGGCAAGCACTGCAAATCGTGGACCTTTTCGGGGGCCTTCAGTCATGGTCCCAAAAGCCCGCCACGACGGGCCCGGACCGCTTAGAATTGGGTTCCATCCCCATGTGTGCCTGACCGTGTCCGCAGCCCCCCCATCGTCCCGTTTGCCGTCATCGTCCCCAGCGCTGGCGAAGATCACCGCCGCATGGACGCGTGATGAAACCACCCATCTGCGCGAACTGCTCGAACAGGCACGCCTGCCCGAGGAGGATCGCCAGACGGTCCAGGTCACCGCGACCGATCTGGTACGCCGGGTCCGCGCGCGCAGCCAGGACCAGGGCATGGTTGAAGCCTTCATGCAGCAGTACGACCTGGCCAGCGAGGAAGGCGTGGTGCTGATGTCGGTGGCCGAGGCCCTGCTGCGCATCCCCGACGAGGACACCGCCGACAAGCTGATCCGCGACAAGCTCAGCGATGCCGACTGGAAAAAGCACATGGGCCGGTCCGAGTCGGTACTGGTCAACGCCTCCACCTGGGGACTGATGCTGACCGGCCGGCTGGTGGACCTGGCCGATGAAACCAAGCGCGACGTGCACGGCGCCTTCAAGCGGCTGATCGGCCGCGTAGGCGAGCCGGTGATCCGTCTGGCCGTGCGCCAGGCGATGCGCATCATGGGCCACCAGTTTGTGATGGGCCGCACGATCAGCGAAGCCCTGGCCCGCGGTCGCAAGGGCCCGAACGCCAACTTCCGCTACTCGTTCGACATGCTGGGCGAAGCGGCCATGACCGCCGCCGACGCCGAGCGCTATCTGAAGGCGTATCACGACGCGATCGACGCGATCGGTGCCACCGGTCCGTTCAGCGATGAAATTTCCGCGCCCTCCATTTCGGTCAAGCTGTCGGCCCTGCACCCGCGCTACGAACACGCCAAGCGCGAGCGGATGATCGCCGAACTGGTGCCGCGCCTGCTGGGCCTGGCCCAGCGCGCGATGCGCCTTCGCATCGGCCTGACCGTGGACGCGGAGGAAAGCGATCGGCTGGAGCTCTCGCTGGCGGTGTTTGAAGCCGCTTGGAGCGACCCCTCGCTGCAGGGCTGGGAGGGCTTTGGCCTGGTGATCCAGGCGTACCAGAAGCGCGCGCCCTACGTGATCGACTGGACCGTTGACCTGGCCCGCCGCCACGGCCGCCGCATCCCGGTACGCCTGGTCAAGGGCGCCTATTGGGACAGCGACGTGAAGCGCTCGCAGGTGGATGGCCACGACGGCTATCCGGTATTCACCCGCAAGCCCAACACCGACGTCAGCTACTTGGCCTGCGCCCGGCGCATGCTGGAAAACACCGACGCGGTGTATCCGATGTTCGCCACCCACAACGCGCACACCATTGCCGCCGTGCATCGCATGGCCAAGCGCTGGCTGCCGGCCGATGCGCCGAAGGCCACCGGCCATGCCTGGGAGTTCCAGAAGCTGCACGGCATGGGTGACGACCTGTACGCGGAAGTCATGCCGGCCGACCGCCTGGATGTGCCCTGCCGCGTCTACGCGCCGGTGGGCAACCACGAGGAACTGCTGCCGTATCTGGTGCGCCGCCTGCTTGAAAACGGCGCCAACTCGAGCTTCGTCAACCGCATCAGCGACGACGACGTGGCCATCGAAGACCTGGTGCGCGACCCGATCGAGGTCGTTGAAGGTTTGCTGGCCACCCCCCACCCCCGCATTCCCCTGCCGGTCGAGCTGTACCGCAACCAGGGTGTCAACAGGAGCAATTCCATGGGCGTCAACTTCGCCAACGACGACCAGCTTCGCAAGCTTGCCGAAGAAATCGCCGCCATCCCGGCCACCTGGTCCGCCAGGCCGCTGGTGCCGGGCGCCGACACCTCTGGCGCGTCGCACACCGTGACCAGCCCCGTCGACCGGCGGGTGGAGCTGGGCACCTGGATCGAAGCCGACGAAGCCGTGGTGGAGCGCGCCCTGGCCAACGCCGTCGCCGCCCAGCCGGGCTGGGATGGCACCCCGGCCATGTCGCGCGCCGCGATCCTGGAGCATGCCGCCGATCTGCTGGAAGCGCGCATGGGCTACTTCATCGCCATGTGCACCCGCGAGGCCGGCAAGACCATCCTCGACGGCGTGGCCGAAGTCCGCGAGGCGGTGGACTTCCTGCGCTACTACGCCGGCCAGGCCCGCACCCTGTTTTCGCCGGCCGCCCTGCCCGGCCCGACCGGTGAATCCAACTCGCTGCACCTGGGCGGGCGCGGCGTGTTCGTGTGCATCAGCCCGTGGAATTTCCCGCTGGCCATCTTCCTGGGCCAGGCGTCGGCGGCGCTGGCTGCCGGCAACGCGGTGATTGCCAAGCCGGCCGAGCAGACCACCCTGATCGGCTTCGAGGCGATCAAGTTGATGCACGAGGCGGGCATCCCCACCGACGTGCTGCAGTTCGTGCCGGGCACCGGCGCCGTGGTGGGCGCAGCGCTGACCTCCGATCCGCGCGTGGACGGGGTGGCTTTCACCGGCTCCACCTTCACCGCCCGCGCCATCAACCGCGCCCTGGCCGCGCGCGACGCCGCGATCGGCATCCTGGTGGCCGAGACCGGCGGCCAGAACGCGCTGATCGCCGACTCGTCCACCCTGCCCGAACAGCTGGTGCGCGACGTGCTGGGCTCGGCCTTCACCTCGGCCGGCCAGCGCTGCTCGGCGGCTCGGATCCTGTTTGTGCAGGACGACATTGCCGACAAGGTGATCGAGATGATCGCCGGCGCCACGGCCGAGCTGCAGGTTGGCGACCCGGCCCTGCTCTCGACCGACGTGGGCCCGGTGATCGACGACGCCGCGCTCAAGATGCTCAACGAGCACGCCGCACGCATGGATGCCGAAGCCAAGCCGATCGCCAAGGCCAGGGGCAACGACACCCTTGCCCACGGCACCTACTTCCTGCCGCAGGTGTGGGAGCTGGAATCGCTCGATCAGCTGGAGCATGAAAAATTCGGCCCGGCGCTGCACGTAATCCGCTGGAAGTCGGGTGAGCTGGACAAGGTGATCGACGCGATCACCGCCACCGGCTACGGCCTGACGCTCGGCATCCACTCGCGCATTGACGAGACCGTGGACCACATCGTGGCCCGGGCGCGGGTCGGCAACGTGTACGTGAACCGCAACCAGATTGGCGCGGTGGTGGGCGTGCAGCCGTTCGGCGGCCGCGGCCTGTCCGGCACCGGCCCCAAGGCCGGCGGCCCGCACTACCTGCCGCGCTTCGCCACCGAGAAGACCGTCACCATCGACACCACCGCCGCCGGCGGCAACGCCAGCCTGCTGACGCTGGAAGACTGACAAAAAAAGGCCCCGCAATGCGGGGCCTTTTTCATACAGCGGGTGTTGCGATCAGAACTTGTACTGCGCCGAGATGCCGAACAGGTTGGCACCGCCGTCGTAGGAACCGGTCAGGCGTGCACCGCCGCCGACAATGTCCAGCTCCGGGTCGTCACCGATGTGGATCCGGGTGTAGGCGCCGGAGATGTCCCAGCTGTCGGTGACCGCCCAGGTGGCGCCGATGGCGAACCAGGTGCGGTCCTCGTCGGGCATGCGCGGGCTGCGGTGCTGGAAGGCGATCGGCGACTCGTCACGGCCCACGCCGCCACGCAGGGTCCAGCGATCGTTGAGCGCGTATTCGGCGCCGATCGAGTAGAACCAGCTGTCGTGCCAGTTGTAGTTCTCGACCGAATCCGGCTGCGCCGGGTTGTCGAACTGGATGCGCACCTCGTCCATCGAGGTCCACTGGGTCAGGCGGGCCTCACCCATCAGCGACAGGCGGTCGGTGGCCTGCCAGGTCGCGCTGAAGGTATGGGTGGCCGGCAGCACCAGGCGGGCGCCACCATCGACGTTCTGGAACTGGCCGGTGCCCGCCAGGATCGGAGCCACGTTGGACGGCACGTCGAACACGGCATCACCATCCACCTCGTGCTTGACCTCGGAACGGTAGGCGTAGCCGAGCGACAGGGCGTCGATCGGATGCACGTTCAGGCCGACGGTCCAGCCGATGCTGGTATCGGAACCGCTGACCTCGGCGAAGCCGTCATTCTTCTGCGGGCCGTAGGGGCCGGTCACCGGATCGGGCATGAAGCACAGCTGCTGGGTGGCCGGGTTCGCGCACAGCGAGCTGCCGAAATCGATCGCGTTGGACAGGGTCACGTCGGAACGCTGGACGATCAGGCCGAAACCGGCTGAGATGCGCTCGTGCAGCTGCACCGAAGCCGCCAGGGTCAGGTCGATCACGCGCACGTCGGATTCGATCGCGTGGTAGCGACCCATCCAGTCGGCATCGTATTCAGTGGACAGGCCGAACGGCACGCTGACCATCGCGCCCAGGGTCAGGTACTCCAGGTCGCCGGTGAACGGCAGGATGAAGGACATTGCCGGGATCGGGGTCACGCCGCCGGCGTTGCCGCCGTCGCCGCCCTGCAGCGGCTGCTGCAGCGGGCTGCCCGCGGCCGCGCTGCCGCTGCCCTCGAATTCAAAGGTCAGATCGATGGCGGTCACGTCGATCTGGAAAGTCTTGGCGTCGAAAGTCGACATCAGCGCCGGGTTGTTGGCCACGGCGGAAGCGTCGCCGGTCGCGGATGCGGAACCCGCCATCGCGCGGCCCTGGGCCTTGACGCTGTTCTCGCGCAGTTCGAATGCCGAACCGTGGGCCGCACCCGAGGCGGCGATACCTGCAACTGCCAGCGCGAGGGCTGAAACAACCAGCTTGTGGGGATTGGTGTTCATTACTCTTCTCTCTCCGATTGAATCGTTTTTTAGGCCGCAATGCAGACCGCCCCCCGGTCCTGCCTGCAGTCACCCCAAGGGTGCAACGGCGGCGCGGCACTATACCGTACCCCCGCGTGTGGTCAGCAGGAAAAAAGGCACAGTGACCGCTGTCCCGGCTGAACAGGTATCGTGGAATATTCCGCCGCCGCCCCAGCCACGCTCGATGTTCGTCTCCATCCCCACCCACGCCAGGCGCGGTTTGCGCTGGGCCACGCCGGGCCTGTTCGCGGCGCTGTGGCTGGCCTATCTGTGGGCCAGCGTGTACCCGGACAGCGTGCGCCACGACCTGCTGGCCGAGTGGGGCACGCTCAGCGGTGGCCTGGCCCCGGGCAGCCTGCTGCACTGGTCGCAGCTGGAAAACTGGCTGCGGCTGCTGAGCGCGCTGTTCCTGCATGCGGACTGGGCGCACCTGCTGGGCAACCTGGTGTTCCTGCTGATCTTCGGGCTGCCGGCCGAGCGGGTGATGGGGCCCTGGCGGTTCCTGACCCTGTTCCTGATCGGCGGCGCCTTCGCCAACCTGATTGCCGCGCTGGCGATCGGCACTCCGGACCGGCTGATCATCGGCGCCAGCGGCGCGGTATCGGCGATCATCGGCGCGTACCTGGCGCTGTTTCCGCGCGCGCGGCTGGGGGTGGTGCTGCCGCTGGGACTGTTCCTGGAATTCGTGCGCGCGCCAGCTTCGTTGCTGATCGGCATCTGGGCGCTGCTGCAGGTGGTGTTTGTCTATATCGGCCCGGCGTTTGGCGCCGTGGCGTGGGCGGCGCACGTGGGCGGGTTCGTGTTTGGCGCGGTATTCGCGCTCGCCTCGCGCCAGGCCATCGCCCGGCGGCTGCGCAAGCTGCAGGGGTATTAGCGGGCGCTGCGCTTATACTTCGCGGCCCAAGCCGCGCTGACCAGCCACCAACACACGGGCCACCGCCATGCCGATCCGCACCCTGTTGTCTGCTGCACTGTTCACCCTTGCGCTGTCGGCCTGCGAGCCGGCACCCACCGCCGACACCGATCCGCACCGCCAGCCGGTGGCTGCGGTCGCCAGCGGCGGCAATGCTTTCCAGGTACGGGTCACCCTGTCGGACGCGGCAGCCGGGGCGCTGGGCGCCAATGGCGCATCGATCATCGTGACTGCCGACTACTTCGGCTACGCCAGCGTCGCCGCCCAGCAGCGCCAGCTGGCGGGTGCCGAGGAGCCCTGGCTGGGCCTGGCCCGGCACCAGGTGGAATTGGCCGGCGCGGGCAGCGCCGATTTCCCCGAGGTCCGGCTGGATCCGGCCCAGCTGCAGCTGGTGGAAGAAGGACGCCCGCACCTGCGCGTGGACGTCAGCAGTTCAGACGCTGAAGCAGAAGAAAGCGGGCTGCTCGATTGCGGCACCTTCCAGGACACCCTCATCGCCGCCGTGCGCAGCGGCGTGGATATCGACTGCAAGCTGATTGCCGAGTAGGCCGTCAGGCGTCACGCGGCTTCGCGGGTACGACCCGCTCCTATAGGGGTTCGACTCCTACAGGGGTTCGGTGCCGGGCTGCATTGATTTCAGCTCGGCCAGCGCGGCGTTGATCGGACCGTCGCCGGGCAGGACGCTGCCGGTGGCGGCGCCCGGGTCTTCTTCGTCGCCGTGAAGGTGCCCCGGCAGCGCGGCCTCGGAACGATCGAAGACGCGGCTGGGCGGAGTGCTCTCCGGCTCCAGCACCAGATCCGGATCAATGCCGCGGGCTTGGATCGAGCGGCCGTTCGGGCTGTAGTAGCGGGCGGTGGTCAGCTTGACCGAATCGCCGTTGTCCAGCGGCAGCACGGTCTGCACCGAGCCCTTGCCGAAGGTGCGGCTGCCGATGATCCGGGCGCGACCGTGATCACCGAGCGCAGCGGCCAGCACTTCCGAAGCGCTGGCCGAACCCGCGTCCACGATCACCACCACCGGCGCACCTTGCAGCAGGTCGCCGGAGGTGGCGCTGAATTCGGTTTCGCTGATTGGATGACGGCCGCGGGTGCTGACGATCCGACCCTCTTCCAGCAGGTCATCGGCGATCTGCACGGCCGAGGTCAGCAGCCCGCCGGGATTGCTGCGCAGGTCCAGCACCAGTCCGCGCAGCGGCCCCTGCTGCTGGAGTTCGGCGATGTTGCGCTGGAAGTCGGCCGCGGTGTCGACCTGGAAGGCGCTGACCCGCACGTAGGCGTAGCCCGGCTCCAGGAGGCGCGAGCGCACGCTGGTGATGTGGATCCGTTCGCGCTCCATTTCGATTTCAAGCGGCTGCAGTTCGCCCTCGCGCAACACCGTCATCGCCACCCGGGTCCCGGGCTCACCGCGCAGCGGGCCCATCCCATCGTGGCTGGCCGGGGTCAGCGGTTCACCATCGACGGCCACGATCACATCACCGGACTGGATACCGGCGCGGGCTGCGGGCGTGCCATCGATCGGCGACACCACCCGCATGTTGCCGTCCGGCAGCCGCTCCACTTCCACCCCGACCCCGGCATAGGCACCGGTGGTGTTCTCGTCGAAGGCGCGGGCGTCTTCGGCGGACATGTAGACACTGTGCGGATCCAGATCAAGCAGCAGGCCGCGGATGGCCGACTGCATCAGCTCGGCGTCTTCCACCGGATCCACATAGGCTTCCTTGACCGCGGTGAAGACCGCCACGTAGCGGTGGATCTCGCGCAGCGGCACGCGGCTGGCGTCGGCGGGGTCTGCTGCGGCGTTGTCGGCGGTCGCCGGCTCTTCGCTGGCCGGCTCTTCACTGGGCGGCTCCGCCGCGTGGGCGGACACCAGCAGCAGGCTGGCGATGGCAAAGGGCAACAGGCAACGGCGCATGCAGACAACTCCGGAAGGACGGCGGCCGCGCCCGTCACGGGCACGACCCGGTCCGATTATGCACGCCCTGCCGGAACCTCCGCTGGCCGGCAGCGGGCCCCGCTCAGCGCTTCTGCAGCCAGCTGGTGGGATCGATCGGCTGGCCGCCGCGGCGCAGTTCGAAGTACAGCGCCGGCTGGCCCTGCCCGCCGGAGTTGCCCACGCTGGCCACCGGATCACCGCGTGACACGCGGTCGCCCACGTCACGCAGCAGGGCGTCGTTGTGGGCGTAGAGGCTCATGTGGTCGTTGCCGTGATCGACGATCACGATCAGGCCGTAACCGGTCATCCATTCGGCGAACACCACGGTGCCATCGGCCACCGCCTGCACGGTGGCACCGGTAGCGGCCCCGATCAGTACGCCTGAACTGCGGCGCCCATCGGGCATGTTGGCGCCGAAGCCGGCCAGCAGGTTGCCGGCCAGCGGCCAGCTCAACCCGCCGACCCGCACCGGTGCGCCGCGCGCCACCTGGGCCGGAGAACGGCGGGGCGAACGCTCGGTGCTCGCACTGCTGCGGGCCGCCCGCGCGCGTTCCGCGGCCTCGCGTTCGGCGGCACGGGCGGCGGCGGCGCGCAGCTGGGTCACCACTTTTTCCAGCGCCCCGGCATCACGACCCAGGCGCTGCTCACGCTCGCGGCGGTCCGTGTATTGGGTTTCGAGTTCGGCCAGCTTGCCGGCGCGCTCGCCGCGGTCGCGCTCCAGCTCGGCCAGCTGGGCATCCTGGCGCACACGCTCGGCCTCCAGCGCCGCGGTGCGCTCGCTGATTTCCTGCTCCACCGCGTCCAGTTCCTGCAGCTCGGTGCTGAGGCTGTGGATGCGCTCGGCGCGCTGGCCCTGCAGGTAGCCGTGGTAGGCCAGCATGCGGTTGGCATCGCCGACCCGGTCCTGGGCCAGCAGCAGCTTGAGCGCGGCATGATCGCCAATGGCGTAGGCGGCGCGAAGCAGGGTGGCGAGTTCTTCGCGCTGGCCGCCGAGGTGTTCACTGAGCTCAATGCGGCGCACGCCGAGCTCGGCCAAGGCATCTTCTTGCTGTTTGATCCTGTCCCGGGTCTGGTGCAGGGCCCGCGTGGACGCGGCCACCTGCTCGTCCGCTTCACGCAGCGCGCGCGCAGCCTCGCCGCGCTGGCCCTCCAGCCGACGGCGCTCGGTGGCCACGCCGTCCAGCTCCTGCTTGACCCGGGCCAGCCGGCGCTCGGCCTCGCGCTGGTCCTGCTGGGCCTGGACCGGCACGGCGGCAAGCGCCAGCGCGGCGGCCAGGACCAGCAGCGCGCGACGCGGGCCGGTCATCGGCATCAGGCCTGCTGCAGCAGGCTGCGGCCGGTCATTTCCTCCGGCGCTGGCACCCCGGCCATGTCCAGCAGGGTCGGGGCCAGGTCACGCAGGGATCCGCCGTCGCGCAGGGTCGCGGTGCGGTCGCCGACATAGATCAGGCCCACCGGGCCCACGGTGTGGGCGGTGTGCGGCTGGCCGGTGTCGGGGTCGCGCATCATTTCCACATTGCCATGGTCGGCGGTGACCAGCAGCTCGCCGCCGCGGGCGCGGGTCGCTTCGACCACCCTGCCAACCGCCGCGTCCACCACCTCGACGGCCTTGATCGCCGCCTGCAGGTCGCCGCTGTGACCCACCATGTCGGGGTTGGCGTAGTTGCACACGATCACGTCGAAGCGACCCGATTCGATCGCCTCCACCAGCCGGTCGGTGACCTCCGGGCAACTCATTTCCGGCTGCAGGTCATAGGTGGCCACCTTGGGGCTGGGCACCAGGATGCGCTCCTCGCCGTCGAAGGGCTCCTCGCGCCCGCCGTTGAGGAAGAAGGTGACGTGGGCGTACTTCTCGGTTTCGGCAATGCGCAGCTGGCGCAGGCCGCGATCGGCCACCACCTCGCCCAGGGTGTTGCGCAGATTGTCCGGGGCGAAGGCCACCGGGGCGTTGAGGCTGGCGTCGTATTGGGTCAGGCACACGAACCGGCCCAGGCGCAGCGACCGCCGGGCAAAGCCGTCGAAATCCTCCTGCACGAAAGCGGCGCTGAGCTGGCGGGCGCGGTCGGCACGGAAGTTCATGAACACCACCGCGTCGCCGTCGCTCATCGGCTGCGTTCCGTCGATCACCGTGGGCAGCACGAACTCGTCGTTCTCATCGCGGGCATAAGCGGCTTCCAGCGCGGCCAGCGGGTCGGCGGTGCGCTCGCCCTGGGCGTTGACGATGGCGTCCCAGGCCAGGGTGACCCGCTCCCAGCGGCGGTCGCGGTCCATGGCGTAATAGCGTCCGCTGACGCTGGCGATGCGCACGTTGCCCAGCTCGTCGCACTTGTGCTGCAGCTTCTGCAGGCTCGGACGGGCCGAACGCGGCGGCGTGTCGCGTCCGTCCAGGAACGCGTGCACCGCCACCCGCGGCACGCCGCGGCGCTTGGCCAGCTCGAGCATGGCGAACAGATGGTCTTCGTGACTGTGCACGCCGCCCGGCGACAGCAGGCCCATCACATGCAGGGTGCGGCCGTTGTCGATCGCCTCGTCACAGGCGGCCAGCAGTTCGGGGTTGTCGAAGAAGCTGCCATCGGCGATCGCGGCGCCGATCCGGGTCAGCTCCTGGTACACCACCCGGCCGGCACCGATGTTCATGTGGCCGACTTCGGAATTGCCCATCTGCCCGTCCGGCAGGCCGACGAAACCGCCCTCGGTATGGATCAGGGTGGTGGGCGCGCTGTCCCACAGCCGGCGCCAGTTGGGGATATCGGCCTGGGCGATGGCGTTGTCGCGCGGATCTTCGCGGTGACCCCAGCCGTCCAGGATCAGAAGAACCACCGGTTTCGTGCTGTGGGGGGCTGCGGACACGGCGTGGCTACCTGTAAGTTATGGCAGGTGCGATTGTAGCCGCGTGCAGGCAAGCTGTTGCCGCGCCCCGAACCCGCTGAAAGTCACGCCGAGGACACCACCATGATCACCCTGATCCGTACCGCCATCGCGCTGACGCTCGCCATGGCCCTCTCTTTCGTCCTGTCCAACGCCCATGCCGCGGAAGACATCAGCCGGGTCAACGGCGCCGTGGAGCTGGCTGCCGGCCAGCAGGCGCGCAACCTGAGCACCGTCAACGGCGGCATCCGCATTGGTGACGACGCCCGATTCAATGACGCCGATACCGTCAATGGCGGCATCCGGGCCGGCCACCGGATCCAGGGCAGCGATCTGACCACGGTCAATGGCGGCATCGAGCTGGGCGAGCAGGCGGTGGTGGAAAGCCTGACCACCGTCAACGGCAGGATCCATGCAGGCCCGGGCCTGCGCGCCAGCGACGATGTGGAAACGGTGAGCGGCAGCATCTTCATCGACCGCGGCGGCCACGTGGATGGCGATGTCAGCACGGTGAACGCCGGTATCGGCCTGGTGCAGACGGAAGTGACCGGAAACGTGGAAACCGTGACCGGCGATATCACCGTCGGCATCGGCTCGCGGGTGCATGGCGACGTGCGCGTGCGCAAGTCCGGCACCAGCTGGCTGCGCATCGGCAATGACCGCGCACCGCGGATCGTGATCGGTCCCGACGCGGTGGTGAACGGCGAGCTGGTGTTCGAGCGCGAGGTGTCGCTGTACGTGCACGAGAGCGCCCGCACCGGCCGCATCACCGGCGCCACCCCGACCCCGTTCTCCACCCCGCGCGCGCCCCGCGACTGAGCGCGGCAACGGGCTGAAGGAAGCGGATAGAGAGGAAGCGGATAGAATCGGGGGTTTCCTCCCTGGAGATCTTCCGCATGCAACGATTTGTGCCGATCAGCCTGCTGGCCACCGCGCTGGCGCTGGCCGCCTGCGGTGGCGACCGCCCCGCCACCGACACCGCTGCCGACGCGCCCGCGAACGACAGCGCCGCGGCCCATGAGTTCTCGCCGGAGATCAACGAAGCCGACTTCCGCGAAATGACCCGCACCCTGGCCTCGGACGAATTCGAAGGCCGCGCCCCGGGTTCGCCGGGCGGCGAGAAGACGGTCGAATACATCAGCGCCCAGTTCGAGCGCATCGGCCTGCAGCCGGCCGGCGAGAACGACTCCTGGTACCAGACCGTGCCGATGGTGCAGACCACGGCCAGCGACGCGACCGTGCTGCGCGTCACCGGCGCCGACGGCGAACGCGAGCTGCAGTTCGGCAGCGACATGATGCTCGGCACCCGCACCGGCCAGCAGACCATCAGCGTCAGCGACAGCGAGCTGGTGTTTGTGGGCTACGGCGTGGATGCGCCGGAGCGCGACTGGAACGATTACGAAGGCCTCGACGTGAAGGGCAAGACCGTGGTCATGCTGGTCAACGACCCCGGCTTCCACGTGGATGACGCCGAGCTGTTCGACGGCAACCGCATGACCTACTACGGCCGCTGGACCTACAAGTTCGAGGAAGCCGCGCGCAAGGGCGCGGACGCGGCGATCATCATCCACGACACCGCCGGTGCCTCCTATGGCTGGGACGTGGTGCGGACTTCATGGTCGGGCGCCCAGTTCGACCTGCGTGCCGAGGACGATCCGGCGCCGCGTCTGCCGGCCCAGGGCTGGGTGACCAACGACGTGGCACGCGAGCTGTTCGCCAACGCCGGTCTGGACCTGGACGAGCAGATCCGCGCTGCAAGCTCCGCCGATTTCAAGCCGGTGCCGCTGCAGGCTTCGGTGTCGTTCGAGCTGGAAAGCGAAGTCGTCGAAGCTTCCTCGCGCAACGTGATCGGCGTACTGCCGGGCACCGAGAAGCCCGAGGAAGTGGTGGTGTACATGGGTCACTGGGACCACCTGGGCGTGCATGCCGACGGCGAGATCTACAGCGGCGCCATCGACAACGCCACCGGCATCGCCGGCATCATCGAGATCGCCGAGCGCTTTGCCCATGACGAGCCGGCACCGAAGCGTTCGGTGGCCTTCCTTGCGGTGACCCTGGAGGAATCCGGTCTGCTGGGCTCGCAGTACTACGTGGCCCACCCGGCGTTCCCGCTGGAGAACACCGTGGCCGCGATCAACCTGGACGCCATGAGCGTGGCCGGACCGTCGCGCGACTTCGTGGTCACCGGCATGGGCAACTCGGAGCTTGAGGACATTCTTGAGCCGATCGCCACCGCCCAGGGCCGCACCCTGGTGGAAGAAGGCAACCCGGCGGGCGGCTTCTACTTCCGCTCCGACCACTTCAACTTCGCCAAGGCCGGCGTGCCGGCGCTGTACGCCAAGGGCGGCAACGACCTGGTTGACGGTGGCACCGAAGGCGGCCGCCTGGCCGGCGAGGACTACGCCACCCGCTACCACCAGCCCAGCGACGTGTACCGCGATGAGTGGAACCTGGACGGCCTGATCCAGGACCTGGAAGCGCTGTACGACGTGGGCCGGGTGATGGCCGACGACGTGGACCAGTGGCCGAACTGGTACGAAGGCAACCCCTTCAAGGCTGCCCGCGACGAGATGCGTCAGTAAATCACGCCAAGCCTCTGCCTCCGCAGGCCGGCTTCGCAGGCCGGACCTGCGGGTGACATGAAGACGGCGCCCCATGGGCGCCGTCTTCGTTTACGCCTTTCACCAGTAGGAGCGCGCCATGCGCGCGAAACCGCGTGACTGTGATCCGCGCGGGAGAGCTTCGGCCAGACCGTCGTAACCGGAGCCCTGCCGCAAAACATGATTCACGCGGCTTCGCGCGCATGGCGCGCTCCTACAGAGGAGGCGTGATTCGCGGGGCGTCGGGGGCGTAGCCCCGACCTACGGCGCCACGAGACGGACGCGGGCGAAGTTGCGTTTGCCGACCTGCAGGACGCCCTCGAAGCCCGGGGTGAACACGCTGCCGGCATCCTCGATCACCGCGCCGTCCACGCGCACCGCGCGCTCCTTGAGCTTGCGGTTCGCCTCGGAATTCGAAGGCGTGATCCCGGCCGCGGTCAGCAGCGGCGCGATACGCAGGCCCTCGGCCGGCACAGCCACTTCCTTCAGCGGCAGCTGCGAGGTATCGCCCTGCCCGGTCACCGCAGCGCGCCAGCCGGCAATGGCCTTCTCCGCCGCAGCGGCGTCATGGAAGCGGGTCGCCAGCTCACGCGCCAGGCGCAGCTTCACCTCACGCGGATTGAGCGCGCCAGCCTCCACTTCGGCCTTCAGGCGCGCGGCCTCGTCGATGCCGATGTCAAAGCTCAGCAGCTCGATCCAGTCCCACATCAGGTCGTCGCCAATCTTCATCGTCTTGTTGACGAAATCGATCGCCGGGTCGGTCACGCCAATGTAGTTGCCCAGTGACTTGGACATCTTGTTGACCCCGTCCAGGCCCACCAGCAGCGGCATGGTCAGCACCACCTGTGGCTTCTGACCGTGCTGCTCCTGCAGCGCGCGGCCCATCAGCAGGTTGAACTTCTGGTCGGTACCGCCCAGCTCCACGTCCGATTCCAGCGCGACCGAATCGTAGCCCTGCACCAACGGGTAAAGGAATTCATGGATGGCGATCGGCTGCTGGGCGCCATAGCGTTTGGCGAAGTCGTCACGCTCCAACATCCGCGCCACGGTGTGCGAAGAGGCCAGCCGGATCATGTCGGCCGCGCCCATCTTGCCGAACCACTCGGAGTTGAAGCGCACTTCGGTGCGCTCCGGATCCAGCACCTTGAACACCTGCGCCTTGTAGGTCTCCGCATTGGCCAGCACGTCCTCGCGACTGAGCGGCGGCCGGGTGGTGCTCTTGCCGGACGGGTCGCCAATCATCCCGGTGAAGTCGCCGATCAGGAACACGACCGTATGCCCGAGATCCTGGAACTGGCGCATCTTGTTGAGCAGCACCGTATGGCCCAGGTGCAGGTCAGGCGCGGTCGGGTCGAAGCCGGCCTTGATCCGCAGTGGCCGGCCGGCAGCCAGGCGAGTCTGCAATTCGTCGGACTTGAGGATCTCGTCGGCGCCGCGGGCGATCTGTTCCAGGGCCGCGGCAGAGGGGGAGGCGTGGGGCACTGCAGTTCTCGACTCTGCGGACAGGCTGAATGTGACCGCCGTCCGATGGGTTAATGGATTTCTAACGCTTTGTTGCAAAAAGGAAATTCAATTCCATCAATCGTTTGACGCGACCTTCTCACCTCTTTATCGTACCGCGCTGACGCCCTCTTCACTCAGCCACGGAAACCCATGACGTCTTCAGATCCTGCGTCGGACTCCGAACGCAACCGTCTCGTCCGTCGTGCCAACCTGGATCACGTGGCTGTCGGCGAAGCCCGGTCGGCCGATTCACAGCAGCCACAGCCGCGCGGATTCACCGGCCGATGGTCGCGACGCCAGTGGGGCCAGGCCAGCCTGCTTGCCACTGCCGGCGCCCTGATTTTCGCTCTGCTCCCCGCCGGCTTTTCCAGTGCCATGCAGACTGACAGCGGCGACATGCGCATGGCCACCATGGCCTTGGCGCTGCCGCTGGCTCCCGCCCCGGCACAGGACGCCGCGCAGTCGAACTACTGGGAAACGGTCACCGTGCAGTCCGGCCAGACGCTGGGCGAGATCTTTGCCAACAAGGGCGTGCCGGTCAGCCTGCTGAACAGCATTCTGCAGACGCCGTCGGCCGGCAAGGCCCTGGGCCGGATCCGGCCGGGGACCGAGCTGGGCTTCGAGTTCCATCCGGACACCGGCACCCTGAGCGGCTTCCGCTTCGAACTGAGCAATACCGAGCGGGTGGAATTGGCCGTGGCCGGCACCGCGATCACCGAGCACGTGATCGAGCGTCCGGTGGAAGTACACACCGCCGTGATCAGCGGCGAGATCCGCAATTCGCTGTTCGGCTCGGCGCGCCAGGCCGGCCTGTCGCCCGGCGCGATCTCCACCCTGACCGATCGCATCTTCCAGTACGACATTGATTTCGCCCGCCAGGTCCAGCCCGGCGACCGCTACTCGGCAGTGGTCGAGGAGCTGTGGCGCGAGGGCGAGCGCGTGGGCAGCGGCGAGGTGGTGGCTGCCACCTTCACCACCGGTGGCAAGACGTTTACCGGCTTCCGCTTTGAGAACGACGGCAAGGTGGAGTACTACGACGCCGACGGCCGTCCGCTCAAGCGCAGCTTCATCCGCTCGCCGATCGAATTCGCACGCCTGAGCTCGCGCTTCGGCAGCCGCCGGCATCCGATCCTGGGCACCATGCGCATGCACAACGGCGTCGATTACGCCGCCCGTACCGGCACCCCGATCATGGCCGCCGGCGATGCCCGAGTGCAGTTCCGCGGCCGCCAGCGCGGCTATGGCAACACCGTGATCCTTGATCACGGCCGTGGCCACACCACCCTGTATGCCCACATGTCCCGCTTTGGCAATGCCCGTCAGGGCGAGCGCGTGTCGCAGGGCCAGGTGATCGGCTACGTCGGCGCCACGGGCCTGGCCACCGGCCCGCATCTGCACTACGAATTCCGCGTCAACGGCGCGCACCGCGACCCGCTCAAGGTCACCATGCCGCCACCGGAGCCGCTGAAGGGCGCCACGCTGGCCAGGTTCAAGGCCGAAACCGCCCCCACGCTGGCCCGCATGGAGCAGTACGAAACCCTGCACTACGCGCGCCAGCAGGCCGCCACCGCGCCAGCGCTGGCTTCGACCAGTGACCAGGCTTCCGGCGACCGCGGCTGATCCGCGACAGCCCGCTGCATGCAGCGGGCACTGCCAGGGGCTGCATTGCCCATGTCTTTTCCGATCCCCACTGAGCGAAGCATTTACCTGGGCCTGATGTCAGGCACCAGCGCCGACGGCATCGATGTGGCGCTGGTGGACTTCAGCCAGCCTGCCACCCCGCGGATGCTGTCCGGCCACGCCTGGCCGTGGCCAGCGGACCTGCGCCGGCAGCTGGTGGAGCTCGGCCAGTCCAGCGCCTCCATGGGCCTGGACGATTTCGGCGAGCTGCACGTGCGGATCGGCACGATCTTTGCCGATGCAGTGAAGGCCGCTCTGGCGGACAGCGGGATCGCGGCTGACGACGTGGCGGCGATCGGCTGCCATGGCCAGACCCTGCGCCACCGCCCGCACGGGCGCCATGGCGACGGCCGCTTTCCCTTCACCCTGCAGCTGGGCGATGCCAGCGTGCTGGCCGAACGCACCGGCATCGCCGTGGTGGCCGACTTCCGCAGCCGCGACGTGGCCGCCGGCGGCCAGGGCGCGCCGCTGCTGCCCGCTCTGCACGCCGCCCTGCTGCACAGCGCTGGCGAAGACCGTGCCGTGCTGAACCTGGGCGGCATCGCCAACCTGACCCTGCTGCCACGGGACGCCGGATCCGACGGCCGCGTGGTGCGGGGGTTTGATACCGGCCCGGCCAACGCCCTGATGGATGCCTGGTGCCAGCGCCATACCGGCCAGGCCTTCGACCGCAACGGCGCATTTGCCGCCAGCGGCCAGGTGGATGAAGCGCTGCTGGCGCGGCTGCTGGCGGAGCCGTGGTTCTCCCGACCCGCGCCCAAATCGACCGGCCGCGACCAATTCCACCTGGACTGGGTACAGGCGCAGCTGACTGGAAACGAACCACCCGCCGACGTGCAGGCCAGCCTGCTTGCGGTGACGGTCCACACGGTGGCGGACGCCTTGCGCGCAACGCTGCCGCAGGCCGAACGTCTCATTGTCTGTGGCGGCGGGGTGCACAACCCGGCCCTGATAGCGGCACTGGCCGCCGGGCTGCCGGACTGCAAGGTGGAATCCAGCGCCGCGCACGGCCTGGACCCGGATTACGTGGAAGCCATGGGGTTCGCGTGGCTCGCCCGCCAGACCGCCTTGGGCCTGCCGGGAAACCTGGCGTCGGTCACCGGCGCTGCCGGACCCAGGATCCTCGGCGCCATCTATCCGGTTTGATACGAAGGGCGGAGAGCTCGCTCCCACCCGTCCGCAGGATCAGTGACGGTGGCCGCGCGCGACCCTGCCAATCATGGCAAAGCCGGGATCATCGGGAATGCTGCTCAGCGCATCCAATGCGGCCTGCAGCGCGGCGGCTTCGCCGCCTTCAAACGCGCTGTCGCTGCCCTCGCAGGTGTGCAGACCCCGCTCCAGCACGTGCGTGAGCGCGCGCGACAGGTCCCAGCCATGTCGCTTGGCAATCCGCTCAACGCGGTCCAGCAGCACCTCATCGGCATCCCTGAATACGATCTTTGTCATCCTGCAGACTCCCCCATGGACCGGCTGCGAAATTGCCACATTCCGCATCGTGCCGACAATCTGGGGATAACCCGTAGTCTCAGCCCGGCCGGGCTTCTGATGGAACGTCCGGCGGACTGTTCCGCCCCTGTATCTGCAGCTGTCGCCGCTCACGCATGATCAGGTACAGGCACAGCAGCACCGCGGGTATCCCGATCGCCGCCACATAGATGAAGTAGTTGAACCAGCCCACCGCATCCACCACCTGGCCGCTGAAGCCGCCGATGAACTTGCCAGGCAAGGTCATCAGCGAACTGAACAGCGCGTACTGGGTCGCCGTGTAGCTGGCCGAGGTGAGGCTGGACAGCCAGGCGATGAACACCGCCATCGCCAGCCCGGCAAAAATGTTGTCGCCGCTGATGGTGACCACCAGCATCCACGGTTCGGGCCCCACCAGGGCCATCAGCGCGAACAGCAGATTGGTGGCCGCCGACAGCACGGCGCCGGCCAGCAGCACCCGCAGCAGCCCGTAGCGCACGGTGAGTACGCCGCCGATCAGGCCACCGAGGATGGTCATCACAATGCCGTAGATGCCGGAGATGTTGGCGATCTGCTGCTTGGTGAATCCAAGGTCCAGATAGAACGGGTTGGCCATGGCGCCCATGGAGATATCGCTGATGCGGAACGTCGCCACCAGCAGCAGCACCACCAGCGAATGCAGCCCGTAGCGCTTGAAGAAGTCCACGAACGGATACACCACCGCGCCAATCACCCAGGCGATCGCAGTGCGCAGCGGCGCCGGCAGGTGCGCATTACCGTGGTAGAACGCCTGCGCCGCGGGCTCCAGCAGCGCCACGTCGGTGCGCCGCTGAATCTGCGGCTCGCGGCTGAGCAGAGTGGCCAGGATGCCCAGTCCCATCAGCGCGGCCATGGCCAGGTACACCTGGCTCCAATCCATCCGCGCCGCCATGTGCAGGGCGCCCGCGCCGGCAGCCAACAGGGCCATGCGATAGCCGAACACGTAGGTGGCCGACATCGCGGCCTGTTCCTCCGGCGGCGCCGCCTCGATCCGCCAGGCGTCGATGGCAATGTCCTGGGTGGCCGAGCCGAACGCCACCAGCAGGGCGAACAGGGCCAGGCGCACCAGATCGACCATCGGGTCGGTCAGCGCCATTCCGGCCAGTCCGGCCACGATCACCACCTGGGCCAGCAGGATCCAGCTGCGGCGCTGGCCGAGCAGGCGGCCCAACACCGGCAGCGGCACCCGGTCCACCACCGGCGCCCAGAACACCTTGATCGAATAGGTGATGCCGATCCAGGTGAAGAATCCGATTGCACTGCGGGTCACGCCAGCCTCGGTCAGCCAAGCGGTGAGCGTGCTGAACACCAGCAGCAGCGGCAGCCCGGCGGCGAAGCCGAGCGCAAACATGGAGCCGATCCGCGGCGTGGCGTACGTGGCAAACGCCCGCGACCAGCGCGAGCCGGCGGGCGCCGCCGCCTGCGCCGGCCCTTGGCTCACTCGCGGTAATCCACGATATAGGGCGCGTGATCGGAGTAACGCGGCTCGCGCAGGACCGAGCACGCCAGCAGCCGGTCACGCAGCGACGGGGTCACCAGCTGGTAGTCGAGCCGCCAGCCGACGTTGTTGGCCCGCGCCTGGCCACGGTTGGACCACCAGGTGTATTCCACCTCGTCGGGCTTGAGCGCGCGGAAGGTGTCCACCCAGCCGTGGTCCGGCTGCGGCGAGCCGTCGCCACAGGCATCGGCGATCTGGCCGTTGAGCCAGGCCCGCTCCGGCGGCAGGCAGCCGGAATTCTTCTGGTTGCCGGTCCAGTTCTTGATGTCGTTGCGGGCGCGCACGATGTTCCAGTCCCCGCACAGCACGTAGTCGCGGCCGCTGGCCAGCCAGCCGTCGAGGATGGGTTTGAGCCACTCCATCACTTCGAACTTGTAGCCCTGGCGCAGCTCGCCCGACGAGCCCGATGGGATATAGAACGACACCACGCTGAGGTTGCCGAAGCGGGCCTCGATATAGCGACCTTCCTCATCGAACGCTTCCCAACCAAGCCCGGTGCGCAACTCATCCGGCTCGCGGCGGCTGTAGATCGCCACGCCGCTGTAGCCCTTCTTGGTCGTCGCGTCGCGGAACGCCACGTGATAGCCCGGCGGCCGGAACACGTCGGCGGAGAGCTGGTGCTCCTGGGCCTTGGTCTCCTGCACGCACAGGATGTCGATGTCCTGGGTGGCGAACCAGTCGAAAAAACCCTTGTTTGCAGCCGAACGGATACCGTTGGCGTTGAAGCTGACGATGCGCATGGGGCTCCGGAAAAAAGACGGCGCGGCAAGGTTACCCTACCGCGCCGTCATGCTCCCATTCCCCTGGGTTGTACCGGTTAGCGCTCCGGGGCTGGAGTGTCCGTCGTGCTCGGCGGCAGGATCGGATAGACCACCTCCGGCTGGCGCCCGGTGAGCGTGCGCAGGAACGCGGCGATCTTGCCCGCTTCATCCTCGTTGATCTCCCGGCCCAGCTGCGAGGTGCCCATGATCGCCACCGCCTCTTCCAGGCTCCACACCTGGCCGGAGTGGAAGTACGGCGCGGTCAGCGCCACGTTGCGCAGCGGCGAGGCACGGAACACGTATTCGTCGGTCGCGGTAGCGGTGACCTCGAAACGGCCCTTGTCACCCTCGGGCAGGATCTCGGCGCCCGGGCGCTCAAGCACGCCGAACGGGAAGTAGCTCTGGCCGCCGAAGTTGACGCCGTTGTGGCACGAGGCGCAGCCGGTCTCGAAGAACAGCTGCAGGCCCTCGACCTCGGTGGCGGTCATGGCGCTGTCGTCGCCTTCGATCCAGCGATCAAACGGTGCGCCGGGCGTGACCAAAGTGGTTTCGAACGCCTCCAGCGCCACCGTCACGTCGGTGAAGGTGATGCCGCCGGACTCCGGGAAGGCCTCGCTGAACAGCTCCACGTACTGCGGAATGCTCGACAGCGTTTCCTCCACCAGCTCGGGCGTGCTGTTCATTTCCACGCTGGCCTGCACCGGTCCGCCGGCCTGCTCGGCCAGATCCGCGGCCCGGCCGTCCCAGAACTGGGCGGCGTTGAACACCGCGTTGAACACCGTGGGCGAGTTGCGCGGACCGCGCTGCCAGCCGTGGCCGACCGAGGCCGGCACGTTGTCCGCGCCGCCGGTGCCGATGCTGTGGCAGGTGTTGCAGGTGATCACGTGGCTTCTGGACAGACGCGGTTCGAAAAACAGCATGTGGCCCAGCTCCACCCGCTCGGGGGTCACCTGCCGGCCGCTGACTTCGGTGGGTGCATCAGGAATGGATCCGAACAGCGACGCAGCGGTCTGCCGCAGGGTGTCGTTCGCACCACCGCCCTGCGCTGGCACGGTCTGGTCGGCCACGTTCTGGGCAGCGCTGTCGGCCGGCGCGCGCATGCTGTCCTGGGCACCGTTGACCTGACCGCCGTCGACCTGAGTGCTGTCAACCTGGGCAGGCGCGCTGACATCAGCGCTCGCGTTATCGCCCTGCGTGCACGCCACGCCGCCCACTGCCAGCGCTACCGCGCCTGCCATCAAACCGATCTTCCATCGCTTGCCCATCGCTATGCTCCCGCGTGTCTTCATTAGCTCATGTTGGATGGCGGGGCGTTGCACTGCATTGACCACGATCAATACGCCTCCCCGCTCGACTTCGTCACCTTACCGCGGCAAGGTTAAGGGCGTGCGTACGCGGTGTCCGTCGACGGCGCTCTAAAATGCGGTGTCCTAGAATGATGTCCCCATACGAACCCGGCACCACGATGACCGACCACCGCACCCGTTTCCTCCGCCTGGCGATCGAGGCCCAGGCGCTGCGCTTTGGCGAGTTCGTGCTCAAGTCGGGACGCACCAGTCCGTATTTTTTCAACGCCGGGCACTTTGATTCCGGCGCCCGGCTGGCCGGCCTGGCGTCCTGCTACGCCGACGCGCTGGAGGCGGCGGGCACGGATTTCGACCTGCTGTTCGGGCCGGCCTACAAGGGCATCCCGTTGGCCACTGCGCTGGCGTGCGAATTCGCTCGCCGCGGCCGCGACCTGCCGGTGGCTTTCGATCGCAAGGAAGCCAAAGCCCACGGCGAGGGCGGCAACCTGATCGGCGCGCCCATGACCGGGCGCCGGGTGCTGGTGGTGGACGACGTGATCACCGCTGGCACAGCGGTCCGCCACGCGCTGGAGCTGATCATGGGGGCGGGCGGCATTCCGGCCGGCATCGTGATCGCGCTGGATCGCCAGGAGGTGATCGACACCGCTGCCAGCCCGCGCCGCTCCGCCGCACAGACGGTGGCCGCCGAGCACGCCATCCCGGTGGTGGCGGTGGCCGGACTTGAAGATCTGCTTGCGTTCACCGGTGAAAGCGCGACACTGTCGGCTGAGCAGGCGCGCCTGCATGACTACCGGACGCGTTACGGCGCCGCCTGAAGACGCATTCGACCGACCGGGGGGACGGAACAATGACCAACGCCATGGCCCGCACCGGATTCTTCATCCTGCCAGGATTTTTTATCCTGCTTGCTCTCGTGTCCTCTGCTGCGCTGGCGCAGCGCGGCGACACCGAGCGCCGCCTTTACTGCTGGGAACAGGCCGGACGCAAGATCTGCGGTGACGCCCTGCCCGCCTCCGCGGTCGATGCCGCGCGCACCGAGATCAGCGCCAGCACCGGCCGGGTCCGGGGCCAGGTGGGCCGCGCGCTGAACGAAGAGGAGCGCGCCGCCGTCGAGGCCGAGGCGCGGCTGGCAGCCCAGCAGGTGGAAGCAGACGCCGCCGTCCGTCGTCGCGACATCGCCATGGTCGAGTCCTACAGCACCGAGGCCGAGCTGGAACGCGCCTACGACAACCGCATCATCCTCATCGACGAGTCGGTCAAGACCTCGCAGATGGGCGTGGCCAACCTGCGCATGAGCCTGCTGACCCAGCTGCGCAGGGCGGCCGAGGCCGAACTGCAGGGCCAGTCGGTCGCCAGGCCAATGGCCAACAACATCGTCAGTCAGCACGGCGACCTGATGCGCCAGCAGGCGATCCTGGAGCAGCAACTGCAGGAACGCGAAGAACTGGATGCCGACCTGCAGGAAGCCCGCGAGCGCTATCGCAACCTCACCGCCGGGCGTCGCGGCCAGGACTGATTCCGGCTTCGTTGCTCACGGAGCGGCGGTACATTCGCACTGTGGACCCGTGAAAAACAGCGTCCGCTTTCAGATGTTAGGGTGAATCCGCCAGGCAGCCAGGGCGGCGGCACAGCAATCCGGCTGTCACTTATCCGCAAGGAAGAGGGGACATCATGGATCCAAGCACTTTTTCACGTCAGTTCGAAGCCAGCCTGGGCCAGTACCTGCCCTCGGTGCTGGGCGCAGTGGCCATCCTCGTTGTCGGCCTGCTGGTCGCCCTGCTGGTCCGCAGCCTGGTCCGCAACGGGCTGAACCGGCTGGGCGTCAACGAACGCATCCACAGCCAGGCCCAGGATCCAGCCGCAGGCCGGCTCGATGTGGTCGGCATCGCAGCCTCGATCGGCTTCTGGTTCATCATCATCATCACCCTCATCGGGGTGTTCAGCGTGCTGCGCTTCGACGGGCTGTACGCGCCCTTCTCGGCACTGGTGGCCGAGGTCATGCTGTACCTGCCGCGCATCGTGCTGGCCGGGATCCTGGCGCTGGTGGCGTGGCTGCTGGCCACGGTACTGCGGGCCGGCATCAACCGCCTGATGGCGGCCGGACAGTGGGACGAGAAGCTGTCCGAATCCGCTGGAATCAAGCCGCTGTCCTCGGTCCTGGGCAACGTGGTGTACTGGCTGGTGATCCTGCTGTTCCTGCCTGCGATCGTGGGCGCACTGCGCATCGACGGGCTGATGGGTCCGTTGACCACCATGACCACGCAGTTCACCGCGTCACTGCCGAACATCTTCGGCGCGGTGGTGATCGGCCTGGTGGGCTGGCTGCTGGCCAAGGTGCTGCGCGGGCTGGTCACCAACCTGCTGGAAGCGGCCGGAATCGACCGTTTCAGCAACCGCGAGCACCTGACCGAAGGGGTGAAGCTGTCGAAACTGGGCGGCACCCTGGCTTTCATCCTGGTGATCGTGCCGACCCTGATCGCGGCCCTGGACGCGCTGGCGATCCGGGCGATCTCCGATCCGGCCCGGAACATGCTGAACATGTTCCTGGTGGCGATCCCCAACATCCTGGCCGCAACGCTGATCCTGCTGCTGGCGTGGTTCCTCGGCCGCTTCGTGTCGGGCCTGGTGACCAGGCTGCTGGCCAACCTCGGCTTTGACCGCCTGCCGGCGCGACTGGGCATGGGCCATGCGTTCGAGAGCGGCGACCCCGCCCCCGGCACTGCCATCCCTGCCGTTCCGGGTGCTTCGGAGACGGCAGCCCCGTCACGCACCAGCCTGTCTGTCTTCGCCGGCCAGGTGGCGCTGTTCTTCATCATGCTGTTTGCCACCGTGGAAGCCGCGCATCGGCTGGGCTTCACCGGAGTACGCGACCTGCTGGCCACGTTCATCGCCTTTGGCGCCGACGTGCTGCTGGGTGCGGCGATCCTGGTGATCGGCTACTGGCTGGCGGATGTGGCCGCGCGCGCGATCCAGCGGGCCAATCCGGACGGCCGCGCCGGGCTGGCACGGATCGCCCGCGTTGCGATCCTCGGGCTGGTACTGGCGATGGGTCTGCGGGCGATGGGGATCGCCGATGACATCGTCAATCTGGCGTTCGGGCTGGTGCTTGGCGCGGTAGCGGTGGCCACGGCGCTGGCGTTCGGGCTGGGTGGCCGCGATGCGGCTGGACGGATCACCGAGCGCTGGGCGCAGGAGTATCTGGATCGACGCAAGGACAACGACCGATCTGGCCCCTGATCGATCTGGGTCGTCCCGTGTGATCCTCAGGAAGAACGGCTCGCTCAGGCGGGCCGTTCTTTTTATGCGCTGTAACCATGGGATGGCTGCTGTTTTGGCGGGGTGGCGGGAAAGAGCTGCGCCTTCGGTTCAACGTGCCGCGATCTGATGGGCCCCGACGCGGCCGGCAGGCCTCCCTGCGAATGTCCCCCGGCCTCCGCCGATGGCGGAGCCCTCCTCCTTGATTTCGCCGGGAGGCCTCCCGACCGCGACGGGGCTCGGCTTCCGGGGAGATGTGGGTTATGCGCAGGCAACGAAGGCCGGGCTTTTGCTTTTTTAAACCACCGCGACTTCGGCACGCGGGGGGCGATGCCCTTGTGTGCGAAATCAAGGAGGAGGCGATGGCCGCAGGCCATCGCCGGGGGACATTCGCATACAAGGGCATCGCCCCCAGGCGCCCCAAGCCCCATCAGCCCCCGCTCTTGAACTCAGGCTTTACGCACGAACTCGGACTTGAGCTGCATCGGACCGATGCCTTCGATCCTGCAGTCGATGTCGTGATCACCCTCGACCAGCCGGATGCTGCGAACCTTGATTCCGCCCTTGATCACCTGCGAAGACCCCTTCAACTTCAGGTCCTTGATCACGATCACCGTATCGCCGTCGGCGAGCGGGTTGCCATTGGCATCGCGCACCTCGGCAGCCTGCTCCGCGGCAGCCGCCTCGGCGGCCTGTTCCTGCGGGGACCATTCGTGCCCGCACTCCGGACAGATCAGCAGGTTGCGGTCTTCGTAGGCATAACTGGAGCTGCACTTGGGGCAGTCGGGAAGGGCACTCATGAGGGAGCTCGCACTGACATGAACAGGCTCCATTGTCTCATTTGCCCTGAAACCGGGTTTCGGCGCGGTTGCCATCGTCCGCCAACGATCACTCCGGATCAGGTGGCGGCATGTCGTCGCGGATCCGCAGGTAGCGGGCGAAGCGCGGTACGCCGTTGGCAGTGAAGCCGTTGTAGCGGTAGGTCACGTGCAGGCCGATGGCAGGGGGATCGGCGCGCAGGGCATCGCTGAGGCCGCTGCCGATGCGAAAGCGCAGGCCATCCGGGCGCTCCACCACCAGGGCGCCGACCTGTCCGGTGTATTTGCCGCGGCCGGAGGTGTAGCCCACCACCCGGGCTTCGGCGTCCTGGAAGGGTTTGAGCTTGAGCAGGACGTCGCTGCGCCCGGCACGGTAGTGAGCGTCGCGATGCTGCAGCATCAGGCCTTCTCCGCCGCCATCCACCACCTCCTGCATCAGGGCCTGCAGCCGGGCAGGCGTTGTGATGCGGCGCTGCTGCACCGGCCGCAGCCAGGCCACGCCAGTTGCGGACAGCAGGGTCCGCATGGCTTCCACGCGCGTATCGAAGGGACCTTCATGTGCCGGCAGGTCGAAGACCATGAATCGAACTTCCTGCCAACCCGGGTGCTCGGTTCCCTGGGTCCGCACGATGCCGCTGACTTCCTCGAAGCGGCCGCGCCCGACCCACAGTTCGCCGTCCATCGGCACCGCCGGCCAGCCGGCGATGAACCAGTCGGGCGCCGGGACACGGTGGCCGCCACGCGTCCACAGCGCGCGGCCATCCCAGTGTCCGCGCACGCCGTCGAGCTTTTCGCTGACGAAGTAGTCGGCGACATCGATGCCGTCGCGGTAGTCGGTCGCCAGCATGAGCCGCGGCGGCGCGGCGAACGCCGGGGCTCCCAACAGCAGCAGCGACAGCAGCAGCGACAGCAGCAAAGCAAGTAGGGTGCGCATGGCCTGTCCATGGCAATGACGTTGCACACACCATTACCCGGGCCACGGCGCCGTACTATCGGAACCAGCGCATGCGCGGGGTAGGAGAACCCCGCGCAAAAAGATCAGAACGGAAGTTCAAGCTCCGGGTCGATCTTCAGCAGCTGTGCGCGGAACACGCCCTGGATCCGCTCCAGGGCAGCCTGGTCATCGGCGTCAAAGCGCAGCACCAGCACCGGAGTGGTGTTGGACGCGCGCACCAGACCCCAGCCGTCGCTCCAGTCCGCGCGCACGCCGTCGATGGTCGACAGGCGCGCCCCCTCCAGCTCGGCCGCGGCCTGGAAGCGTTCAACGAACGCATGCGGGTCGTCGCCCGGCGCCGCCACCTTGATCTCCGGCGTGGACACGCCGGCGGGCAGGGCGGACAGGATTTCCGACGGGGTCTCGTCGCGCGCGGCCAGGATCTCCAGCAGCCGGGCGGCGGAGTAGATGCCGTCATCAAAGCCGTACCAGCGCTCGGCGAAGAAAAAGTGGCCGCTCATCTCCCCGGCCAGCTCGGCCTCCACTTCGCGCATCTTGGCCTTGATCAGCGAGTGCCCGGTCTTCCACATCAGCGGGCTGCCACCGTGACGCAGGATGTGTCCGGGCAGGCGGCCGGTGCACTTCACGTCGTACACGATCACCGCGCCCGGGTTGCGCTCCAGCACGTCGGCGGCGAACAGCATCAGCAGGCGATCGGGGAAGATGTTCTCGCCGTCCCTGGTGACCACGCCCAGGCGGTCGCCGTCGCCGTCGAAGGCGATGCCCAGGTCCGCATCCAGCCGCTGGACCATGTTGATCAGGTCCTCCAGGTTGGCCGGCTCGCTGGGGTCGGGATGGTGGTTGGGGAAGGTGCCGTCGATCTCGCAGTACAGCGGCACGACCTCGGCACCGATCGCCTCCAGCACCCGCGGACCGATCTCGCCGGCCACGCCGTTGCCCGCGTCCACCACCACCTTCAGCTGACGCTCGGTCTGCACGTCGCCCGCAATCCGGTCCACGTACTCGTCACTGATATCGCGCTCGCTCAGGCCACCCGGCGCATCGGCCGTGTACAGCCGGTCATCGGCAATGCGCGAATACAGGTCAACGACTGCATCGCCCGACAGGGTCTCGCCACCGACCACGATCTTGAAGCCGTTGTAGTCGGGCGGGTTGTGGCTGCCGGTGACCGACACGCAGCAGCCGGTGCGCAGGTGGAAGGCGCCGAAATACACCACCGGGGTCGGCGCCAGGCCGATGTCGATCACGTTGCGACCGGCCTTGCGCAGGCCCGCGGTCAGGCCCGCGACCATGTCCGGGCCGGACAGGCGGCCGTCGCGGCCGACGACGATGTCGGTCAGGTCCTGTTCGCGCATCAGCGAACCGATGGCATGGCCGATCAGCTCGGCCACGCCCACGTCCAGCGATTGCCCGACCACGCCGCGGATGTCGTAGGCGCGGAAGATGCCGCGGTCGATCTTCACCGGTGCCTTGGTCTTGGCTTTCGCCTGCCCGACACTGACCTGGACCGGCTTCGTCTCCTGGCCGGGATCGGCCTGCAGGGACTGGCTCAGGGTGGGGGATTCTTCTTCCACGTTTTCCTCCATTTGCAACAGCTTCGGCGCGACGCGCCAGCTCAGATAAGCCATGAACAGCAACACAAGCGCCGTGACGAAAGGCGCAAAGCCGCGCAGCCCGAACGGCGCGACCGGCGCTGCGGGCACCGCCGCGACCACGCGCATGCCGGTGCCGGACACCGGCATGGACATCCGCTCGGCGGCGTCGATGTAATCGGAGTTGCCGCGCTCAAGCAGGGTCACTCCGCCCTGGCGAAGGGCCAGGTACATGTCCGACTCCTGGATCGCGGCCTGCTCGGTGGCCAGGGTGGCGCGTGACAATGGCAAGCGAACAAACGCTGCACCCATCAACGCGTCGCCAACGTGCGCTGGCGCCGCCAGAGCCAGGCGTGGCGCGCCGTCTTCACTGATCACCAGAGCAACCGGCTCCTCAGCCACCAGCGCGCCCTCCAGCGCCGCGGCACGGCCAAAGCCGCCGTCGGCCAGGCCCGTGTAGACACTCTCAAGGTCAGGCCCGTAGACCGCCAGCTCTTCGAGATTCGGCCAGTCGGCGGCCATCGCCGCCGAAGCCGCCTCGAGGTCTCCGGCGGCCAGGGCCGTCTGTACCGGCGCGGACTCCAGCCTGGACGCCAGCCGTTCCAGCTCCCCGCCGACGCTGCGTGCGGTGGCATGGGCCACGCCATCGCGGGCCTGGCCCAGCGCGCCACGACGGCTTTCGTCCTGCATCTGTTGCCAGCCGCTCCAGGCCAGCCACACGGCCAGCACCGCCAGCGCCACGGCCAGCAGCGGCCACAATGGCCGCGCGTGCGCCAGCATCTGACGCGTCTTTCCGGACTGCTCTGCGCTCATGTTTCCCCCTGGTCAGCGCCGCCCGGTGTGCCCGAATCCCCCGGCACCCCGTGCGCTGTCAATGAAAGTATCCACTACTTCA
The DNA here is from genome assembly GCF_039548515.1 of Luteimonas qiangzhengi. Classification (NCBI taxonomy): domain Bacteria; kingdom Pseudomonadati; phylum Pseudomonadota; class Gammaproteobacteria; order Lysobacterales; family Lysobacteraceae; genus Luteimonas; species Luteimonas qiangzhengi. The sequence continues at coordinate 292,182 of NZ_JBCLVE010000003.1, read as the reverse complement.
AGCGTCGCCCGCACGATCGGCAGCACTACCAGCTGGGCAATGCGATCACCCGGCTCGATGGTGTACGCCTGGTCACTGCGGTTCCACGCGCTGATCATGAGGGGCCCCTGGTAATCGGCATCGATCAGTCCGGTGCCGTTGCCCAGCACGATACCGTGCCGGTGCCCCAGGCCGGAGCGTGGCAGCACCACCGCACACAGGCCCGGATCTGCAATATGGATTGCCAGGCCGGAGGGCAGCAGCTCCGCCGCGCCGGGAGCCAGCACCATCGGTGCGTCCAGGGCTGCGCGCAGGTCCAGTCCGGCGCTGGCTTCGGTGGCGTATGACGGCAGCGGCCAGTCATCGCCGTAACGGGCATCGAGCAGCTTGACCTGCAGGGTGTGGTGCATACGGGTGTCCGAAGTTGTCAGGGAAGGCGCGTGGCCACCAGGTCCAGCAGCTCGCCGGCCAGGCGGGTCTTGGGGCCGGGGCCAAGCTGGCGCTGTCCGCCGGGCCAGAACACCGACAGCGCGTTGTGATCGCTTTCAAACCCGCTGCCGGCCATGCCCACCAGGTTGGCGGCGATCATGTCCAGGCGCTTGGCCGCCAGCTTGCCACGCGCATATTGCTCGAGGTTGCCGGTTTCGGCGGCAAAGCCGACCACCAGCCCCGGCCGCTGCGGATGGTGGGAGACCTCGGCCAGGATGTCGGCGGTTGGCACCAGCTCCAGCACCATGGTGTCGCCGGACTTCTTGATTTTTTCTCCCGCTGCGGTGCGCGGGGTGTAGTCGGCCACGGCTGCCGCGCCGAGATAGACATCCGCCGGCAGCGCGGACAGCACCGCCTCGCGCATCTGTGCGGCGGAGCGCACGTCGATACGCTGCACGCTTCCGGGCGTGACCAGCGCCGTCGGCCCGGCCACCAGCACCACGCTGGCACCGCGACCGACCGCGGCCGCCGCCAGCGCAAAGCCCATCTTGCCGCTGCTGCGGTTGCCGATGAAACGCACCGGATCGATGTCTTCATAGGTGGGGCCGGCACTGATCAGCACCCGCTTGCCTGCCAGCAGCGCGCTCATCGGCCCAGCGCCGCCACGATCGCCATCGGCTCGGCCAGCCGGCCGGGGCCGGATTCGCCTTCGGCCAGCGGACCGTCGTCGGGGCCGACCACCTGGGCGCCACGGCTGCGCAGCGTGTCCACGTTGGCCTGGGTGGCCGGGTGCTTCCACATGCGGTGATTCATGGCAGGGCAAACGGTCAGCGGCGCCTCGCTGGCCAGGCACAGCGTGGTGACCAGATCATTGGCGAAACCGTGGGCCAGGCGCGCGATGAGATTTGCGGTCGCCGGCGCCACCACGATGCGGTCGGCCCAGCCGGCCAGTTCCAGGTGGCCCATGGATGCTTCGGCCTGGGCATCCCAGAGCGAGGTGCGCACCGCTTCGGCCGACAGGGCCTGGAAACTGGTGGGGCTGACGAAACGCGTCGCGCTGTCGGTCATGGCCACGCGCACGCTGGCGCCCGCGTCGCGCAGCCGGCGCACCAGTTCGCAGGCCTTGTAGGCAGCGATGCCGCCGCCCACGCAGACCAGGATGCGCTGGTCGTGCAGATTGATTGCGGGCTGTTGCATGGCGTGGGGAAATTCCTACCGCGGTCCAGGCCCCCAGCTTACCCGAACGCACGGTATGGCCCGGCTGCGGCGCCACCCCACATAGCCGCTAATTGAAGCCACGGGACGGCGGCCACGTGCCGCTCCGGCCGGCCTCCCCCTGACCGGCGGCATGCCCCAAAGCGTCCGGCCGCCGTCCCGCCCTTTCATCTTTCCAAGGAGTGCGCCGTGCGCATCCGAGACTGGCCCAGCGACGAACGTCCGCGGGAAAAACTCTTCGCCCGCGGTCCGACGGTCCTGTCCGACGCGGAACTGCTGGCGATCTTCCTCGGATCGGGGCTGCGCGGGCAGGATGCGGTGTCCACCGCCCGCAAGCTGCTGGCCGAACACGGGCCGCTGCGCGCCCTGCTCGAGCGCAGCGCCACGGAACTGTCCAGGCTGCCCGGGATCGGGCCGGCCCGCGCCTCGCGCCTGGCGTCGGCACTGGAGCTGTGCAACCGCTTCCTGGCCGCCGGGCTGGAGCGCGGCGACGCTTTGACCGACCCCAAGGCCGCCGGCATGTATTTCGCCCAGCGCCTGCGCAGCCATCCGCATGAAGTATTCGCCGCGCTGTTTCTGGATACCCGCCACCGCGCGCTGGCTTTCGAGGAGCTGTTCCGCGGCACCATCGACGGCGCCGAGGTGCACCCGCGCGAAGTGGTGCGCCGGGCACTGGCGCACAACGCGGCGGCGCTGATCGTGGGCCACAACCACCCCAGCGGCTGCCCGGAGCCCTCGGCCGCCGACCGTGCTGTCACCGCCCAGCTCAAGCAGGCGCTGGCCCTGGTGGACGTGCGCCTGCTGGATCACTTCGTGGTCGGGGACGGCGCGCCGGTCTCACTGGCCATGCGCGGCTGGGTGTAAGCCGCGCGGCCAGGCGCGGTACCGGAAATCAACCTTCCGCGATGTCCAGCGCGTCCGGCTCGTAGAACAGGCACACCCGGCGCCCTTCCACCTCGACCACCCGGATCGGCGTCTCGTACAGGTCGGTCAGCAGCTCGCTGCGGATGATCTGCTCCGGCGGCCCCTCGCTGTGGATATGGCCCTGCTTCATGGCCACGATGGTGTCCGAGTACCAGGAGGCGAAATTGATGTCATGCAACACCACCACCACGGTGCGACCCAGCTCGTCGGCGGCGCGCCGCAGCAGCGCCATCATGCGGCTGGCGTGCTTGATGTCGAGGTTGTTGAGCGGCTCGTCCAGCAGCAGGTAGTCGGTGTCCTGGGCCAGCGCCATGGCCACGAACGCACGCTGGCGCTGGCCGCCGGACAGTTCATCCAGGTAGCGGCAGCGCAGGTCGTCCAGACCCAGGTAGGCAATCGCCCGGTCCACGTGCGCCTGGTCGCCCGGACAGGGCCGCCCGCGGTTGTGCGGATAGCGGCCGAAGGCCACCAGGTCCTGCACCGTCAGTCGCACGGCGATGTGGTTGTCCTGGCGCAGGATCGCCAGCCGCTTGGCCAGCTGCTGGGTGGGCGTGGCGGCCACGTCCAGGCCGTCCACCTGCACGCTGCCCGCATCCATTCCCAGCAGCCGGCTGATCATCGACAGCAGGGTGGACTTGCCGGCGCCATTGGGGCCGATGATCGAGGTCACGCCACCCGCCTGCAGGGCCAGCGATACGTCGTTGACGACGATGTTCTCGCCGTAGGCCTTTTTTACCGAGCGGGTGACGATCATCGGGCCGCGCCCCTCAGGATCAGGAAGATGAAAACCAGCCCGCCGAGGAATTCAATGATGATCGACAGCGCGGTGCCGAACGAGAATACCCGCTCCATCAGCGTCTGGCCGCCCACCAGGCAGATGATCGCGATCAGGATCGAGACCGGGATGATGTGGCGGTGGCGGCCGTCGCCGGCCAGGGCATGGGCCAGGCTGACCACCAGCAGGCCGAAGAAGGTCACCGGCCCCACCAGCGCGGTGGAGACCGATACCAGCACCGCCATGATCACCAGCAGCTGCATCACGGTGGCGCGGTAGTCCACGCCCAGCCCGATCGCCGCCGCCCGACCGAGCGAGATCACGTCCAGGCTGCGATGGATCCGCCACAGCGCTGCCGAGGCCAGCGCCACGATCACCACCGACACCCCCAGCAGGGTGCGATCGATGGAGTTGAAGCTGGCGAAGAAGCTGTCCTGCAGCACCAGGAACTCGTTGGGATCCATCATCCGCTGCATCAGGTTGGCCAGGCTGCGGAAGAACACCCCGAACACGATCCCCACCAGCACCAGCAGGTGCAGGCTGCGCTCGGCGCCGATGAACAGCCAGCGGAACAGCACCACGCTGAAGCCCACCATCACCCCCACCTCCAGCAGGAACTGCAGGCGCGCATCCACCGTGGCCAGCGCCCGCGAGGTGAAGAAGAAAATGATGATCGTCTGGATCAGGATGAACAGCGTGTCGAACCCCATGATCGACGGGGTCAGGATGCGGTTGGTGGTCACCGTCTGGAACAGCACCGTCGATACCGCGATCGAATACGCCACCAGCACCAGGCCCAGCAGCTTGGCGCCGCGGAAGGGCAGCACGAACTGCCAGTTGCCGCGCGCGCCCAGCAGCATGAAGCAGGCGATCGTGCCCAGCGCCAGCAGTACCAGCCCGCCGATCACCAGCGTCTGCCGGCTCAAGCGCGGCGCCGCCTGGGCGGCCACGCTAGCGGGCCTGGCCATGGCGCCTCCGCAGCAGCAGGTACAGGAAGATCCCGCTGCCCACCACGCCGACCACCACGCTGATCGGGATTTCGTAGGGCGCGCGCACCATACGCCCGAAGATGTCGCAGGCCAGCACGAAGCCAGCGCCACCGATCGCCACCCACGGCACTGCGCGGCGCATGTTGTCGCCCACCAGCAGGCTGACCACGTTCGGCACCACCAGCCCCAGGAACGGGATGATGCCCACCGACACCAGCACCACCGCGCTGATCACCGCCACGATCACCAGCCCGATTGTCATCACCCGCCGGTAGTTGAGCCCCAGGCTGGTGGTCAGGTCCTGGCCCAGCCCGGCCACGGTGAAGCGGTCGGCGGCCAGCCACGCCGCCACCAGGCCGGCAAAGCCCAGCCACAGCAGCTCGTAGCGCCCGGCCAGCACGCCGGAAAAATCACCCACCCGCCAGGCCAGCATCGTGCCCATCAGCTCGTAGCGGTAGGCGAAAAAAGTGGCGACCGCACCGATCACCCCGCCCAGCATCACCCCCACCAGCGGCGGCAGGAACACATCGCGCAGCGGCACGAAGCGCAGGATGCGCACGAACAGCAGGGTCCCGGCCATGGCGAAACAGGCCGACACGCCCATCTTGGCCATCATCGACCAGCCCGGCACGAAGATCGTTGCCGCCAGGAAGCCCAGCGCCGCCGAATCCGCGGTGCCCACGGTGGTGGGCTCCACGAACCGGTTGCGCACGATCATCTGCATCACCAGGCCGGCGATGGCCATCGACGCGCCGGCCAGCATCGCCGCCAGGGTGCGCGGGATGCGGCTGACCAGCAGCACCTGCAGCTCGCGGTCCGCGGCCTCGCCCGACAGCAGCGCGGACAGCCGCAACGGGCTGACCCCGACCATCAGGCTGCCCGCCGCCAGCAGCACCAGCACCACCAGGGCCAGCGCCATCGGGCGCAGCGGCAAAGGCAGCCGGCGCCCGGGCGTACGGATACCGACCCCCTGGGGGGTCGTCGGCGCACCGCGTATCACTTCACGCCTCCGGAACAACGGCCTCCAGCACCTGGTCAGCCAAATGGATGACCGAGGTGAAGCCGTGCATGACAACGTAGGCGGGCACCGGATCCAGGTACACCACGCGATCCTGCTGCCAGGCCGAGGTCTGGCGCACCAGCGCGTTGTCGAGCAGCGCGCGCGCCGCAGCGGCATCGCCGCCGGCCACGCCGGCATCGCGGTCCACCACGAACAGCCAGTCCGGATTGGCCTCGAGGATGAATTCGAACGAGACCGAGTCACCGCCGTGGAAGCGGTCATCCACCTCGTTCATCACCGGCGAGAAGCCGGCTTCGGTGAACACCCAGCTCAGCCGCGAGTTGGCTCCGTACACGCCCAGGCGCCCGGCGTTGGTGACCAGCACCATGGCGGTGCCGGCGTCGGCGGTGCGCTCGCGCAGCTCGGCGAAGCGGGCGTCCAGTTCGGCGGTCAGTTCTGCCGCGCGCGCCTCACGGCCGAAAATCCGGCCCAGGATTTCGATGTTCTGCTTCACCCCTTCCACGAGGCTGGCGTTGTCCACCGACAGGTCGATGGTGGGGGCGATGCCGGCCAGCTCGGACAGTTTGGTGCGCGAGCGGCTGGCCACGATCACCAGGTCCGGGTTCGCGGCGCTGATGGTTTCGTAATCAGGCTCCTGCAGGGTGCCGGTCTTCAGGTACGGCTCGGCGCCGTAGTGCTGCAGGTAGTCGGGCAGATTGCCGCCGGGCACGCCGATCACCGCGTCCACACCCAGCGCGTCAAGGATGTCGAGCACGGCGATGTCCTGCACGATCACCCGCTGCGGCTGCGCCACCAAGGTGATCTCACCCTGCTGGTGGACAACCTGGATGCCCTCGCCGGCGTTGGCTTCGACCGGGGTGGTGGGCGCGGGACCGGTGCAGCCGGCCAGGACGGCGAGCAGCGCCGCCAGAACAATGATTTTCCTCATAGGGCCTTTCTTCATCGGGCCAGCGGAGGGTGCCGGCCTGCTGTGGGGGAGGGGAGAGAATGACAATGATAATAGGAATCATTGTCAAAGTGGATCGGTCCGATTGATTTCCGGAGCAACACGGAGGTGATCGGCCGCGATTCCCGGCCGCAGGGCCGCCCTCGGCTACACTATCGGGCCCTGCGCAATCTCCACGCACACCAGTGAAATTCCAGCTCCGAGCGCTAGTTTCCCAAGCCATCGACACACTCCGCGCGGACGGCCGGCTGCCTGCCGACGCCGTCACGCCCGCTTATGTGATCGAACGCCCCAAGGACCGCAGCCACGGCGACTTTTCCACCAACGCCGCCATGCTGCTGGTCAAACTGGCCAATCAGGCCGGCCAGCGCACCAATCCGCGCGCGCTGGCCCAGGCATTGATCGACGCGCTGCCGGAAAGCGACCTGGTGGCGGGGCTGGAGATTGCCGGCCCCGGCTTCATCAACTTCCGCCTCAGCCCCGCGGCCTGGCATGCGCAGTTGCGCCTGGTGCATGCCCAGGGCAGCGCCTACGGATGCAATGACAGCGGCAACGGCCGCGTGGCCGGCATCGAGTACGTCTCCGCCAACCCGACCGGTCCGCTGCACGTAGGCCACGGCCGCGCGGCGGTGATCGGCGACTGCATTGCGCGCGTACTGGCCGTGAACGGCTGGCAGGTCAAGCGCGAGTACTACTACAACGACGCCGGCGTGCAGATCGAAAACCTGGCCCATTCGGTGCGGGCCCGCGCCCGCGGACTGACCCCGGACGACGCCGGCTGGCCGGAAGACGGTTATCGCGGCGACTACATCGCCGACGTGGCCCGCGCCTATCTGGACGGCGCCCGGGTTGAAGTGGAAGGCCAGGCGGTGTCGGCCAGCGGCGACATCGAGGATTTCGACGCCATCCGGCGCTTCGCCGTGGCCTGGCTGCGCAACGAACAGAACGACGACCTGGCCGCCTTCGGCGTGGGCTTCGACGTGTATTACCTGGAGTCGTCGCTGTACGCCGACGGCAAGGTGGAGCAGACCGTCAAGCGGCTTGTCGAGCTTGGCCATGCCTACGAGCAGGACGGCGCGCTGTGGCTGCGCAGCACCGATTTCGGTGACGACAAGGACCGCGTGATGCGCAAGTCCGACGGCAGCTATACCTATTTCGTGCCGGACGTGGCCTACCACCTGTCCAAGTGGGAGCGCGGCTACGAGCGCGCGATCACCGAGCTGGGGGCGGACCATCACGGCTCGCTGGCGCGGGTGAAGGCCGGGCTGCAGGCGCTGGATGAAGGCATTCCGCAGGGTTACCCGGAGTACGTGCTGCACCAGATGGTGACGGTGATGCGCGGCGGCGAGGAAGTGAAGCTGTCCAAGCGTGCCGGCAGCTACCTGACCCTGCGCGACCTGATCGACGAGGCCGGGCGCGACGCGACGCGCTGGTTCCTGGTGGCCCGCAATCCGAATTCGCAGCTGGTGTTCGATATCGACCTGGCCCGCAGCCAGTCGCTCGACAATCCGGTCTACTACGTGCAGCTCTCGCACGCGCGCATCTGCGGCCTGCTGCGCCAGCTGGACGAGCGCGGGCTTGGGTTCGACCTCGAAGACGGCCTGGCGCAGCTGCCGGACGTGGACAACCCGGCCGCGCACGAGCTGCTGGACGCGATCTCACGCTGGCCGGAAACGGTGGCCGCCGCGGGCGAACACCTGGAACCCCACCTGATCACCACTTACCTGCTGGAACTGGCACAGTCATTCCAGACGTATTACAACGACAATCAATTCCTGGTGGATGACGCCAGCGTGCGCAACGCGCGCCTGGCGCTGGCCCTGGCAACCCGCCAGGTGCTGGCCAACGGAATGGAACTTGCAGGGGTGGCAGCCCCGGAGAGGATGTAGCTCACATGGCGGCAAGGAAAGGCAGGTCGCAGGCGCGACGCAACAGTGGCAACGGCAATGGGCTTCCCGGCTGGGCATGGATGCTGATCGGCATCCTGGTCGCGGTGATCGCGATCCTGGTCGCGCCCCGGTTCTTCAAGTCCGAAGGTGAGGACGGCTTCTATCGCCCACGCGCGAATCCCGACGCTACGCCGGCCCAGGCCAGCAGCCCGGGCGAGGACGATGCGCCCGCACGGCCGGCCGACCCGTTGCCCGCACCTACCAGCGATCCCGAGTACGACTTCTACACGCTGCTGCCGGGCCAGGAAGTGCGGATGACCGACGCCGAGCTGGCCGCCAGCGCCAAGGCAGAGCAGGAGCGCGAGCGCCAGGCGGCGCAGCGCAATGCCGACGCCGCGCAGGCGGCCGACACCAGCACCGCCGCGGCTCAACCGCCCGCCGCCGCCCAGGACACCCCAGCCACGCCCGCGACTCCGACCGCCAGCAGCACGGCCGCCGCAGCTCCCGCTGCCGATACCACCGCCCGCTTCCTGCTGCAGGCCGGATCCTTCAGCGCTTCCGGCGATGCCGAGGCGCTCAAGGCACGCATCGCCCTGCTTGGGCTGGGCGCACGGGTGGAATCGGCCCAGGTGCAGGGCCGCACGGTTTACCGCGTGCGCATGGGGCCTTACGGCACCGCTTCGGATCTGGCCGAAGCCAAGGGCCGGCTTGAGAACGGCGGCCTGGACGCAATGGCCATCCGGGTGCAGTAATTCCGGGTGCAGTCATTTCGGCTGCACTCATTCCGGATGACAGCAACCGCTTGAAGCAATACGGCGAAGGAGCGCTGACATGACCCGAACCATTTCCCACCTGATACTTTGCCTGGCCTTTGCAGGGGTGCCCGGCACCGCCGCGGCCGCCGGCGTGGACTGCGAAGCCGCTGATTCCTGGGCCGAGCGCACCGTGTGCGCCAGCCCGGCCCTGCGCGGCACCGATGGGCAGCTGCAGACCCTGGCACGCGAGGCGCGCGAGCGGAGCCAGGACCCCGCCGCCTTCGACGCCGCCCAGGCCGAATGGGCCAGCGACCGGCGCAATGCCTGCAACACGATCCGCTGCCTGCAGACCAGCTATGCCAGCCGCACGGATGAGCTGCGCCTGCAGGTGGCCGGTGGCCGTCCGCCGCTGCTCACCCCGGGCACCTACCACCGCTACCCGGCCGCGGAAGATGGCTCCACTCCCGCGCTGTGGATCGAGGTGCTGGAGCAGAACCGCTACCGGCTGCGGGTGCTGTCGGCCAGCGACGACATCCGTCCGGTGGAAGGGGAGTTCACCGAACGCGTCGGCAGCGGGCACTTCACCGCTCCGGGCTGCGCATTCGCCCTGGCCTTCGCGCCGGATGTGATCGTGCTGTCAGGCGCTGCGGGAGAACTGTGCACCAGCGCGCTGGAAGGCAGCTACCTCCTGAGCTCCCCGTAGGTCGGGGCTACGCCCCCGACGCCCCGCGAGCCATACGCACCGGGCGGTTAAACTTGCGGGATGGACAAGACCATCCTCATCACCGGCGCGACCGCCGGATTCGGCGCCGCCGCAGTGGACCGTTTCATCAACGCCGGCTGGCGCGTGATTGCCACCGGCAGGCGCGAAGCGCGCCTGCAGGAACTGGTGGACCGCTACGGCGCCGAACGACTGCATACCGCGGCCTTTGATATCCGCGACGCTGACGCAATGCAGGCCGCTCTGGACGCCATTCCGGTGCCCTTCCGGGCCATCGACGTGCTGGTCAACAACGCCGGCCTGGCCCTCGGCACCGCGTCGGCACAAAAGGCCGACCTGGGCCAGTGGCGGCAGATGATCGACACCAACGTGACCGCGCTGGCCACCCTCACCCATGCGCTGCTGCCCGCGCTGATCGAGCGCCGCGGCGCGATCATCAACATCAGCTCGATCGCCGGCAACTGGCCCTATCCCGGGGGCAACGTGTATGGCGGCACCAAGGCCTTCGTGACCCAGTTTTCGCTGGGCCTGAGGTCCGACCTGCACGGCACCGGGGTGCGGGTGACCAGCATTGAGCCGGGGATGGCGGAAACCGAATTCACCCTGGTCCGCACCGGCGGCGACCGGGCGGCATCGGACACGCTGTATCAGGGCGCCAAACCGATGACCGCCGGCGACATCGCCGACACCATCCACTACGTGGCCACCCTGCCGGCGCACTTGAACATCAACCGGCTCGAGATCATGCCGGTCAGCCAGTCGTTCGCCGGCTTCCAGGTGCACCGGGAGGGTTGACCCTCCCGGTAGTACGCGGGCTTATTCCGTCGGCTTGCCGTCGTAGTGATCGGCTTCGTGCTGCTCGTCGGCAATCGCCTTGGTGGCGTGCACGGTGCCGTCGCGGTGCTCCGGCGGACCGTACAGGGTGTAGAGCCTGAGCGGCGCGTCTCCGGGATTGATCACGTTGTGCTCGGCACCGGCCGGAACGATGGCGATTTCGTCATGCTCCAGGGTGTGCTCGACACCGTCGATGAGCAGCTTGGCCTTGCCTTCCTCAACCCGGAAGAACTGGTCGATGTCCGGATGCACCTCGGCGCCGATCTCTTCGCCCGGCTGCAGGCACATCACCACCAGCTGCATATGCGCACCGGTGTAGAGCACGCGGCGGAAATCGGTGTTTTCGAGGGTGCGGTCCTCGATGTTGTCGGTGTAACCCTTCTTCATTGCGGATCTCCTTGCATGGGGGAAGTGGCTGGACGGTCCAGTATGCCGCTCCAATTGGCGGCTCAATCCGGTGGTGAATCGTCCAGATAGGTGTAGCCGGTCAGGCCCGCCTCGAGCGCCTCGTTCAGACGCGTGGCCTCCGACTTTGACAGGTCCGCGGCGCCGACCTTGGCGCGGTAGATGCGGCGCAGGTCGTCCACCTTGTAACCCACGTAATCGAGCATGACATCGGTGGTGTCACCGCGGCGTTGTTGGGTGATGGCGTATCCGCCGGCGTCATCGAGCTTGACCTCGATCGCGTCGGTGTCACCGAACAGGTTGTGGATGTCGCCAAGGATTTCCTGATAGGCGCCCACCAGGAAGAAACCCAGCCGGTAGCTTTCGCCCGGGCGCAGCGCGTGCAGCGGCAGCGAGCTGTCCAGGTCCTCGTTTTCCACGTAGGTGTCGATCTTGCCGTCCGAATCGCAGGTCAGGTCGGCGATGGTGCCGCGCCGGGTGGGCTCCTCGTCGAGGCGGTCGATCGGCACGATCGGAAACACCTGGTCGATCGCCCACACATCGGGCATGGATTCGAACACGCTGAAGTTGACGAAGTACTTGTCCACCAGCCGTTCGTTGAGCTCATCCAGCAGCGGGCGATGGCTTTTCTCGTGATAGGTCAGCCGCGCCTTCACCGCGTGGGCAATGGCGTAGAACAGGTCATCGATGCGCGCACGGTGCACCAGGTCCAGCTGGCCCAGCGCATACAGGGCCAGGCCCTCGGCATGGTGGTGCTGGGCTTCGTGGAACAGCTCGACCGCGGGGCGCTGCTCGATTTCGGCGTGGATCGCGCGCAGGTGGCGCATCACCGCCGGCTCATCGTCGTGCTCGTCGGGGGTGCGGCCTTCCGGAGCCACTTCCACCTCGGACACGTTGGCCACCAGCACGGCATGGTGCGCGGTCATGGCGCGGCCGCACTCGGTCACGATCCGCGGCGGTGCCAGGCCGGCTTCGGCGCAGGCTTCGGCCAGCGGCTGGACCACGTTGGACGCGTACTGGGCCACGCCGTAGTTGACCGAGTTGTAGCTGCGCGAGCGGGTGCCCTCGTAGTCGATGCCGAGGCCACCGCCGACGTCGAAGTACTCGATGTTCGCGCCCAGCTTCGACAGTTCCACCAGGTAGCGCGTGGCCTCGCGCATGCCGCGGGCGATGTCGCGTACGTTGGAGATCTGCGAACCCATGTGGAAGTGCAGCAGCCTGAGCGCATCGCCCATGCCGGTATCGCGCAGCGCCTTCCACAGGTCCAGCAACTGGCGGGGTGACAGACCGAATTTGGCCTTGTCGCCGCCCGAGTTCTGCCACTTGCCCGCGCCCAGCGTGGCCAGGCGCATGCGCACGCCAAGTGCCGGCTCAACGTCCAGCGCCTTGGATTCCTCCATCACCAGGCGCAGCTCGGAGGGCTTCTCGATCACGATGAACACGTTCATGCCGAGCTTGCGGCCGATCAGCGCCAGACGGATGTATTCGCGGTCCTTGTAGCCGTTGCAGATCACCAGGCCGCCGGGCCGCGAGAGCGCCAGCACCGCCATCAGCTCGGGCTTGCTGCCGGCTTCCAGCCCAAACCCTTCGCCCGCGTGCGAGGCCAGCGTGCCGGCCACGCCGCGGTGCTGGTTGACCTTGATCGGATAGACCGCCGTGTAGCCGCCCTGGTAATCCCAGTCCGCCTGGGCCTGGGCGAAGGCGTCCTGCAGCGCGCGCAGGCGATCGCCGAGGATGTCCGGAAAGCGCACCAGCACCGGCAGGTTCACGCCCTGCTCCAGCGCGCGGTCAATCACGTCCGGAAGCACCACCGACGGGCCGTCCGGACCCTGCGGGCGCACCAGCATCCGGCCGCCGTCATCCACATCGAAATAGCCCGACGACCAGTGCGGAATCGAGTAGGTCTTGCGGGCGCGGTCGGGGGACCAGGCGGTCATGGGCGTGTCCGGGACGGGGGAAGTCCTCATTGTAGGCCGCTCACGCGCGGCTGGACCTGCCCTGTCCTCTGGCGCCGCTTTGATGGCGACAACACCCGCGCGCCCCTACAATGCGCGGCTTCCGCAACGCCCTGGACACCGCCACATGAACGCCCCCACCTGGCTGTACGAAAACTTCGAGCCCACCGGCTCGGCCATCGGCTTTCGCGTCACCCGCAAGCTGGACGAGGTGCAGTCCCCGTTCCAGAAAATCGAGGTGTACGAGTCGACCGACTGGGGCAACGTCATGCTGATCGACGGCGCGATGATGGTCACCACCCGCGACAACTTCCTCTATCACGAGATGATGTCGCACCCGGCGCTGTTCACCCATCCGGATCCGAAGCAGGTGGCGATCATCGGCGGCGGCGACTGCGGCACCCTGCGCGAGGTGCTGCGCCACCCGGGGGTGGCAAAGGCGGTGCAGTGCGATATCGACGAGCAGGTCACGCGCATGGCGGAGAAATACTTCCCCGAGCTGTGCGAATCCAACGGCGATCCGCGGGCGGAAATCCTGTTCGACGACGGCATCGCGTGGATGGAAAAGTGCGCTCCGGGCAGCCTCGACGTCATCATCGTGGATGCCACCGACCCGGTGGGCCCGGCTGTCGGTCTATTCAACCAGGCGTTCTTCGAGAGCTGCTTCCGTGCGCTGGGCGAGGACGGGATCCTGGTGCAGCAGTCCGAGTCACCGCTGGTTCTGCTGGACCTGATCCGGGATATCCGTACCGAAATGGGCAAGGCTGGTTTCGACAGCTTCCAGACCCTGCCCTTCCCCCAGCCCTGCTACCCCAGCGGCTGGTGGAGCTGCACCCTGGCCCGCAAGGCCGGGCACGGGTTTGATTTCCGCCAGGCGGATGCCGCAGCCAGGGCGTTCAAGACCAGCTACTACAGCGCCGATATGCACAGGGCGGCGCAGGTGCTGCCGCCTTTCATGCAGGAAGCCCTGACACGCTGACCGCGATTACCAGCCTTCAACCAGGCGATTCGCGTCCCCGCAGGCAGTCTGGCAACGCGCGTTGCGGGACATGTCGGCACCGCGCTGTACGGCGTCCTGTTCTGCACGCCGCTGGGCCACCGTCTTGCACACCCGCTGGGCGCGGTTGCTGCCGGTCGGGCGCACCCGCTCGCAGACCATCCGCTCGTCTTCAGCCTTGTTGACGATGGCGGAAATCGACTCCAGCGAGTTGAACAGCGCCATCTGATCGCGCTCGCCCAGCTCGGTGGAACGCTCACGCCCTTCCAGAAGCGAAAACACCGCGTCCTGCTTGTCCAGCAGCTCGCGATGGGTGCGCTCATCAAGGTCCTTGTAGCGCCCTTCACGGGCCACCGCTTCCTGCCTGATTTCCTGCTGCTGCTGCACGATGGCCTGCGCATCGGTATTGACAATGACGTCCCCGGCGAAAGCACCCGCGGAGAGCACTGCGCCTGCAAATCCGAGCGCCAACATGAACGACTTCATTTCAGATGCCCCACCTTCCTATTTGAGATGCCAGCCTAACCCTGCATGGTTGGGCCGTTCAAGCGGCTTGGAGCCCCGACCGGCCTGGGCCTACAGCGCGTCGGCGTCCAGTTCCCCGGTGCGGATCCGCACCACGCGCTCCAGCGGCTGCACGAAGATCTTGCCGTCGCCGATCTTGCCGGTATTGGCAGAAGCCAGGATCGCCTCCACCACCGGATCCAGCTGGTCCTGGGTGACCGCCACCTCCAGCTTGAGCTTGGGCAGGAAATCGACCACGTATTCAGCGCCGCGGTAGAGCTCCGTGTGGCCTTTCTGGCGGCCGAACCCCTTCACCTCGGTCACAGTGATGCCGGTCACGCCGGCCTCGGCCAGCGCTTCACGCACATCGTCAAGTTTGAACGGCTTGATGATGGCCACAACCATCTTCATCACGCGGACTCCATCTGGACTGGGCGCAGCATAACCGGGCCAGGCATGTGCAACACGCCGGGTACAATGCGCCGCCGTACGGCCGGTCAGGATTTTCCTACCCCCTGACACGGTCGCCGCCGACAGCATTCCTCCGCGCCCTGCGACATGCTGCCCTCAACACTCCCCGGAGGATGGACAACCCCATGATTGATCTCGGCCATATTGACGACCTCGCCCGCCGCCTCAGCGGCCTGGTCCCGCCTTCCGTGCGCGAAAGCCGTGAAGAGCTGCAGGAGAACTTCAAAGCGGTCCTCCAGGGCGGCCTGAGCAAGCTCGACCTGGTCAGCCGGGAGGAATTCGAGGTCCAGCGCGCGGTCCTGCTGCGGACCCGGGAAAAACTCGAGGCGCTGGAACAGGCCGTGCAGTGGCTGGAAGCCGAGCTGGAGGGCAAGCCCTCCGCATCTGCGGCCCCCGTCTCCCCGGCGCCGCCCTCGCACTGAGATCCCTTCATGACACTCGCACTCGTGCATGGACGCGCGCGTGCGGGGGTATCTGCCCCCGCGGTGGCGGTCGAGGTCCACCTGGCAGGGGGCCTGCCCGGCATGTCCATCGTCGGCCTGCCGGAAGCCGCGGTCCGCGAAGCCAAAGACCGTGTCCGCGCCGCCATCCAGTGCGCGCAGCTTGAATTCCCGCAGCGCCGGATCACCGTCAACCTCGCCCCGGCCGACCTGCCCAAGCATGGCGGGCGATTTGATCTTCCCATTGCACTGGGCATCCTGGCCGCCAGCGGGCAGATCCCTGCCGAAGCACTGCGCGACGCTGAATTCATTGGCGAGCTCGGCCTGACCGGTGAGCTGCGTGCGGTGGAAGCGGTGCTGCCTGCCGCGCTGGCCTGCGCGGCCGCAGGCCGGCGGCTGATCGTTCCCACGGCCAATGCCGACGAGGCCGCGCTGGCGGCAAATGCACGGGTCTTCGGCGCCCGCACCCTGCTGGAAGTCTGCGCCCTGCTCAGCGGCAAGCAACCCCTGCCAGCGGTCAGTCCGGTGCCGCTGCGTCCACGCGCGGGGCCCGACATGCGTGATGTCCGCGGCCAGCTGCAGGCCCGACGCGCGCTGGAGATCGCAGCGGCTGGAGAGCATCACCTGCTGTTTTCCGGGCCTCCCGGCTGTGGCAAGACCCTGCTGGCCTCGCGCCTGCCGGGCCTGCTGCCGCCGATGGACGAATCACAGGCGCTGGAGGCGGCCGCGGTGGCCTCGGCAGCGGGCCGCCAGCTTGATGTCGGCCGCTGGCGCGAGCGCCCGTTCCGCGCCCCGCACCACACTGCCAGCGCGATCGCGCTGGTGGGCGGTGGCGGCGAGCCGCGTCCGGGGGAAATCTCGCTGGCCCATCACGGCGTCCTGTTCCTGGACGAACTGCCCGAATGGCAGCGGCGCGCACTGGAAGTGCTGCGCGAGCCGCTCGAATCCGGCACGGTCACCGTGTCCCGCGCTGCCCGGCAATGCACTTTTCCGGCTCGCTTCCAGCTGGTGGCCGCCATGAATCCCTGCCCTTGCGGCTGGGCAGGAGACGTTTCCGGGCGGTGCCGCTGTGGAGAGGACGCCATTCACCGCTACCGGGCGCGGGTATCGGGCCCGCTGCTGGACCGGATCGACCTGCACGTGGACGTGCGCCGGCTGCCGGCGCAGCTGCTGCGTCCCGACGCGCCGGACGGAGAGGCCAGCGCGCCGATCCGCGCCCGGGTGGAGGCCGCGCGCGAACGCCAGCTGGCTCGCGCAGGTCTGCCCAACGCGCGCCTGGACCACGCCCGCACGCTGGAGACCTGCCGCCTGGCGTCGTCCGACCAGCTGCTGCTTGAGCGCGCCATCGAATCACTCCAGCTTTCCGCACGGGCCATGCACCGGATCCTGCGCGTGGCTCGCACCATTGCCGATCTGGCCGGCCGCGACTCCATTGCCACCGTGCATCTGTCCGAAGCGCTGGGCTATCGCGGCTTCAACAGCCGACAGGCCCCGCTGGCCGCCTGAGCCCTGTCGATGGTCATCCGCGGCGTTTAACACCCGCGCAACACGCCAAACTCCGGTTCCGGCTAGATTTCGCTGGTGCTGTACCACTCAACGGGGAATACCATGCAACACCGCTCACTGCTGCTTGCCAGCTGCATCGCCCTGTCCCTCGCCGCCTGTGGCCCGCGTGGGGACAACGGCGACGCGAACACCACCGCTCGCACCGGGCCGTCCTCCATCGACGAGGTGGAACTGATCCCGCGCGAAGCCCTGTTTGGCAACCCGGAGCGCGCCAGCGTGCGGATCAGCCCGGACGGCCAGTACCTGAGCTGGATCGCCCCGGTAGGCGGCGTGCTCAACCTCTGGGTCGCCCCGGCCGATGACCTCAACAACGCGCGCCCGGTCACCCGCGACGAAGGCCGCGGCATCCGCGCCTATTTCTGGGGCTACCGCCCCGGCACCCTGCTGTATCTGCGTGACAGCGGTGGCGACGAGGATTTTCACCTCTACGCGCTGGACCTGGAAAGCAGCGAAAGCCGCGACCTGACGCCATTCGAAAAAACCACGGCCACCGTGGTCAGCGTCAGCCGAAACCACCCGGACAGCATCCTGGTGGGCATGAACGATCGCGATCCGCAGTGGCACGACCTGTACCGGGTAGACCTGGCCAGCGGTGAACGCACCCTGGTGGAAGAAAACACCGGCATGCTCGCCGGCTACATGACCGACGCCGATTACACCCTGCGCTACGCCATGCGCGCGCGTCCGGACGGCGGCATGGACATCCTGCGCCGCGAGGGCGACCGCTGGCAGGAGCACGACGCGATCCCGTTCGAGGACGCGATGAACACCTCTCCCGGCGGGCTGACCCTCGATGGACAGACTCTTTACATGCTTGATTCGCGCGACCGCAACACATCGGCCCTGTACGCGATCAACACCACCAGTGGCGAGCGCAGCCTGATTCACGAAGACGGACGCGCCGACGTCAGCGGCACCCTGTCCGACCCGGCGACCGGGGAAATCCAGGCCGTGTCGGTCAACTACCTGCGCGACGAGTGGACGGTGCTGGATGACAGCATCGCCGCGGATCTGGAGAAGCTGGAACAGATCGGCCCGGGTGAAGTCGGCGTGGGTTCGCGCACCCTGGATGACCGCACCTGGATCGTGACCTACTCGGCCGCCGAAGCGCCGGCCAAGTACTACCGCTACGACCGTGACAGCGGCGAACTGAGCGAGCTGTTTTCCGCCCGCCCGGCGCTGGACGGCATGCCGCTGGTGCCGATGTGGCCGGTGGAACTGGAGGCGCGTGATGGCCTGAACCTGGTCAGCTACCTCACCCTGCCTGCCCACGCTGACCCGGATGGAGACGGCAAACCCGACACCGCGGTGCCGATGGTGCTGCTGGTGCACGGCGGCCCGTGGGCGCGCGACTACTACGGCTACAGCGGCTACGACCAGTGGCTGGCCAACCGCGGCTACGCGGTGCTGAGCGTCAACTTCCGCGGCTCCACCGGCTTCGGCAAGGACTTCACCAACGCCGGCGACGGCGAGTGGGGCAAGAAGATGCACGACGACCTGATCGACGCCGTGCAGTGGGCGGTCACCGAGGGCGTCACCACCGAGGACAAGGTGGCGATCATGGGCGGCAGCTACGGCGGCTACGCCACCCTGGCCGGCCTGACCTTCACCCCGGACACCTTCGCCTGCGGGGTGGACATCGTCGGCCCGTCCAACCTCAACACCTTGCTGGAGACGGTGCCACCGTACTGGGCCAGCTTCTTCGAGCAGCTTGCCCGCCGCATGGGTGACCCGCGCACCGAGGAAGGGCGTACCTGGCTGACCGAGCGCTCGCCGCTGACCCACGTGGACAACATCAGCAAGCCGCTGCTGATCGGCCAGGGTGCCAACGACCCGCGGGTCAAGCAGGCCGAGAGCGACCAGATCGTCGACGCGATGACCGGGAAGGACATCCCGGTGACTTACGTGCTGTTCCCCGACGAGGGCCACGGTTTTGCCCGCCCGGAGAACAACATGGCGTTCAATGCGGTGGCCGAGGGCTTCCTGGGCCAGTGCCTGGGCGGTCGCGCGGAACCGATCGGCGACCTCACCGGCTCCAGCATCCAGGTGCCGGCCGGCGCGGACATCGTGCCGGGGCTGGCCGAAGCGCTGGAATCGCATACGCCTGAAAGCCGTAACTGACGGGCGGCACGGTCTGTGTGGCGTTCGCGGCTGAAGAGTCGGTCGCGAACGCCGCGGCTTCCATCGCACGACCAGAGGTCACGCGGCTTCGCGCGCATGGCGCGCTCCTACAAGGCGAGCCTTCTCGTGTAGGAGCGCGCCATGCGCGCGAAGCCGCGTGAAACAAATCCACCTGCTGCCCCAACCCACCCGAACCACCCCCACCCGCCCACCGCACCCGCATCCCCCGCAACGGCGGCATCATGTCGCCCATGACGCCTTCCAGCTCCACTCCGTTGACCCGCCTCTCCGTCGCCCGCCAGGCGTGGCCGATCATCCTCGCCAATGCCGCCGTGCCGATGCTGGGGCTTGTCGATACCGCCGTCATCGGCCACTTCGGCAGCGCCACCGACCTCGGCGGATTGGCGCTGGGCGCGCTGCTGTTCAACTTCGTCTACTGGAGCTTCGGCTTCCTGCGCATGGGCACGACCGGGTTCGTGGCCCAGGCGGCGGGGGCGGGAGACGAGGCCGAGGTGCGCGCTGCGGCGAGCCGCGCGGTGCTGATGGCGGTGGGGCTGGGCGTGATCCTGATCGCGGTGCAGTGGCCCGTGGTCACCCTGTACCTGGGCCTGATGGATGGCAGCGAGGCAGTGGAAGCAGCCACCGCGGACTATTTCCAGACCCGCATCTGGGGCGCGCCCGCCGCGCTCACCCTGTTTGCCTGCAGCGGCCTGCTGATCGGCCTGGGCCGCAGCCGCGAATTGCTGATTGTTCAACTGCTTCTCAACGGACTCAACGCAGGCCTGGATATCTGGTTTGCCGGCTATCTCGGCATGGGCGTGCGCGGCATCGGGCTGGGCACCGCGATTGCCGAATGGAGCACCTGCGGCGTGGCACTTGCGATCGTCTGGCGCGTGCTGCGTACCCGCCACGATGGCGGTCCTTTCCTGTCCTGGCAGCGCATCGCCGACGGCAAGCGCATCCGCCAGTCGCTCGCCGCCAACACGGACATCCTCATTCGCACCGTGTGCCTGCTGCTGGCCTTCGCGTGGTTCGCCAACGCCGGCGCGCGCTTTGGCGACGTGACCCTCGCCGCCAACCACATCCTGCTGCAGCTGGTGTCCTTCAGCGCGTTTTTCCTCGACGGCTTCGCCTTTGTCGCCGAAGCCCGGGTGGGGGCGGCCTGGGGGGCGCGCAGCCGCGAGCGCTTCCGCCGCGCGGTGCGCCTGACCGGCGAGCTCGCCATTGGGGCCGCACTGGTGCTCTCGCTCGCCATCCTGCTGTTCGGCCAGCCCGCCGTCAGCGCCCTGACCAGCCTGCCACTGGTGCGCGAGGCCGCCTTCGCCTATCTGCCCTGGGCCGCGGTGTACGTGCTGGTCTCGGTGGCCGCGTTCCAGCTCGACGGCGTGTTTATCGGTGCCACCCGGACGAAGGAGATGCGCAACGCAGGGGTGATTTCGCTGGCGGCGTTCCTGCTGGTCGCCTGGCCGCTGACCGCCGCCTGGGGCAACCACGGGCTGTGGGTGGCGTTCATTGTTTACGTGATCGCCCGCGCCGCGGCGCTGTGGCCGTATTACCGGCGGATGGAGGCGGGGTTGGCGTCGGGGGCGTAGCCCCGACCTACAGGGGTACGTCCCGTCCCCGGGAACCGTAGGTCGGGGCTACGCCCCCGACGTCCCCTGCGCCCCGCGAACGGAAAGGTTCCGCGCCGGCGGACGCCCCGCTCGGGGTCGCCGGCACGACAGCAATCAGGCCGCGGCTCTGCGGCGCTCCTGGAACTGCGCTTCCTCGGTTGATCCGTCCATCGCGGTGACGCTGGAGGCGCCGCCCTGGATGACGGTGGTGACGTCGTCGAAGTACCCGGCGCCCACTTCCTGCTGGTGCGAGACGAAGGTGTAGCCCTGCTCGCGGGCGGCGAATTCCGGCTCCTGCACCTGCTCCACGTAGTGGCGCATGCCTTCGCCGCGGGCGTAGTCGTGGGCGAACTTGAAGCTGTTGAACCAGTTGATGTGGATCCCGGCCAGGGTGATGAACTGGAAGCGGTAGCCCAGCGCCGCCAGGTCGTCCTGGAAGCTGGCGATCTGACGGTCGTCCAGGTTCGCCTTCCAGTTGAAGCTGGGCGAGCAGTTGTAGGCCAGCAGCTTGCCGGGACTCCTGGCATGCACGGCCTGGGCGAACTCGCGGGCGAAGCCGATGTCCGGGGTGCCGGTCTCGCACCACACCAGGTCGGCGTAGGGCGCGTAGGCGACGCCACGGCTGATCGACTGTTCCAGCCCGTTGCGGACCTTGAAGAAACCCTCGGCGGTGCGCTCGCCGGTAATGAACGGCGCGTCGTTGGCGTCATGGTCGGAGGTGACCAGGGTCGCGGCCTCGGCGTCGGTGCGGGCGAGCACGATGGTCGGCACGCCGGCGACGTCGGCGGCCAGGCGCGCGGCCACCAGCTTCTGCACCGCCTCGCCGGTGGGCACCAGCACCTTGCCGCCCATGTGGCCGCACTTCTTCACCGCGGCCAGCTGGTCCTCGAAGTGCACGCCGGCCGCGCCGGCGGCGATCATGTTCTTCATCAACTCGAAGCCGTTGAGCACGCCGCCGAAACCGGCCTCGGCGTCGGCCACGATCGGCAGGAAGAAATCGATCGCGTCCCTGTCTTCCAGCTTGCCGTCGCAGATCGCCTTCCACTGGATCTCATCGGCGCGCCGGAAGGTGTTGTTGATGCGGCGGACCATGGCCGGCACCGAGTCGTAGGCGTACAGCGACTGGTCCGGGTACATGGTCTCGGACGTGTTGCCGTCGGCCGCGACCTGCCAGCCCGACAGGTACACCGCCTCCAGCCCGGCCTTGGCCTGCTGCATGGCCTGGCCACCGCTGATGGCGCCAAAGGCATTGACGTAGCCCTTCTTCGCGTCGCCGTTGACCAGCTGCCACAGCTTTTCCGCGCCGCGCTTTGCCAAGGTGTGTTCGGGCTGCACGCTGCCGCGCAGGCGCACGACGTCGGCGGCCGAGTACGGGCGTTCGGTGCCGTCCCAGCGGGGATTGCTGGTCCAGTCATCGTTGAGGGATTCGATCTGCTGCTGGCGGGTGGTCATGTCGGGCTCCGGATTTCTTTTTGAGGGGCAGCGCTTACAGGCGCTCGTAGGCGGGAACGGTGAGGAAGTCTTCGAGCGTGTCGCGACGGGTCAGCTCCTCGAGCAGCTCCAGCGCTTCGCGCATGCGGCCGGCGCCGGGAAGGGTCGGGTCGGACAGGCGCGAGGCCACGTTGAGCAGGGCCGCGTCGAACAGCACGGCGTCGATGGCGGTGCCGTCATCCAGGTACAGCGGCTCGCGCGCGGCATCGCCATCGCGCCCTCGGGACGCCTGGCCGAACGACCCGGAATGGTGCAGCCACTGCCACAGCTGGGCGCGGGCGATCTCGGCGGTGGCGGCGTCTTCCATCAGCCAGTGGATCGGCACGCAGCCGCTGCCGTCCAGCCACGCGGCCAGGTAACGCACACAGACCTCCACATTGCCTTCGAAGCCGGCGCGGGTAATGGTGCCCAGCGGCGGCGTGACCAGCTCCGTCCTGCCCACCAGCACGTCATCGCGCAGCAGGTGCTGCTGGTGGGCGGTGGGCATGCGCTCGTCGAACACCTGCCGTGCCACCGGGATCAGCGCCGGATGCGCCACCCAGGTGCCGTCGTGGCCGGCGGTGACCTCGCGCAGCTTGTCGGCGCGCACCCGGGCCAGCGCGCTTGCGTTGGCTTCGGGATCTCCACTAACTGGGATCTGCGCGGCCATCCCACCCATGGCATGGGCGCCGCGGCGGTGGCAGGTCTGGATCAACAGCTCCGAATAGGCCTTCAGGAACGGCTGGGTCATGGTCACCTGGCCGCGCTCGGGCAGCACCCGTGACGGATGCCGGCGGAAGGTCTTGATGTAGGAAAAGATGTAGTCCCAGCGCCCGCAGTTGAGCCCGGAAATGCGGCCGCGCAGCGCGTGCAGGATCTCGTCCATTTCGAACGCCGCCGGCAAGGTCTCGATCAGCACAGTGACCTTGATCTGCCCGGTGCGCAGGCCAAGCGTCTGCTCCATGTGGGCCAGCGCGTCGTCCCACAGCTGCGCCTCTTCCATCGACTCCAGCTTGGGCAGGTAGAAATAGGGTCCGCGGTCCTTCGCGGCGAGCACGTCCGAGTTGTGGAAAGCGAACAGGCCGGCGTCGAACAGCGAGGCGGACATGCGCGCACCGTCGACCAGCACGTGCTTCTCCTCCAGGTGCCAGCCGCGCGGGCGCACCAACAGCACCGCCTGCTCATCAAACGGACGCAGCCGGTACCGCTTGCCGCCGCCGTCGAAGGCGAGGGTGCCGCGCACCGCCTCTCGCAGCGCGCGCTGGCCGGTGACGAGGTTGTCCCAGGTCGGCGCGGTGGAATCCTCGAAGTCGGCCATGTAGCAGTCCGCGCCGGAGTTGAGCGCGTTGATCACCATCTTCGGATCCACCGGACCGGTGATTTCCACCCGCCGGTCGCGCAGCGCCTCGGACAGCGATGCGACCCGCCAGTCACGCTCGCGGATGGCGCGGGTGTCGGGACGGAAGTCCGGCACTTCACCCGCATCGAACCGGGCCTGACGGGCCCGGCGCGCGGCAAGCAGGTCACGGCGACGGGCGTCGAAGTGCTGATGCAGATCGACCAGCAGAGCGCGTGCTCCCGGCGGAAGCAGATCAGCGGCCGGGTCGATGGAATGCGAATCACCGGAAAGGGACAGGTCAGGTGTCCGCTTCGGGGAGGAGAGCGTCTGGGGAAGTTCCTTGAGCACGGCGGACATGGGGGCATTCCTGGATTGATGCGGTGCGAAACACCGTCCCCCGCCGCCAACTATTTGACAAAGCATTTTCTACAATGACTATCATCAGCAAAACTTATACGGACGCACACCGTGAGCGAAAAGCCCGTCATACCGCCGCGATTCGCCTACAAGGGTGATCGCCTCAAGCCGCTGCGGGCGTTCTGCCAGACCGCCAGGCTGGGGTCGGTGTCACGCGCGGCGGAGGCATTGTTCGTCAGCCAGCCGGCGGTCACCCAGCAGCTGCAGGCGCTGGAACGCGATCTCGGCGTGCCGCTGCTGGAGCGGGCCGGGCGCAGGATGCTGCCTACGCGCGAGGGCGAAGTGCTGTACGAACTGGCTGCTCCGCTGGTGGCAAGCATTGATGCCCTGCCCGACGCCTTTCTCCAACGGATCCGGGGAATGGACGCGGGTGAACTCAATATCGCCGCCAACAGCACCACCACCCTGTACCTGCTGCCCAAGCTGATTGCCGCCTTTCGCGCCGCCCATCCGGACGTGCGCGTGGTGCTGCACAGCGCGATCACCGCCGACGGCGCCGACCTGGTGCGCGACAACGTGGTCGATCTCACCTTCGGGTCCATGGTCGACGTTCCGGCGGACATCGACTACGCCCCGGCCTACCGTTTCGAGCACATGCTGATCACCCCGCGCGATCATCCGCTGGCGCAGGGCGCCACGCCGCGCCTGGAGGACATCGCCGCCCACGACCTGATCCTGCCGCCGCGCCGCCAGGTGACCCTGCGCCTGGTGGACCAGGTCTTCCAGCGCAACCGCGTGCCCTACCACGTGGCCCTGGAGGTCGACGGCTGGGAGGTGATCAAGCAGTACGTGGCGATGGGCATGGGGATCAGCATCGTGTCTTCGGTGTGCCTCAACGAAGCCGATGCGCAGACGCTGTCGATCCGCCCGCTGGGCGATCTGTTCCCGGCTCGCAGCTACGGGGTGATCATGCGCAAGGGCAAGATCCTGCCCCCATCCGCACGGGCGTTCGTCGACCTGGTGCAGCCGGACCTGTTCACCCGTCGGGACGATTGGGACAGGGGCCACTCGGAGCGCTGAGGCGCGCCTATTCCTCCTCGCCGATCAGCCTTGCCACGGTGTACTCGGGCAGCGCGTACTGGAAGTGGAAGTGTCACCGAAGCCAGTCAGCCCGGTCCGCACGCCTCACGCGGCACGTCGCTGAGTCCGCCGTTGACGAATATTCCAAGCTCGGCCGGATCTTCGCGGGTGGGCGTCCACGTGCGCGACCAGGCGTCCGCGGTGGCACTGGCCTTGCTCACCGTGGCGGCGTCCTCCTGCATAAGCAGGCGCTCAAGCCCGAACTCCACCGCCAGCCTTATCCGGTGGGTCTGCGGCAGTCCGCGCACAGTCGGGTGCCGCTGCATGGCAAACAGCACGGCCAATGCCTGCCCGGCGTCGGGTCGAACCACCTGGGCGAGGAAGGTCCGGCGCCCCGGGCGGGCAGTCTCGGGCACGGTGTCATCCGGTGGCAGGTAGGCCATGGCCAAGGCATGCAGCATGGCCAGATCGCCCCCCATGGCTGCCTGACGGGCCATGGCTTCTGCTTCGTTGTGATAGGTGGCCAGCTCCGGCACCGCGCCCATCATGTCGTCGAACCGGAACGCGTTGCCGATGGCGTAATGCCGGACCGCCGCCGGATGACCGCCCAGCGCGGCGGTGCGCCAATAGCGTGCGCGCTCGCCGGGGTCCGGCTCCGGGATGCCGGCGCAGTGCATGGTCCCATCAACCGCGGTCGCAGCCATCGCTTCGATTTCCTCAAGCCGGCTGACAAAGGCGTGCCGATGTTCGCCCGGCGCTTCATCAACCAGCCGCTGCATTTCCCTGCGCGTGGCGCTGAACGCGCCCACCGTCAGGCGCAGCTCCCCGCAGCGCTCCAGCTCCGCCGCAACCCGACATGCCGCTGCCACGTCGCCCGCATCCGCCCGCCGCATCAGGTCATCGATCACCAGGCGCAACGGAGCGTCCAGCGGCGGCAGGGTGGCAGCCCCGGCTTCCTCGGGTTTGACGGCACCATTGTCCGCCGGGCGCGTGGCAGCAGGAGGGGCGGGGGCGGCCTGCGCCGCTTCGGTCACCACCACGGACTGCTGCGCCGGTCCGCCGGAGCGCCACAGGGGCACCCCGATCACCAGCACCGCAACCAGCACCATGATCGCCACTGCGAAAAACCGTCGGCTCATGTCATGACCTCCAGCCTCGATCATGCCCTGCCCCAATCATGATTCCGTACCGCGATTGCGCCCCTGCCAGGGGCGGTACCACGTGCGGATGCGGACCATATCGGCCTCGACATCGCCGCTGGTGTGGAACGGTTCGCCAAAGCCGATGATTTTGTCCGGATAGTGGAAATACGCCGGCACAATCGGCGTCCGGGTGGCATCGGCGATTTTCCAGAACCCGGTCTTCCACTGCTCCACCCGCTTGCGGGTGCCTTCCGGCGCCAGGGCGAACCACAGCTGGTCGGCGCGCACGATCATCTGCGCGGCCTGGCCGACCGTGCCCTGGGGCGCCGCACGGTCCACCGCAATCACACCGAGCTTGCCCAGCAGCACCGACAGCGGCCACCAGAACAGCTGGTGCTTGCCGAGCACAGTAATGCGGATGCCCAGCGCCAGCTTGGCCGCGAACCCCCACAGCCCGTCCCAGTTGGAAGAGTGCGGCGCGGCGATCAGCACCGCCTTGGGAAGATCCGGCACAGGCCCGACCACGCGCCAGCCACCCAGCCGCAGCACCGTGCGCCCGAACCAGCGGGTAAAACGGTTGTGCGGCACCCGGGGCACGCTGGGCGGCACCTCGGGCAGCAGCGGAGCTTGCTCCTCCTTGTCCACCGGTTACTCCCACTCCCTGGCCGAACGGCCGCGCTTGATCTGGCCACGCACGCGCTTGTCCTGCAAGCGGCGCTCTTTGGACCCGCGGGTCGGCCGGGTCGCCACCCGCGGCTTGGGCGGCTGCGCGCCGTGGGCGATGAAGTCCTGCAGGCGCACCCGGGCATCCTCGCGGTTGCGCTCCTGGGTGCGATAACGCTGGGCGTTGATCACCAGCACCCCTTCGGAAGTCACCCGCCGGTCGCGGCGGGTGAGCAGCCGCTCGCGGACCGGCTCGGGCAGCGAGGGCGAGGCGGCAATATCGAAGCGCAGCTCCACCGCCGTCGCCACCTTGTTGACGTTCTGGCCGCCGGGGCCGGACGCACGGATGAACCGTTCGGTGATCTCGTTTTCCGGGATTTGCGGTACCGCCATCGACACCCTCCTGACGCTGATTCTATCGCCGCCGCATGCACATGCCGTGTTGCACCTGCGCCCGACCCGCGGGAGGATGGCCGCTCTTTTCGGGGAGAGGTCCATGAAGATGTCCATGAAACTGTATTTGCGTACGTTCGCGCTTGCCGTGCTGCTGGTGCTGGTGCCGCCGGCGTTCGCCCAGCAGCCCACCCAGGAACAGGTTGGCCGACTGCTGGAAGTCATGCGCGCAAAGCAGACGCTGGAAGCGATCCTGCCGCAGGTGCAGGCCTCCCAGCAGCAGATGGTGGCCCAGGCCACTGCCGGCCAGCAGCTGGATGCCGCCGAGCGCGAGCGGATCGATCGCATCGTTGCCCGTGGCAACGCCACCATGGCCGAGGCGCTGTCGTGGGAGAAGCTGGAGCCGGTGTACCGCGATATCTACATGGCCACCTTCGACGGTGAGGACATGGACGCGATGATCACTTTCTACGAGAGCCAGGCCGGTCAGAACCTGCTCGACAAGATGCCCCAGCTGATGCAGAACACCATGCAGGCGGTGCAGCAGATGCTGATGCCTGTCCTGACCCAGCTGGAGCAGGACCTGGCCGAGGAATTCAACGCGGAATAAGCCCCTCGTCGCGGGCGGCCTGCAGGTCGCCCGCCTCCAACTTGAACAGGGCAAGGGCGCGGGCGAACTCCACGTCCAGCGCCGCGTCCAGCGGCGCCTCCACCCGCAGCCGGCGGCCGCCTTGCGGGTGATCGAACACCAGCGCGCTGGCGTGCAGCAGCATGCGGTGGATGCCCATCATCCGGAACTGGCGGTTGTGGCGACCGTCACCGTGGCTGGTGTCGCCAATCAAGTGGTGCGATGCATGTTTGAGGTGGCGCCGGATCTGCCTGAAGCGCCCAGTCTCCGGCATGGCCCGCAGCAGCGCATAGCGCGAGGTGGGAAAGCCTGTCGAAGGCACGTCCAGCTCGGTCGTGGCCAGCCGCTCGAAGCGGGTGATCGCGGGTTTCTTCAGCGGTTTGCCCGGCCCACCATCCAGCGCATGGTCAACGGTGAACTCCGTCTCCGGCCAGCCGCGGCACACCGCCAGATACTCCTTGCCCACGGTGCGCGACATCAGCTGCTCGCCCAGCGCCGCCGCGGTGGCGCGATCAAACGCCAGCAGCAGGCAGCCGCTGGTGGCCCGGTCCAGGCGATGGGCCGGATACACCGGCCGGCCCAGCTGCGCCCGCAGGCGGTTGACCAGGAAGTCCTTCTCGCCGCGCGCCAGGCGACTGTCATGCACGGTCAATCCGGCCGGCTTGTCGACCACCGCCAGATACTCGTCGGCGTGCAGCACCGTGATCCCGCACCCTGCTGCCTTGCCCATGCCCGCCGCTTCCAGATCCTTCAACTGAACACCACCTGCCCTGGCCCGTTCCGGAACGGAGCGGGAATCTTTGCTATTTTCGCCGCTCACCAAGGGAAGGGGAAATCCATGTTGAAACGTTTGCAGGGGCCGCAACGCCTGGCAGCGATGCTCGCGGCGCTGGTCGTGGCCCTGGCACTCACCTCGCCGGTGGCGGCCCGCCAGCAGGCCACGGCCGAGCCGGTGCTCAGCGCTGAAGGCATCAGCGAATACGCGCTCGACAACGGCATGCGCGTGGTGCTGTTCCCGGACTCAAGCAAGCCCGTCACCACCGTCAACGTGACCTACCTGGTCGGCTCGCGCCACGAGAACTACGGCGAGACCGGCATGGCGCACCTGCTCGAGCACCTGGTGTTCAAGGGCACGCCCACCCATGCGGACATCCCGGGCGAGATGCGCAAGCGCGGCATCGGCTTCAATGGCACCACCTGGCTGGACCGCACCAACTACTTCGCCAGCTTTGCCACCAACCCGGACACCCTGGAGTGGCTGCTGCAGATGGAAGCCGACCGCATGGTCAACTCGCACATTTCCCGCGAGGACCTGGACAGTGAGATGACCGTGGTCCGCAACGAGATGGAGATGGGCGAGAACAACCCGGCCGGGGTGATGCTGGCGCGGATGTTCTCCACCGCCTACCTCTGGCACAACTATGCCAACTCCACCATCGGCGCCCGCTCGGACGTGGAGAACGTGCCGACCGAACGGCTGCAGGCCTTCTACCGGACCTGGTACCAGCCGGACAACGCGGTGCTGGTGGTGGCCGGAGACTTCGATCCGGAAGCCACCCTGCAGGCAGTGGCCGCGAGCTTCGGCGCGATCCCGCGCCCGGAGCGCGCCCTGCCGGCCAACTACACCACCGAGCCGGCGCAGGATGGCGAGCGCTCGGTGACCCTGCGCCGGGTGGGCGAGGTTCCCTTCCTGGGCCTGTCGTACCACATCCCCGCCGGCCGTCATCCGGACAGCGCCGCCGTGGCGGTGCTGGGCCAGGTGCTGTCACACACCCCGACCGGGCGCATGCACCGGGCGCTGGTGGAAAGCGGCAAGGCTGTCGGCGTGCAAAGCATGGAACTGTCCATGGACCAGCCCGGGCTGATGATCGTCCTGGCCGCGGCCGCCGAAGGCGCCGATCTGGACGAGCTGCAGGCCGACATGATCGCGCTGATGGAGGACTCGGCCGACGAGCCGTTCACCGAAGAAGAAGTGGAGCAGGCCCGCCAGCGCATCCTCACCGGCCTGGAAATGGCGATGCGGGACCCGAACGCAATCGGCGTGGCCCTGTCGGAGGCGATCGCCCAGGGCGACTGGCGCCTGCTGCTGCTCAGTCGCGACCGCATCGAACAGGTCACCGCCGAAGATGTGAACCGGGTGGCCCAGGCCTATCTGCAGCGCAGCAACCGCACCGCCGGCCGGTTCATCCCGACCGCGGCGCCGGAGCGGGTCGAGATTCCGGCAGCGCCCGACGCGGCCACGCTGCTGGAGGACTACCAGGGCCGCGAGGCGATGGCTGCGGGCGAGGCCTTTGATCCCTCTCCGGCCAATATCGACGCGCGCACCAGCACCGTCACCCTGGCCAATGAGGCGGAGCTGGCCGTATTGGCCAAATCCACCCGCGGCGAATCGGTGCAGATACGCATCAACATGCGCATCGGCAACGAGGAGGCGCTGACCGGGCGGTCCATCCACGGCTGGCTGGTGCCCGACATGCTGATGCGCGGCACGGATGGGCTGGACCGCGCGGCGATCTCGCGCCGGCTCACGGCGCTCAAGTCGACCCTCAACGTGGGCGGCGGTGGCACCAGTGTTTCGCTGACCGCGACCACCGACCGCGACAACCTGGCTGAGCTGCTGGAACTGGCGGCTACGATCCTGCGCCAGCCCACGTTCCCGGAATCTGAGTTCGAACAGCTGCGCGCACAGATGCTGACCAGCGTGCGCAACTCCATGACCGAGCCACAGGCGGTCGCGTCCGCGGCCATGAGCCGCTACTTCGACCGCTGGCCCGAGGGACATCCGTACGCGGCGCTGTCGTTCGAACAGCAGATCGAGGCCATCCAGGCGTTGGAGCTCGAAGATATCCAGGCGTTCCACCGCGACTTCTACGGCAGCGCCGGTGCCAGCATCGCCATCGTCGGCGATGTCGACGCCGAGGCGACCCAGGCCCAGGTGGACGCGCTGTTCGGCGACTGGAACGCACCGGTGGCCTTCACCCGCATTCCGTCGCCGCACCACACCATGCCGGCGGTACGCGAGCAGATCGAGACCCCGGAAAAGGCCAACGCCATGCTGCTGGCGCTGCTGCCAGTGCCGGTGAACCAGGATCACGAGGACTATCCGGCGCTGGTAGTGGGCAACCAGATCCTCGGCGGCAGCAGCAAATCGCGCCTGTACGACCGCATCCGCCAGCGCGAGGGCCTGAGCTACGGCGTTGGCTCGGGCTTCAACGGCAGCGCGCTGGACGAGACCGGCAACTTCAACCTCTATGCGATCGCGGCCCCGGAGAACATCCCGGCGGTGGAGGCGGCCATGGCCGAGGAGCTGGCACGCCTGCTGGAAGACGGCATCGACGAGGACGAGCTGCGCGAGGCGCTGAACGGCATGCTCGAATCACGCCGCACCTCGCGTGCCAGCGACGGCGCGCTGACCGGGCTGCTGGCCAGCAACCTGTACCTGGACCGGACGATGGCCGACGAGGCGGCGTTCGAGGACCAGCTGCGCGCGCAGACGCCGGACAGCGTGCTTGCTGCGCTCAAGCGTCATCTGCGTCCGGAGGAGATTTCCTGGTTCGTTGCCGGCGACTTCGAGGCGGCCGAAGGCAAGGCGCCGACGCAGGTTCCGGCCGACTGAGCCGGCTGACCGGGGATCCGGTCTGACGACATAGCGATGCGCGGGCCGACCCCGGTCCGCGCTTCGGCAACCGGGGCGTGGCACCAACCGGCCCCGTTTTCCGTTCGTCCTGGTGTATGCCTTCAAGCCAGGACAAACGCTGCGCCAAATGCCTGCCGCCCGACCGGTCTGTCCGGCCGTGGGTGGGGTGCTGAGGTGCGCACGGTGCTGATCTGCCACGCGGGCGCCGGGTTCGACCAGCGCGGACTGGCGGCATGGCTGGCCTCGTTCTCCGACCTGGTGGGGATCGTGGTGCTGCAGGAGACGGCTGCGCAGCAGCGCCGCCGCTACCTGCGCGAGTTCCGCAGGGTGGGCGCGCTGGGGATGGTCGACGTGGCGGCGATGCGTGTGTACCAGCGCCTGTTCCACCATGCCGCCGATGCCGCCTGGATGCGCACAACGCTGGCGGAAATGGAGCACCGGTACGGCCCGGCGCCGCAGGTACCACAGCTGCGTGCGGCCAGCGGCAATGACCCGGCGGTGGTGGCATTCCTGCGTGACCTGCGCCCGGACATCGTCCTGGCCCGCTGCAAGCAGCTGCTGTCCAAGCGGGTGTTCTCGATCGCCCGGGCCGGCACCCTGGTGATGCATCCGGGCATCTGCCCCGAGTACCGCAACGCGCACGGCTGCTTCTGGGCGCTGGCCGAGCGCGACCTCGAGCGCGTCGGGATGACCCTGTTGCGCATTGATGCGGGCATCGATACCGGACCGGTGTTCGGCTACTACCGCTGCGCGTTCGACGAGCGCCGGGAAAGCTACGCCGTCATCCAGCACAAAGTGGTGTCGGCAAACCTTGACGCGCTGGCCGACCGGTTCGCCCGGATCCATGCCGGCACCGCCGAGCCGATAGACACCCGCGGACGCCGCAGCGGGGAATGGGGCCAGCCGCGATTGAGCTGCTACCTGCACACGCGGCGCGCACTGCGTAACGGGGGATGAAATGACGATTGCGAGCCTGATGTATCACGACATCGTTGCTGACGGCGATTGGGACGCCAGCGGATTTCCGGGCCCGTCGGCAGCCTCGTACAAGTTCGACCACGACGCCTTTGAACGTCAGCTGCTTGCGCTCGCTCGGACCGGCCTGCGCTTTCCACGAATCAGTGACCTAGGCAGCAGCGATGCGCGCGATGCCTGCCTGGTCACCTTCGATGATGGCGGCGCGAGTTCGCTGGATGCGGCGCGGCGCCTGGATCGCCATGGCATGGCCGGGCACTTCCTGATCACCGCTGCCCGGGTGGGCACGCCCGGTTTCGTCACCGCTGCGGATCTGCGCGCGCTGGTCGCGGGCGGACACGTGGTCGGCAGCCATTCGCACAACCACCCGCCAGATATCTCCCGGCTTGCGGCCGACGCGCTCGCTGCGGAGTGGCACGACAGCTTGGCGCTGCTGTCCGACCTCATCGGCAGGCTCGTCGACGTCGCTTCGGTGCCCGGGGGCTTTCATTCCACGCGGGTGGCCTGCGCCGCCGCAGAGGCAGGCATCAGATACCTGTTTACTTCGGAGCCGACCATCAGCGTCGGGCGGGTCGGCGGCAGCCTGGTCCTGGGCCGCTATGCGCTGCAGCGCGGGGTGACGCCGGCCCAGGTGGCCGACCTCGCCACCGGCCGCAGCAGCGCCCGCGCCCGGCAGTGGCTGATGTGGAACCTCAAGAAGCCGGCCAAGCGCTTCGCCGGCCCGGCCTACCGCTCACTGCGCAGGCGTGCTTTCAGCGGTGCCTGATCTGACCTCGTCGCCCGGTGGTTCCGCAGGAGCTCAACCGCGCCGCCAGGCCACCATCAGCGCCGCCACCCCACACAGCCCGCTGGCCCAGACCGCCACGGGCACGCCTGCCAGCGCCGGTCCATCCGTCTCCAGGCCGTAAAGCACCGCGGCCGTCACCAGCAGCCCCGCCCCGGCGATCGCCGCCACCGCACGCCGCTGCAGCGCCCGGATCTCGCCGGTCAATGCCACCAGATCGCTGGAGCGCATCTGCAGCTCGTGGCGTCCGGAGACCTGCTGTTCCAGCCAGGCGTGCACCAGGCGTGGCATTTCCGGGGTCTTGGTCACCAGCTCCGGCAGCCGCCGGCGGAATTCGCGGGCCAGCCGGCGCGGGCTGTAGCGCTCGGCCAGAATCCGCTCCAGCACCGGCCGGGCAACGGCCCAGATGTCGATTTTCGGATCCAGCAGCCGGCCCAGGCCCTCGATGCTCAGCAGGGTCTTCTGCAGCAGGATCAGCTGCGGCTGCAGGGTCAGCTCGTACTTCTGCGCGGTGCGGAACAGTTTGCCCAGCACCTCGGCCAGCGAGATCTCCGCCAGCGGCCGGGTGAAATACGGCTCGCATACCCCACGCACCGCGGCTTCCAGCTCGTCCAGGCGCACGTTGTTCGGCATCCAGCCCGCCTGCAGGTGCAGCTCGGCGATGCGCCGATAATCGCGGTTGAAGATAGCCATGAAGTTCTCGGCCAGGTAGTACTGGTCCTCGCTCGAGAGCTGGCCCATGATCCCGAAATCCAGGGCGATGAAGCGCGGATTGTCCTGGCGCGTTTCATCCACCCAGATGTTGCCGGCATGGGCATCGGCGTGGAAAAAGTTGTCGCGGAACACCTGGGTGTAGAACACCCGCACGCCCTTGGCCGCCAGCGCGCGGCGGTCGATGCCGGCTGCATCCAGCGCGGCGATATCGTCACTGGGAATGCCGCGCACCCGCTCCAGGGTCAGCACCTGCTCGGCGGTGTGCGACCACAGCGGCTCGGGCACGTAGAGGTCATCGGAGCCCAGCCAGTTGCGCCGCAGCACGGAGGCGTTCGCGCCCTCGCGCTGCAGATCCAGCTCGGCGGCCAGGGTGTTTTCGATCTCGGCCACGATCTCGCGCGGGCGCAGGCGGTGGGCGCGCGGATGGGTGCGTTCAACCAGGCCGGCAATGCTGTTGAGCAGGGCAATATCGGCGGCCACCTGCTGCCTGATGCCCGGCCGCAGCACCTTCACCACCACTTCGCGCGGGGCAGCGTCGTCTTCCGCATGCAGCGTGGCGGCATGCACCTGGGCGATCGAAGCCGACGCGAGCGGCACGGTATCGAAGCTGGCATAGGCCTCGTCGATGCTGCGCTCCAGCGCCTGCTCCACCAGCGCGCGCGCGGTGTCACCATCGAACGGCGCCACCTGGTCCTGCAGCAGGGCCAGCTCTTCAGCGATATCCGGCGGCACCACGTCGCGGCGGGTGGAGAGGATCTGCCCGAACTTCACAAACAGCGGACCCAGCTCCTGCAGGGCCAGGCGCAGGCGGGCACCACGCGGCATCGCCTGCACTTCGGCCGAGGCGCGCGGCACGAACGGGCGCATCAGTTTCAGCCAGCGCTCGGCCGGGCTGCCTTCCAGCAGGGAGTCCAGTCGGTAACGCAACAGCACCCGACCAATGCGCGAGGCGCGCAGCAATGCACTCATGCGTGGGTTCCCTTTGCGCTGCGCAGGCGGCGGATGCGCACGTCCAGCCGCTCCACGTCGTCGCGCAGCACGTCGACGTCCTCGTGGAAGGCTTCAAGCTCGGCGCGGGCGACCACGTCGCGCGATTCCTCGGTCACGTATTCGGCGGCGCTGCGCGCCAGTGCCTGCCCGGTCACCTTGGCCTGGCGCAGCGCGCCCGCCAGGCCCCGGGCGATCTGCACGCCCAGGACATCGCCAAACACCTCGGCGAACGGCGCTTCCCAATCCGGATCGAAGCCCCGGGCCAGCGCCTGCACCCGCCGCGCCAGCTCGGCGTCCCCTTCAATCCGCATCTTCCCCACCGGCGCACCATCCCCCGGGCGCAGGCCCGGCAGCTGCGACAGCAATCCGCCCAGGGTGCTGCGCACAGCAAGGTCCGGCTCCAGATCCTCTTCCACCGGCCCCACCTTCAGCGCGCGGTCGTCAACGGTCAGCTGCAGCGCCAGCGGGGGCGACGCCAGTCGCAATACCAGGCGACGTCCCTGCAGCGGACCCAGCGCGTCGCGGGTATCGGGATCCAGCGCCAGGGCGCGCTCGAGGGCGCGCTCCAGCGCACGCCCGGCCAGCGGCTTGAGCGAAGAAAACGGGGAACGGGATTGGGCAACCATGGCGGCATTGTAGCCGCGGCGCAGGGGCGCGTTCCCGGATTGAAGAGGAAGCCGGACATGAAAAAGCCCGCCGTCTCCGGCGGGCCATGAGCGGGCTTTCACCCCTCAACTGCTGCAGAACGGACCGGGGTCCGCTGCGCAGGAAATCAGACTCTGGGACCGCGACCGCGGATCAGCGAGATCACCGCGATGATCAGGAAGACCACAAACAGGATCCAGGCAATGTTGCCCAGCGCGCCTGCAATACCGGTGAGACCGAGCACGGCGGCGATGATGGCAAGTACGAAAAACAGAACGGCATAGTTCAGCATGGCGTCGACCTCTCCCCTTGCGGGCTTGTTGGATACGGGATCGATCTTGCCGGGGGTGAAGTATTCAGCTGGTGATGGAATCCGCTCCGCTGGGGGTAGGTTCAGCGTTGTCTGCCTGTGGTGAAGATCAGCCCTGCGGCCATGCCCGGGCCAGGCGCTCGAGCCCTTCCGCGGTGGAGACGGCTGGCACGTAGCCGAAATCACGCGTGGCCGGGGCCATGTCATACCAGTGGGTGGTGCTGAGCTGTTCGGCCAGGAACCGGGTCAGCGGCGGCTCGCCGGGCAGGCGCAGCAGCGGCCACAGGGTTTCGCTGACCGCACCGATCGCAAACGCAACCCGGAACGGCACGGTCTTTTCGACCGCGGGTGCACCGGCTGCCGCCAGCAGGCCATTGAGGATGTCGCGGATCGGCATGGGCTCGCCGTTGCTGATGAAGTACGCCTTGCCGGCGCAGGCCGCGCCGGGCGCCAGGTGCTCAAACGCCTTGAAGTGCGCGTCCGCGGCGTTGTCGATATAGGTGGTGTCGATACGGTTTTCGCCATCGCCCACCAGGCGCAACCGCCCGGCGTTGGCCCGCTCCACCAGTCGCGGCAGCAGCTGGTTGTCACCCGGGCCCCAGATCAGCCGCGGACGCAATGCCACGGTAGCCAGCGCCGGGCCGTTGGCCGCCAGCACTGCCTTCTCGGCAATGGTCTTGGTACTGGCGTAAGGCGCCTTGAAGCCGCTGCCGTAGGGCACCGTGTCGGCGGTGCCGCCTTCCACCGGATGGGTCTTGCGGTGGGTGACGCTGGGCGTGGAGGTGTAGATCAGGCGTCCGATGCCGTGCACGCGACAGGCTTCCAGCACGTTGTCCGTACCGACCACGTTGGCCTGGTGATAGCTGTCATAGCTGCCCCAGGCGCCGGCCTTGGCCGCGTTGTGGAAGATGGCCTGCATGCCGCTGGCTGCGCCCAGCACGGCGTTGCGGTCGGCCAGGTCGCCACGCACCTGACGCACGCTCAGCGCATCCAGCTCCGGATAATGGCCGCGGTTGAAGCTGGTGACTTCGTGCCCCCGCTCGACCAGTCCGCGGCACAGCGCCTGGCCCAGGAACCCGCCGCCGCCGGTCACCAGGATCTTCATCGCGCCGACTCCTTGTCCACGCCATCGCCGGCGGGGGCGCGCCGCAGTCGCGTTTGCGCCCAGGCGGCGAGCTTTTCCCGACTGATCTTGGCGTTGTGGCGGATATCGACCGGGAAGCCGGGGTGGAACAGGAAGGTCCGCACGCCCGAGGTGTGCACGAAGCCTTCGCTGATATGACGCAGCTCCGATACGACCCGCGCCTGCTCACCCTTGGCCACGCCCGGATGCAGCTCCACGCACAGCACCGGCCGCTGCGCCTGCCGATCGCCCACGCCAACAAGCGCGGTCCGGCGCACGTCCGGATGGGT
The DNA here is from genome assembly GCF_039548515.1 of Luteimonas qiangzhengi. Taxonomy (NCBI): domain Bacteria; kingdom Pseudomonadati; phylum Pseudomonadota; class Gammaproteobacteria; order Lysobacterales; family Lysobacteraceae; genus Luteimonas; species Luteimonas qiangzhengi. Next base: position 255,093 of record NZ_JBCLVE010000003.1, on the reverse strand, counting down.
GTCGAATATGGGCTCGACCTGCTCGGTGCACAGCGTGCCACCGCCGGGGGTGATCACCCGGTGCGACTTGCGCCCGCAGAACCACAGCCTGCCCTCGGCGTCGAAATAGCCCAGGTCGCCCATGCGGTGGACGATGCGCTCCGTGCCGTCGGCCAGCACCTCGCGGATCTTGGCCAGACCGGTCTGTTTGTCGCGGCGCCAGTAGGTGTCGGTGGCGGTGGGACCGGCCACGGTGATCTCGCCGATCAGGTCACCTTTGACCACCAGATCTTCGGACCAGTCCGGAATCGCGTCATCGCGCACACGGATGATCCGCACTTCGTTCGGCGGCACCGGCCTGCCCACGCAGGTACCCGCGCCCTGGCGGGTGCGCTTGCCCAGCGCGATCAGCTCACGGCCTTCGATGACCGAGACAGGCAGGCATTCGGTGGCGCCGTAGGGTGTCCAGAAGCCGGCGTCTTCGGGCAGCAGCTCGTGCATGCGGGCGACCACTTCGGCCGGCACCGGCGCTCCCGCCGAAGTCACCCGCCGCAGCGAGGGCAGCGGCTTGCCGTATTCGGCCAGCACCCGCATCAGCGCCGGCGAGCCGAACAGCTGGTCAACGCCGAAGCGCTCGATCGTGGCGTGCAGTTTCAGCGGGTTGGCCTGGGCCGGACGCGTGGGGTCCATGTCCGGAATGATCGAGGTCAGGCCCAGGGCCGGATCAAACAGCGCAAACGGCGGGAACGTGGGCATATCCACCCCGCCCGCCTCGATGTCGAACGCGCCGCCCAGCATCCCGATCTGGGCCATGAAGTGGCGGTGGCGATACACCACGCCCTTGGGCACGCCGGTGGAGCCGCTGGTGAACAGGATGCCGGCCATGTCGTCGGGCGCGGTGTCGGTGAGCTGGGCGCCGGCGCCCGCACCGTCCTGTTCCACCTGGGCCAGGGTGGCATCGGCCAGCCAGGCGCGCTGACCTGTGGTAATCCGGACGCGGGTTGTTTTCTTCGCCCAGCCCAGCAGGGTGCGCGCGAACATCGCCAGCGGGATGCCGATGAAAGCGTGCGGCTCGGCCTCGTCCAGGCACTGCTTCAGCGCGCGCTTGTCGATGCCCGGATCCACCAGCACCGGCACCGCGCCCGCCTTGAACAGGGCGAACATCAGCAGGAAGAACTCCGGCGTGGGCCGCACCATCACCACCGCGCGGCTGCCGCGGACGATGCCGCGCTTGGCCAGGCCGGCGGCAATCGCATCGCTGCGGCGGTCCAGCTCGGCGTAGGTCAGGGCGTCGGCGTACTGGCCATCGCGACCGGGATAGCGCATCGCGATCCGGTCGGGTGCCTCGGCGGCCAGCCGCGGCAGCGCGGCGGCGATATTGCAGGATTCGGTCATGCCCCGATTATCGCCGTATTGCCTATGATCTTGCCCCCGACACCACAGGAGCGCCTGCGCCCATGTCCCTGCTTGAACGCCTCAAGACCACCGCCGCCGACGACTGGAACGCCTACGTCGACCACGCCTTCGTCCGCGGCCTGGGCGATGGCAGCCTGCCGGAAGCGGCGTTCCGCAATTACCTGGTGCAGGACTACCTGTTCCTGATCCAGTTCGCCCGCGCCCACGCACTGGCCGCCTACAAGAGCCGCAACCTGGCCGACATGGAAGCCGCGCGCGGCGGGCTGGGCGCGATCCTGGACGAGATGAAGCTGCACCTGCGGGTGTGTGAGCGCTGGGGCCTGTCAGCCGCTGACGTCGAAGCCACCGAAGAGCAACAGGCCACCGTGGCCTACACCCGCTTCGTGCTGGACGTGGGTATGTCGGGTGACCTGCTGGACCTGCAGGTGGCGCTGATTCCGTGCACCCTGGGCTACGCCGAAATCGGCCGCCGGCTCACCCCCAACGGCATCGACGCCATCCCCGCCGATCACCCGTACCGCGACTGGATCGCCGAGTACTCGGGCGAAGCCTTCCAGGAAGCCGGCCTGGCCGCGCACGAGTGGCTGGATGATCTCGGCCGCCGCTATGCCAGCGACAACCGCTATCCGGAGCTGGTGCAGATCTTCCGCCAGGCCTCGCGCCTGGAAGCGTCCTTCTGGCAGCAGGGTCTGGACGCCGCCGAAGGCTGAAGCAATTGCCTCCGGTAGGAGCGCGCCATGCGCGCGAAGCCGCGTGACCTCGATCCCCGCCGCATGGCTTCGGACACGTCAGCGTGACCGAAGCTTCTCGGCAAAAGCCGGATTGCGTGATTCGCGGGGCGTCGGGGGCGTCGGGGGCGTCGGGGGCGTCGGGGGCGTCGGGGGCGTAGCCCCGACCTACGGCGTTTCCAGCGCCGTATCGATGCGGATCTCGCCGGCCAGCAGCTTGTGCACCGGGCAGGCATTGGCGATCTGCAGCAGGCGCGCGCGCTGCGCTTCGTCCAGATCACCCTTCACCGTCAGCCGGCGGCGGATGTCGTTGCCGGCAGCCGGCTTGCCGTCCGGGTTGAGCTGCAGGTCCACCATCACGTCATCCAGCGGCCACTGCTTGCGCGCCGCGTACATCTTCAGGGTGATCGCGGTGCAGGCGCCCAGCGCGGAAAGCGCCAGCTGCATTGGATCCGGCGCGGTATCCCCGCCGCCGAGCTTCACCGGCTCGTCGGCCTGCCAGCGGTGACCGGACGGATCGGACAGTTCAACGATGTAGTCGGTTGCGGTTGATTCGGCCCGCACGCGGGTCACGTCTGCCATGGCTGTCTCCTCGAATATGCCGGCCAGCTTACCCAACTGCTCTTGCGCAGCCCCGTAGGTCGGGGCTACGCCCCCGACACCGCCTCACCCACCCAGCGGATGCGCATCCAGGAACCGCCGGATCGCCGGCACCAGCACCTCGTGCCTGTCTTCCAGCACGTAGTGCCCGGCATCATCGAAGGCCATCACCTCGGCGCCCGGCAGGTCCGTCTTGAAGCGATCCAGGAACAGCTGATCGAACACGAAATCCTTCAGCCCCCAGCCGATAAACGCCGGCAGCCCCGCATACTCATGCAGGCGTTTGCCGGATTCCTCCAGCAGCGGCCAGGCCTTGTCCTTCGGCGACAGCGGAATGTCCTGCATGAAGCGCACCGTGGAGATGCGGTTCTTCCAGCTGTCATACGGCGCCACGTAGGCACGGCGGACCTCGGGCGCCATCTTCCGTTCCACGCCCAGGCGCGAAGCGCCGGCGGAAAACGCGTTGAAGCCGCGGATCACCATCTCGCCCACGTTGTAATCACGCCCCAGCGCCAGCTGCCACGGCACCGTTTTTGCCTCCGGCATTGGGAACGCCGCCGTATTGAGGATCACCAGCCGCTGCACCTGCGCCTGGTGCGACAGCGCCCAGCCGAAGCCAATCATCCCGCCCCAGTCGTGCACCGCCAGCGTTACCGGGCCGTCGATGCCCAGGTGCTCCAGCAGCGCGGAAAGATCATCCACCCGCGACTCGAGCGTGTAGTCGTAGCGCGGCAGCGCCTTCGGCGCATCATCCGGCTTGTCCGACAGGCCCATGCCCACGTGGTCAGGCACGATGCAGCGGTAGCCCTTGCCATCACCTGGTTTACTCAGCCCGTTCACCAGATGGCGCCAGTAGTAGCTCCACGACGGATTGCCGTGGACCATCACCACCACCTCGCCGTCGCGCGGGCCTTCGTCGAGATAGCTCATCTCGATGCCGGGGCGGACCTGGAAACGGTGGCGGGTAGCGGGGTAATCGGGGAAGTTCATGCGGCGGCTGGAGAGAGACAGGGCTGCCAATTGTAGGCCGCAGGGCCCGTTCCCGAGGGGTGCACCCCGTGACTAAAGGCCGGTGAGCCCGGCGCCCGTTGCCGCTACAGTTTCCCGCTGCATGCGCCCCACCGCGGCGCGAAAGGAAGTCCCGATGTTGAAGCGTTGCGCACTGGTGGCCGGCCTGGCCCTCCTCAGCAGCCTGGCCGTGGCGAACGAGCCCGTTGACCTGGACATGGTCAGCCGGATCCGGCAGGAGGCCTTCCACAACTCGCAGGTGATGGCGACCTTCAGCCACCTGACCGAGAACATCGGCGCGCGCCTGACCAACTCCCCGCAGATGGCCGAGGCCAATGCCTGGACCCGTGGCAAGTTCAACGAATGGGGCCTGGCCAACGTCCACGACGATGCCTTCGACGACTTCGGCCGTGGCTGGGAATTCAGCTCGGCCAGCGTGGAAATGCTCAGCGACCGCGCGCAGCAGCTGCACGCGCTGCCCAAGGCCTGGACCCCGGGCACCGACGGCCCGGTGGAAGGCGAGCTGGTGCACGTGGAGATCAAGAAGCTGGCCGACATCGAGACCTATCGCGGCAAGCTGGGCGGCAAGATCCTGCTGCTGGGCGAGGCGCGCGAGTACAAGCGCGGCACCGAGCCGGACTCGCACCGCCACGACGCCACCTCGCTGGAAGGGCTGCAGCAGTTCACGGTGCCGAAGACCGCGACCGCAGACCGCGCCAAGCGGGTCAAGGAGTACGGCGAGCGCCAGGAGCTGAACCGGGCCGTCAACACCTTCTTCGCCGAAGAAGGCGCGCTGGCCGCGATCAGCATCAGCAGCTGGGACAACGGCATCATCCGCGTCGCCGGCGGCGGCTCGCGCAAGGCCGGCGAGCCGGTGGGCATCCCGGAGCTGGCGATGATCGCCGAACACTTCAATCCGCTGGTGCGCGCGCTCAAGGCCGAGCAGACCGTGCGCCTGCGCGTCAACGTCGACGCCCGCTTCATCGGCGAGACCGACCAGCCCGGCTACAACACCATTGCCGAGATCCCCGGCCGTGGCCGCAAGGCCGCCGAGATCGTGATGCTGGGCGCGCACATGGATTCCTGGCACACCGGCACCGGCGCCGCCGACAACGCCGCGGGCGTTGCGGTGATGATGGAGGCGATGCGCATCCTCAAGGCGGTGGGCGCACAGCCGGAGCGCACCATCCGCGTGGCGCTGTGGAGCGGCGAGGAGCAGGGCCTGATCGGCTCGCAGGACTATGTCGCGCGCAACTTCGCCGCGTATCCCGAACCCACCGACCCGGCGCAGAAAGCCCTGCCCGCGTCATTGCGCGAGCCGACCGGCGCGCTGCAGAAGACGCGCGACTACGACCGCTTCTCGGTCTACTTCAACATGGACAACGGCTCCGGCCGCTTCCGCGGCATCTACGCCCAGGAGAACCTGGCGGCGATGCCGATCTTCGAAGCCTGGCTCAAGCCCTTCCACGACGTCGGCGCCACCACGGTCGCCACCCGCAACACCGGCAGCACCGACCACATCGCGTTTGATCGCGTCGGCCTGCCCGGCTTCCAGTTCATCCAGGACCGGCTGGACTATTTCACCAACGTCCACCACACCCACCTGGACACCTGGGACCACGTGGAGGCCGAGGACCTGAAGCAGGCCGCGGCGATCGTCGCCTCGTTCGCGTACCACGCGGCGATGCGCGAAGAGCGGATGCCGCGCAAGTCCGTCCTCGCCCCGAAGTAGCCGCAGGCGGAGGCCGGGGGACATGGAGCGCAAAGGCCTGCCGGCCGCGGCGGGGCCCGTCAGGTCACGCTCAACCATCCCCGCAGCATCTCCCCCAGCGGATTGCCCGGCTCGGCCAGCAGCTTCACCGTCAGCGCCAGCGACATCACCACCAGCAGCGGCCTGATCACGCGGCCGCCGACGCGCACGGCCAAGCGCGCGCCCACCTGCGCACCGGCGACGCTGGCCACGGCCATCACCAGCCCCACCAGCCACAGCACGTGGCCGCCCAGCACCAGGGTGATGAGCGCGGCGACGTTGCTGGCCAGGTTGAGCAGCTTGGTGTGGGCGGTGGCCGAAAGCAGGCCGAAGCCGAACAGGACCACCAGCGCGGTGGCCATGAACGAGCCGGTGCCCGGGCCGAAGAAGCCGTCGTAGAAGCCGATCGCGAACATGATCGTAACCAGCGCCGCATGCCCCAGGCGTGCGCGGGTATCGGCTTCACTGGCCTTGGGGCCAAGCAGGAAATAGGCGGCGGTCGCCACCAGCAGCACCGGCACCAGGCCCATCAGGAATGACGGATCGACCACCTGCAGGGTGAGCGCGCCACCGACCGAGCCGGCGAACGCCGCCACCACGGGCCACAGGAAGCGGCGGAAGTCGATCAGTCCCTTGCGTGCAAAGGTCAGCACCGCGCTGGCCGTGCCGAAGCTGGACTGCACCTTGTTGGTGGCGATGGCCTGCACCGGCGGCACGCCGGCGGCGAGCAGGGCGGGAATCGCGATCAGCCCGCCACCACCCGCCATCGCATCGACGGTACCGGCAATGAAAGCAGCCAGCGCCAGCAGCGCCAGCACGTCGAGTCCGAATTCCATGGTCGCGCTTCGTCAAAAGGAACATGCCGCCGGCAATCCGCGGCGGCCGCAAACAGAAAGGGCCGGACGAGCCGGCCCTTCGATGTATCAACAGGTGCTGGCGGTTACCAGACCACCTCGGCCATCGAGCAGTTCAGGCCCGAACCGATACCCAGCAGGGCAATGCGGTTGCCCTTCTTCAGGCGACCCTCTTCGCGCAGCTTGCTGAGCACGATCGGCACCGAGGCCGGGCCGATGTTGCCGTGCTCGCCGAAGATGGTCATGACCTTCTTGGGGTCGATGCCCATGGCCTTGGTGAAGGCCTTGGTGTGCGCTTTGCTGACCTGGTGGATAACGAATTCGTCCAGCTCGCTGGCCACCCAGCCAAGCTTCTGCGTGGCGACCTGGAAGGTCTTCTGGGCCAGCTTGACGCCTTCAATCAGCAGCAGGCGGGTATCGGTGATCATGCCGTCCAGGTTGCCGCGGCACAGTTTGTTCCACTCGGTGGCCGCACGGGTCACGCCGCCCTTGTAGCGCGGCGCACCGGGGGCGAGTTCCGCCCGCGCCATGACCATGGCGGCGGCGCCGGAACCCAGCGTCAGGGTGGCCATCTCGTTGCGGAAATCCTCGGCGGTCACGTCGTCGCGGGACATGCGCTCAAGGGTCTTTTCGTAAGCCAGGTCGGCGGTTTCACCGTCGACGATCAGGGCGTATTCGATCTCGCCGCGCTCAATCATGCGGGCGGCGATATCCATGCCGTTGATGAACGCCAGGCAGGCGTTGGCCACGTCGAAGTTCTGGCAGGTATCCGGCAGACCCAGATTGCCGCTCACGATCGAGGCGGTGGAGGGCTCCAGGTAGTCACGGCTGACCGAGGTGCTGATCAACAGGCCGACCTTGTCCGGATCAATACCGGCATCGGCCAGCGCCTTCACACCGGCAAGGCTCGCCGCGTCGGAAGCCTGCACGTCGCCGTCCCACAGCCGCCGCGCGTGGATGCCGGCGATATCGCCGAACACGTCGATGCGGATGCCCAGGCGGTCAAGCGTGGGCTTGAGCCGGGCGTTGATTTCATCGCTCGTGAGCCGGCGCGGGGCGTCAATATGGGCCAGGCCGGCAATGGCGACGTGTTGGAACAGCATGGCGGTACCGGATACGGAGACAAAAGAGGAGTGATGTTACCGGCTTCCGGCCGCCGGCGCATTTTTAGCCAGCTCTCCCGTTCAGCCTCCGCAGCGCCAGGCGGCGAAGCGCTGGGTGCCATTGAGCGGATCGGTCAGCGCATGCATGGTGTCCGCGCCCAGGCCCGGCCCCTCGTTGCGGGCCAGGGTTTCCAGCTCGTCGCGCACGCGCAGCTGGTTGCGCTCGATGAAGGCGACGCTGTGCTTTACCGACACCTCCACTTCGCCCAGCTTCTGACAGCCGGTGGGCGCCGAGGGCGCAATCCGCACCGCGCTGGCGCCGGGCGCCATGTGCACCCAGGTGCAGGCGCCGAGGACTGGAGCGAGGACAAGAAGCAGCAGGAACTGGCGCATTGCAGGGACAACCGGTGTGTGGATCCGATGATAGTGCTGGCTGGCAACGCGGGTGGCAACCGCTCCCGGCCTGTTACGCGCCAGCACGCCCTCCCCCATTCAGGAGGAGGGCGTGTTGCGGCCATGGAGCAGCGGACGAAGCGCTGCGATTGACCGTTCTCAGTCGCCGCTGACGGGGTTGCCGTCGGCGTCGACCACCGTCACCTCGCCAAGGCCCAGCTCGCGGATCGGCTGCTCGATCTGCGACAGGTCGCCCACCACCACCCAGGTCAGGGCGTCGGGATCCAGGCCGGCCGCGGCCGCGCTGACCTGATCGGCGGTCATGGCCTCGATCTCGGCCCGGCGCTGCAGCACGTAATCGTCCGGACGGTTGAAGCGCACGATCCCGCCGATCTCGTTGAGCACGGCACGCGCGGTTTCGTACGAGCCGGGCAGGCGGCGGATGTTCTGCGCCTGCACCCGCTCGACTTCATCCGACGTGGCCGGGGCGCCGCCGCCGGTGTACTCGGTGATTTCGCGCTGCAGTTCCCGCAGCGAATCCACGGTGCGGTCGATCTGCACGGCGGAATAGGCCATCCACGGCCGCGGCCCCACTGCACCGACGGTCATGGAGTACGCCCCGTAGGACCAGCCCTTGTCCTCACGCAGGTTCATGTTCAACCGCGATGAGAACGCGCCGCCCAGGACCGCGTTGGCGAGCTCCAGGCGGATCGCGCCGGGATCGCTGCCGGGCGTTACCACCTGGCCGGCAAAGATATTGGCCTGCACCGCGCCGGGCTGGTCGATCAGATACACCCGCGCAGTCTGCGGACGATCCACGTTGCCCACTGCCGGGGCGGCCGGGGCCGGACCTTCACCGCGCCAGTCGCCGAAGTGCTTCTCCAACAGCGGAACCACCTCGTCCAGCGTGGTCGCACCCACCGCGATCAGGGTGGCCTGCTCCGGCCGCACCCATTCGCGATGGAAGGCCACCAGGTCGTCACGGGTCAATGAACCCACGGATGCCTCGGTACCGGTGCCGCTGAGCGGGATCGCATACGGGTGACCTTCGCCGTACAGCAGCGGCGGAAGGACGCGCAGCGCGGCACCGTTGGGGCTGGCCTGCTCCTGGCGGATGCCGGCAATCCAGGTGGCGCGGACCCGATCGATTTCCGACTGGTCAAAGCGCGGCTCGCGGATCATGTCGGCATACAGGGCCAGGGAATCGTCCAGGTTCTCGGCCAGCGCGGACAGCCCCGCATTGCCGCCATCCAGCCCGGCACCCGCCGAGTAGCGCGCACCCAGCGACTCGGCGCGGTCGGCGAAGGCCAGCGCGTCCAGTTCACCGGCGCCCTCGTCCAGCATGCCCATGGTGAAACCGGAGGTGCCGGCCGGACGGCCCTGGTCGGCGCTGTAGCCGCCACCGAATTCGTAGCTGAACTGCACCACCGGCACGTCATGGCGCTCGGCCAGGATCACCGTGGTGCCGTTGGACAGCTGCGCACGCTGCAGCCCGGGGAACTTGAGGTCGGGAAATTCGTCCGTCTGCGGCACACCCGTGCTGCGGTCCACGGTGCTTGCCACCGTGGTGTAGCGCGGATCCGGATCAGGCAGCACGAACGGCTCGGGCGTCACCGCTGGATCTTCAGGAAGGATGGTGCGCTCGCCCGGCACCACCACCAGCACGTGGTCGCCGGCCGACAGCCAGTTGGCCCCTGCGGCCTTGACGTCATCGGCAGTGGCCGCGGCGAGGCGCTGCTGCGAGGTGCGAAAGCAGTCCGGATCGCGCTCCAGCACCGCGCAGCGCGCGAGCACATCGGCCTTGCCACCGAAGCCGCCGATGCGCTCCACACCGCGTACGAAGCCGCCACGCAGCACGGTCCTGGCCTGGGCCAGCTCGGTCTCGGTCGGCCCCTCGTCGATCAGCCTGCGCAGCTCTTCGTCGATGGCCGCTTCAACCCGCTCGGGCTCCACGCCGCTGCGCACGCTGGCCTGGATGATGAACTGCCCGCCCAGCTGGCCACCGCTGGCGAAGACCGACACGCTGTCGACCAGGCGGTCCTGGTGCAGCAGGCGACGATCGAGCCGCGACGAACGGCTGCCGCCGAGCACCTGGCCCAGCAGGCGCAGGTGCTCGATATCGGCCGTACCGCCCTGGGCCACGTTCCACACCCGGTACACGCGTGCCTGGGGCACGTTGTCCTCGAAGATGCTGCGGGTCGATTCGCTGCGCTGGGCAGCATCGACCTCGGGCTGAGCCATGTCAGGCCCGGCCGGGATGTGGCCGAAGTAGCGGCTCACCTTTTCCCTGGCGGTGTCCACATCGATATCGCCGGCCAGCACCAGCACCGCGTTGTTGGGGCCGTACCAGGCGTTGAACCACTGGTGCACGTCGTCCAGCGTGGCCGCGTCCAGGTCGTTCATCGAGCCGATCACGCTGTGCTGGTACGGGTGCCCGTCCGGATACATCTGCTTGTCGATCACTTCCCAGGCCTGCCCGTAGGGCTGGTTCTGGCGCTGGCGCTTCTCGTTCTGCACCACGCCGCGCTGCTCATCCAGCGCCGCCTGGTCGACCGCACCCAGCAGGTGCCCCATGCGGTCCGATTCCATCCACAGGGCCATATCCAGGGCGGTGGTCGGCACGTTCTGGAAATAATTGGTGCGGTCGGTATTGGTGGTGCCGTTCATGTCGGTGGCACCGACCTGCTCGAACGGGGTGAAGTATTCGCCGGGGTTGTTTTCCGAGCTCTGGAACATCAGGTGCTCGAACAGATGGGCGAAGCCGGTGCGGCCCTGCGGCTCGTCCTTGCTGCCCACGTGGTACCAGATGTTGACCGCCACGATCGGCGCCTTGCGGTCGGTGTGCACGATCACCCGCAGCCCGTTGGGCAGGGTGAAGCTGTCATGGGCGATATCCACCGCCGGGGCCTGCGGCGCATCCTGCGCGAAAGCAGGCTGGATGGGCAGTGCAGCGGCCAGGGCAACGGCCAGGGGCAGGGCAAGCAGCGCGGTGCGGCCACGGCGCAGGGTGGACGGGCATACAGGTGTCATCGCAGATCCTTCGCATTGCACAGGGATGGTGCGCGCTATCGTAGCCCCATCGCCCCGCTGCCCACACACCGCCATGCAAACCGCCACCCGCCAAACCCTCGTGACCGGTGCCAATCGTGGCCTGGGACTGGAATTCACCCGCCAGCTGCTCGCCCGCGGTGACCGGGTGGTGGCCACCTGCCGCCAGCCGGGCAAAGCCACCGCCCTGAACCGGCTGGCCGGCGAACATCCGGGCCGCCTGCACGTGCTGCCGCTGGAGATGGCCGAGCCGAAGTCACACGTCGAGCTGGTCCGCGAGCTGCCCTTGGTGCTCGGCAAGAACGGACGCCTGGACCTGCTGCTCAACAATGCCGGCGTGCTGCATTCGGGCGAACGCTTCGGCAACGTGGGCGCGGACAACCTTGACGACAGCTTTCGCACCAACGCCGCCGGCCCGTTCCTGCTGACCCAGGCGCTGGCGCCGCTGCTGGCGGACGGCGCACGGGTGGTCAACCTGTCGTCGCGCCTGGGCTCGATCGCCGGCACCGAACGCTTCGGCACGCCCAGCTACAACATCAGCAAGGCGGCGCTGAATATGGCCACGGTGCTGCTGGCCCAGGCGCTGGCGGAGCGCGGGATCGTAGTCGCGGCCTTCAGCCCGGGCTGGGTGCGCACCGAGATGGGCGGCAGCGAGGCCGACGTGGCGCCGGAGGACGCGGTGGCCGGGGTGCTGCGCCAGACGGACGCGCTGGACACCGCCGACAGCGGCCGCTTCCTGGGCACCGACGGCGAAACGATTCCCTGGTAAAAGCGGATCACTTCTGGATCGTAAACTCATCCATCAGCGTGCCTTCGACATCATAGGACCGGTATTCCAGCGTCCCGCCGTCGATGTCGATGACCTGATAGGTGGCGATATCAGTGAAGCGCCTGGCCACGTACGGGGCATCGGTCTGCTCGTACATCTTCGAGCCGGACACCGACATGATGTAGACCGGACCATCGGCCGGCGAGTCGACCACTTCATCGCTGCGCATCGGGAAGGTGCGCAGATAGGCATGATCGTCACCCTGCAGCACCAGATCGACGCCGTGTTTTTCAAACACCGGCGCCCACGCCGCCTTCTGCTCTGGCTGGCCGCGGTCGCCCGGACGCGGCGAGTACAGCGGGTGGTGAAAGACCGCGAATTTCCATGTGGCATCCGATGCGCCCAGGGTTGCATCCAACCATTGCACCTGCGATTCCGGATCCAGGTTGGAGTCGAGAACCACGAACAGGGTGTCGGCGTATTCCATCGAATACACCCGCTCGGGCTCGATCCCTTCGGGGCCATTACGCGGCAGGTCGAACTGATCGACGTACAGCTCCGCGCGGCCCTGGTCGACCTCGTGGTTTCCGATCGCCGGAACCAGCGGGCGGCTGTCGTACACGCCGCGGGCGTTGTGGAACAGCCAGTCCCAGTCGTCGCGGCGCTCGCCCCAGTTCACCAGGTCGCCGGCCATCACGTAGAACGCGGCCTGCGGATATTCAACGTGGGCCTTGCGCACCAGCTCACCCCAACCGTCCAGGCCGGTCTGCGCGTCACCCATGTAGATGAAGGAGAACGGCTCAGCCTGTGCCGGGCCGGTGCTGAAGCTGCGCTCCTCGCCCCACTGCCCGCCATCGCCGATCGCGTAGCGGTAGGTGGTGCCCGGCTGCAGGCTCTGCAGCACGACGGTGTGGCGCATCACCCTGGAGTCATTGGCCACGTCGGGGGTGTGCAGCTCGGAGCTGTCAGCCTCGACCACCACGGCTTCAGCGCCGGCCTGGTCGGCGACGTAGCGCAGCTGCGACTGGGCGCTGCCGGTGGCGGTGCGCCACTGGATCGACTGGGTGGTCGCAGGATCACCGGCCCAGGTCAGCACCACGTGGTCGGCGTCGGCGTCGGCCGGGTACGGAGTGGCGCGGAAGTAGCCCAGCAGGGCGGACTCGTCCTCGCGCTTTTCCAGGGTCTGCAGCAGCGGCAGGCCGGCCAGCGCCGGATCAATGGCGTTGAGCAGATCGGTGTCATCGGTGAACACGCGGGTATCGGCAGTGGCCGTGGCCACGCCCATGGTGTCCGGCCACAGCGCGGAGACCTGCGGATGGGACGCACCCTCTTCGGCTGGCGCGATCACCACGAAATAGGGCTTCACCGCCGCTTCGATCGAGGGCACCCCGAGAGCAACCTCGCCGGCCGGCACGTGCCTGCTCCAGCCGCGGAAGTCGTCGTCACCGTCCACCCGTGCATCCTGGCCGCTGGGTGCGAAGCCCTGCTCTTCGAGCCAGAACGGCGCCAGGTCGGAATCGGGCGACAGCAGCACGTGGATGGTGGCCGGGGTATCCACGCTGAAGCGCAGAAACCCGGTGGAAAGAATCTCCCGCTCTTCATCGGTGGCCAGCGCCAGCATCTGGTCGGCGGTCAGCGCTTCAAGCGCATCAACCGGAACCTGCTCGATGATCCGGGCGCGAATCGCGTCCACCGCAGTAGCCAGGTCATCGGCTGCGAAAGTCGACGCGGTCGCGCTGGGGGCTGTATCGGACGGCGCGGCATTCGGCGCGCCCGTACACGCGGCCAGCAGGGCAAGGGCAAGCGCACCCGGGACGAGGGTCCGCAGGCTGGTTCGAATCGGCATTGAAATGTTCCGGATCAGGTCAGGCTGCCATGTTGCTACCGCGCGATGACAGCCAGCCGACAGAAATGTTGCCGTTTCAAGTCAAACCTCCAAGTCAGGCCTCCAGATCACACCGATGTGCCGGTCGGGCCGAAGCCTGATAATCACCCGATGTTCGACATCATCCTGCACCAGCCGCAGATCCCGCCCAACACCGGCAACGTGATCCGCCTGTGCGCCAACATCGGCGCGCGCCTGCACCTGGTGGAGCCGCTCGGCTTCAGCCTGGAAGACCGGCAGCTGCGGCGGGCCGGGCTGGACTACCACGAGTACGCGCCGGTGAAGGTGCACGCCTCGCTGGAAGCCGCCCTGACGGCCATCGTGCCGGTGCGCCTGTTTGCGCTCAGTACCCGTGGCAGCGTGACCTATGACCGGCCCCACTACGGCGAAGGCGACGCCTTCCTGTTCGGCTGCGAGACCAGCGGTCTGGCGCCAGCCGTGCTGGAAGCCGTCCCCGCCGGACAACGCCTGCGGCTACCCATGCGCCCCGACAATCGCAGCCTGAACCTGTCCAACGCGGTGGCCGTGGTGGCCTTCGAGGCCTGGCGGCAGTTGGGCCATCCGGGCGCGGATTAGCGGGGCCGGCCCCATTACCGGGCCGCGCACTTCACTCGTAGCTGGTGATGCGGTGCGGACCGTCATGGCGGTACAGCGCCCGCACGCCGGCCAGCCAACCCGGTGCCCAGCCGTCCATATCGAGGCTGGAAAACGAGTCCGGGTCGCAGCGCGGCAGGTAGCTGCGGCGGGCCATGGATCCACCGGACAGGAATTCATCGGCCATGGTCGCGCGCAGTCGGGGCCGGTCCGGGCAATGGCTGTGGATGGACTGGCGGGTGGTCGCGTGGCCGGGGAGGCAGATCGGGGCGATCGCACAGTGGGCCACCGCGCCCACGGTGATCATCCGCACCGAATACTCCGCCTCGCCGTTGGAACAGATCAAGGCGCAGGCTTCGAAGGTCTGCCGGTCCGAATAAGCCACCATTTCCTTACGCACGCGCTGCAGGAAGGCCACCTTGTCCTCATCCGGTTCCGACCGCAGATCCCCGATTCCAGTGAGTGGCACGCGCCTGCCGCTGGAGGGGATGTAGATTTCGCGCGGCAGGTCGATGCCGCGGGCCGCACCGTCAGGCCAGACAAATTCGTACTCCACCCCCGCGGGCAGCGCCTGGTCGGTTGTGGCGGCAGGCTGGACAGGCTGGGGGTCGCCATCCCGGCCCGGGAAAAAAATCGCCGCGGTCACGGCCAGCACAAGCAGGATCAGCGCGGACAGGATGACGGCAAGCAACCATCGCCGCCTCTTTACTGCCCTCACCATGCCCCCTCCGGCACCGCAGGCTTGAACGCTTCGTAATGCTCCATCGCGCCGCGCATGAACTCCTCGAACACTTGGTCGGCGTTGCCATCAACGATGGCCAGCTTGGCCCGCGCTTCACCCACGCCCTGGGCGCTGGCCTGCGCCCACCAGTAGCGCGCATTGCGACCGGCGCCATCCTTGGCGGCCAGCTCATGCAACAGCGTGCCCAGATGGGTCTGGGCCACCGCATTGCCCTGCTCGGCCAGGGTCTGCAGCATCGGGATCGCCGCCTGCTGCTGCCCCTGGTCCCACCGCCGCGTCGCCAGCGCGAGCGTCGCCCGCGCATCACCCTCGCCGGCAAGCCGCTGCAGGGCTGCGTCGGTGCGGCTGCCATCAGCCGCCAGGGTCAGGACAGCCAGCGCCTCATCAGCCCAGTATTTTCCTGCGGCACGGCGCTCGGGTGACATCCCGACGCCAGCCGGCCCGAAGCCAGCCAGCCCCTGCCCGCCCGCCGCTTGGGCCGCCAGCGGGCCAATCGGCGGAAACCGGCTGACCCGTGCATTCATCCACGGCTGCTGGGCGCCCCGGGTGCGGTGGTTGACGATGTTGTAGGCCGTCTGGAACGCCTGGTCCCAGCTCTCCACCTCGGGCGCCGCCAGCGCATCGGCCAGATAGTAGGTGTAGGGCGAATGCTCCTCGTCGATGCCATAGGCCCGCAGGCTGTCCATCGCCACCCGGCCTGGCGCGGTGGCGTAGGCAAGGATGGTGCCTTCCGGCGGATCCTGAGCCCCCAGCGCAGACACCCGGCCCGCGCCCCGCACGGGCGGCACGCGGCAGGCATCGATCACCGCCACCAGCACCGGCGCGTCCTGTTCCAGCTCCCACACCAGCTGATCCAGGCGCAGCGCATGAGTGCGCACGCCGCGCGCGTCCAGGTCTTCGATGGAGGCAGGCAGGTCGACCGGCATCAGATAGTTGGCGCCTTCGATCTCGAACCCATGGCCGGCGAAGTAGAACAGCCGCAGCTGCGCATCGCGGGACATGTCGGCGAACGCGGCGATGTCCTCGCGCATGCCAGCCAGATCCCTGTCGGTGCCCACCAGCACATGGTAGCCACGCCCCTGCAGCACCCGCGCCATCAGCGCGGCATCGCGGGTGGGCGCCGACAGCGCATCGCCGTGTCGGTAGGCGCCGTTCCCAAGCACCAGGGCGTAGCGCCGGGAAGCCGGATCACCGGTCAGCCGCCGGGCGTCTTCCGGGCGCTCAGGTTCAGCGGCGGCAAGCGCCAACGCTTCGGTCATCTGCTGCTGTGCCGGCGTGGCCGGCTCAGCCGTGGTGTCGGCCGGTGGCTCCACCTGCGCCGTACATCCACCAATGGCCAGCAGCAGCAATACCGCCAGCAGCCAGGCACAACCCTCCCTTCCCTGCCCCATCGCACTCCCCCCTCAGCCCGGCGCGGGCCACGGAGCGCGGGCCGGCAGGTCTGTCCAAGGCAAAGAGTCTAGCCCGGCAGCCCGCAGTTCCAGAAAAAATGGCCGGCTGACGTATTGCTGAACAGCGGCGGAAGATTTCTGTACTTGCGGGTTCAATATTCAGGCGGCGTTATTGCTGGTTTCTGCATGATCCCTTCCATCGGCCCGGGCGGCCGTGGTGCCTTCAGCACATGAACGCACTCCTCCCCTCCCCTCGTCGCCCGGGCCGACCTTATTCAGAAACAAGCAGAAAAAAGGATCTCCCCCGATGAAACAGTCCCTGCTCGCCCTTGGCCTGGCTGCCACCCTGCCGTTCGCGGTCGCCAACGCCGCCGAAGGCGTGTCGTACAACTATGTGGAAGGCGGCTACGTCTCCACCAACGCCGACGGCGGCGACGCTGACGGCGTCGGCATCAATGGCTCGGTGGCCGTACACCCCAACTTCCACGTGTTCGGCACCTACATGAACCAGGACCTCGACATCGGGGGCTTGGACTACGACCAGTGGCGCATCGGCGTGGGATACAACCACGAGATCTCACGCAATGCCGACCTGGTGACCCGCGTTGCCTATGAAAAAGCCGACTTCGGCCGCATCCTCGGCCAGCGCATCGATGCGGACGGCTACAGCGTCGAAGTCGGCCTGCGCGGCGCGCTGGCCCCGAACTTCGAAGGCCACGCGATGGTCGGCTATGAAGACTACGGCAGCCAGTTCGACGACGACTTCTACGGCCGCCTTGGCGCGGTAGTGAAGTTCAACCAGAACTGGGGCCTGTCCGGCGACGTGAAGTTCGTCAGCGGCGACACCCAGTGGTTCGTTGGACCGCGCTTCACCTGGTAATAGAGCAACACCGCAAACCGTCTCTCTCTCCCTCGGAATGCGATCGACCCGGCCGGCAACGGCCGGGTCTTTTTTTGTCAGAACATTTCTGTCAGAACAGCTTGGCCGGATATTCGGCCTTGCGGTCGCGCGACATCAGCCGGGCCAGACCTTCGGCCGGGGTGATGTCACCGTGCAGCACGTCGTGGACGGCACTGGCGATCGGCAGTTCGATGTCGTGACGCCGGGCAAGGCGCATGACCTCGTTGGCGGTCTGCAACGACTCGACCACCTGGCCGATTTCCCGCACTGCTTCGTCAATCGACTGCCCCCGCCCCAGGGCCAGACCCAGGCGGCGGTTGCGCGATAGATCGCCGGTGCTGGTCAGCACCAGATCACCCAGCCCGGCCAGGCCGATCAGAGTTTCCGGGCGTCCACCCAGTGCCACGTTGAGCCGCAGCATCTCGTTCAGGCCGCGGGTAATCAGGCCCGCGCGGGCGTTGAGACCCAGCTCCATGCCATCGGCCACGCCGGTGGCCACGGCCAGCACGTTCTTCATCGCGCCGCCTAGCTCGGCCCCGCGCATGTCATCGCCCGTATAGGCGCGGAATGCGGGACCGTGCAGTACGTCGGCCACCTGTTCGGCGAACTCCGGATGGTCACCATGCACGGTGAGCGCGGTGGGAAGACCAGCCGCAACTTCCTTGGCAAACGAAGGCCCGGTCACCACCGCCAGCGGCACATCCGGGCCAAACACTTCGGCCGCCACCTCATGCAGGAAGCGGCCGGAGCCCGGCTCGAAGCCCTTGGTGGCCCAGCACACGCCGGCATCGGCCCGGCGCAGCGGAGCGAGCGTCCGCAGGGTTTCGGCAAACGCGTGCGAGGGCACGGCCACCAGCACCAGGTCGGCGTCGGCCAGCGCCGCCGCCATGTCGGTGGTGGCGCGCAGTTCCGACGGCAGCTCGATGCCGGGCAGGTAGCGGGCGTTCTGTTGCCGCCCGTCAATGCCGGCAACGTTCTGCGCGTCCTTCTCCCAGCCCCACAGCACGGTGGGGAACTGGTGGCGTGCGATCAGCGCGGCGAGCGCGGTGCCCCATGAGCCCGCGCCAAGCACCGCGACCTTTGGCCGCTTGATCATGCGATCAGGCGTTGCCAGCGGTCTCGCTGCCGCCTGCGCCTTCGGCCGCCTGACCCTGCTGTTCGGCACGCTTGCGCAGGCCTTCGGCATACAGCGACTCGAAGTTGATCGGCTGCAACAGGAACGGCGGGAAACCACCGGCCTGGATCAGCTCGCCGATCAGCTGGCGCGCGTACGGGTACAGGGCATTCGGGCAGTGGGTGCCGAGCATGGCGTCCAGCACCTGCGGCTCGAAGCCGGCCAGGGTGAACACGCCGGCCTGCTGCACTTCGGCCACGTACACGGTGTTGTTCTCGTCCAGGCTGCAGGTCAGGGTGATGCCCAGCACCACCTCGTAACCATTGTCGCCAATCTTGGTAACCCGCTGGTTGAGGTTCATGTTGAGCTGCGGCTGGGCCTGCTCGTTGAACACCTGCGGCGCCTTGGGCGACTCGAACGACACGTCCTTGACGTAGATCTTGTCGACGCTGAACTGCGCGCCGGTCGGCTGGTTGGTGGCGGCTGCGCCGTTGGCGGTTGCAGGCTGCTGGTCGGCCATGGTGATCTGACTCCGGGTTCCAGAAATGGGTTGAAAAGAGGTCGATTATCGCACTTCGGGCAGGGACAGCGCCGGTCAGCGCCGTCCGCGCACCAGCGGCAGGTCCGCCTGCTGCCAGCCGGTGATGCCGCCATCGAGCAGGTAGATGCGCTCGAAGCCGGCCTTTTTCAGCCTGGAAGCAGCACCGCCGGCGGTCTGGCCGGTCTTGCACACCAGCACCACCGGGAGCTTCTTGGCCGCGGCCAGCTGCTTGTTTTCAGGATCGAACTGGCTCATCACCACGTTTTTGGAGCCGGCGATGTGGCCCTTGTCGAAATCCGCGATCGGGCGCAGGTCCACCACCAGGGCGTTCTCCTGGTTGACCAGCGGCGCCAGTTCCCCGGGACGCAACACCTTGAAGCCGCGGAACAGCCGCGCAATCTCGGTGTAGATCAGCGCCGCGGTCAGGCCCACGAGGGCCAGGACCAGCAGCTGGTTGCGGCCGGCAAATGCCAGCAATTCTTCAAAATTCACGGGATTTCCGGGGAGGTTCTGCGGCCGACGATTGTCGCCCAGCGCGGCGCGGGGCGCAAAGCCGCCAGCTCATTCACCGGGCCACAGGTCCGGCAGGCCGCCGCTGACCCACCATTGCCCGGCCGTGTCGTCGTAGCGCCACTGCTCGGTATAGCGCAGGGTGCGCTCTGCCATGTTGTGACGGTTGATCACCCCGACCTCGATCTCGCGCGCGGCGGTGCCGTCGGGGAAGCTGCGCGAGGCCAGCTCACGGTAGGCGGAAATACGGATCTGTTCGAAACGCTTGAATTCCAGCTCGCTCATCGGATTGGCCTCCCGGTAGTCGGGGTCCACCAGATTCCATGCGCCTTCGAAGTCTCCCCAGCGGACTGCGGCCGAATAGACGTACTGCATCTGCTCCAGTTCGCTCATTTTCCTGCCGCCACCGCAGGCCGACAGCGTCAGCGTCAATGCGGCCAGCAGCAGGACCAGGCCCGATTTGATCAGCTTGGACATCGGTTCGTCATTCCTCGGTAAGGCGCACATCCTAGCGCCTGGCAATGGCCACGTAACGCGCCCGTCCACGGGTGGCGACGCCGCCTTCCGGCAGTGCAACTTCTATCTGCAGGTGGATGCTGGTTCGGCCGCGCTCGCGCAGCCTGTCGGCAAATCGCACCCAGTCCGTCCCCGGCTCCAGCCTGGCTTCGGCGCGCAGGTCCGCGTACAGCGGCGCCACGTAATCCACCTGGCTGTCGGCCACGAACACGTCCGATTCCACTCCCGCCGCTTCCGCCTGCAGGGTCACCAGGCCCCAACCGGCCAGCGTCATCAGCGAGGTCAGGCTTCCGCCAAACGCGCAGCCCTTGTCATTTACGTGGCGGGACAGCGGCGCGAACAGGCGCAGGCCGCGGCCGTCGTAATGGTCAATTTCAATACCCATGCCGGCCACCGGCGGCATGGCGAGGTAATGGGCAAGCAGGCCTTGCAATCCGGCTGCGGACGTCATCGGCAAAACGGTCTCCATGGTGATCAACTGCAGGACTTGCGGGCGTCGCGGACGGCGGCCAAGCTGGCATGCATGACTCTTTCAGACCGCCCGGCTTCCGCACTGCGCGGATGCTACGTCATCTCGCTGCGACCTGTGGGCGAGCACGCCAGCATGCGCCGGGCAGCGGCCGCCCACGGCGCCCGCACCCTTGCCCTGTCGCCGTGGCGGCTGGTTGCGCGCGATGGGCAGGCGTTGCCGCTCCTGCGCCAGGCGCTGGGCGCGCCGATCGCCATATTCACCAGCCCGGCGGCCGTCCAGGCCGCTGCCGGCATGGCGCCGCTGTCTGCGAAACCGGGCCAGCTGCGCCTGGCCGTGGGCGCCACTACCGCGGCCGCGCTGCGCCGGGCAGGCGTGGCGGAACCGGTCTATCCGCAGCGCATGGACAGCGAGGGACTGCTGGGACTGCCCGCACTCACGGAGGTCACCGGCATGCACATCGGCCTGGTGACCGCGCCTGAAGGTCGCAGCTTCCTGACTGAATCACTGCAGGCGCGCGGCGCGCGGGTGCTGCGCGCCGATGTGTACGACCGGATCCCGGTGCCTCCCGCACCGCAGGCCATCGCCCGGCTGCGGGCGCTGCCGCCTGGCACGCCGCTGGTACTGGCACTCAGCAGCGGACTGGCGCTGGAGATGCTGGTCGACTCACTGCCCGCGGATATCGCCGACCGACTGCGCGGGGCCCTGGTGACCGCTGCCAGCGCGCGACTGGTGGAGCTCGCGCAAGGCCTCGGGTTCAGCGCAGTGGTCCAGGGCGCCGACGCCCGGCCTGCATCGCTGCTCGCCGCAGCGGCATCCGCTGCACGCCAAGGCAACAAACATGGCGCTAACGTGGCGGCAATCACACCGGAGACTGCCCGATGACGCTGTTACGCAACCTGATGATGTGGCTCGTACTGGCGGTGATCGGCGCGGCCCTGGCGTGGATGCTGCTCGACGGCGACCACGGCCAGGTGCTGGTGCGCTACGGCGGCTATGACTACCGCACCACCCTGGTCAACGCGATCGCCATTGGCCTGGCCGTAGTGCTGGTGCTGTGGCTGGCCTGGTGGCTGCTGAGCCTGCCGTTCCGCACCTGGCATGAGCGCCGCGACCAGCGCGCCCGGGCAAGCCTGGGCGATGGCCTGGAAGCGCTGCATCAGGGCCGCTATGCGCAGGCGGACAAGCTGCTGGCCCGGGCGCGGGACGAGCCCTATGCCGAAGCCGCGGCGCGCGTAGCGGTGGCCCAGGCCGCGCATGCGCGTGGCGACATGGCCCGGGCCCGCAGCGAACTGGATGGATTTGGCGAACGCCATCCGGCGTCGCGCGCGATTGCCGCGGCCGAGCTGGCACTGGCCGATCGCCGCCCAACCGATGCACTGGTTGCGCTGGATGCGCCGGCGGCCCAGCCGCTGCCGCCACGCGGACTGGCCCTGCGGGCCGAGGCGCTGGCCGTCTCCGGCCAGGCCGCGCAGGCCTACGAACTGCTCGGCGCGCTGCGCCAGCAGCAGGCGCTGCCCGACGCTGCCCTGGCCGAATGCGAAACCCGCTGGGCCGCCGCGTCACTGCGGGAAGCCGGCGACAGCAATGCCCTCGCCGACCGCTGGGAAGCGCTGCCCAAGGCGCTGCGAACCAGCCCGGAAGTGGCCTTGGCCTACGCCGACCGCGCCGCTGCGCTGGGCTGGGACGAAGCCGCCACCAAAAGTCTGGAACGCACGCTTGAGGCCGGCTGGGACGAGTCCGTCATCGAACGCTACGGCACCCTGCCGGGGGGCGACCTGGAACACCGCACCGTTGCCTGCGAGCGCTGGCTGGCCCGGCATCCCGACAGCGCCACGCTGCCGCTGGCGCTGTCGCGGCTGTGGGCACAGCAGCAGGACTGGGAACGGGCGGAAGACCATGCGCTGCGGGCCATCGAACGCGATCCGCGCGGCGGCGGCTGGGAGCAGCTGGGCCACATCCGCGCTGCCCGAGGCGACGAGGCCGGCGCCCGCCAGGCCTACGCCAACGCCCTGCGCGCCGGCCGCGGTGACACCGTGCCGGCACCTGTCGTACAGCCGGCTCTCGAACCGGACCCGGTCGACGACCCCCTGCTGCCTCCGCCGCTGTCGCCCTGAGGTCAGCGCTCCAGGATGGCCACCACGCCCATGCCGCCGGCGGTGCAGATTGAAATCAGCGCGCGGCCACCGCCGCGCTCGGCCAGCTGCTTGGCCGCGGTGGCCACGACCCGGGCGCCGGTCGCGGCAAACGGGTGACCCGCAGCCAGCGATGAACCCACCGGATTGATCTTTTCCGGATCGATCCGGCCCAGCGGCGCATCCAGGCCCAGGCGGGTGCGGCAGTAATCCTCGCTCTCCCACGCGCGCAGGGTGCACAGCACCTGGGCGGCGAAGGCTTCGTGGATTTCGTAGATGTCGAAGTCCTGCAGGCTCAGGTTGTTGCGCGCCAGCATCTCGGCCACGGCCACGGTCGGCGCCATCAGCAGGCCATCGCCGTGAACGAAATCAACCGCTGACACGTGCACATCACGCACCCAGCACAGCGGCTCGTGGCCGTGCGCACGCGCCCACTCGTCGCTGGCCAGCAGGCAGGCGGCGGCACCGTCGGTGAGCGGGGTGGAGTTGGCGGCGGTCAGCGTGCCGCGCCCGGAAGCGCGATCAAAAGCAGGCTTCAGCGTGGCCAGCTTGTCGATCGACGTGTCCGGACGCAGGTTGTTGTCGCGCGCTTCCCCGCGGAAGCTGACCACCAGGTCATCGTAGAAACCGCGCTCATAGGCCGCGGCCAGCTTGCGGTGCGAGGCCACGGCCAGCTCGTCCTGCGAATCGCGTGAAATGTTCCACTGCTTGGCCATGTCTTCGCAGTGCTCGCCCATCGATTTGCCGGTGCGTGGCTCGGCCACGCCGGGGAAATCAGGCTTGAGCTCGCGCAGGCGAAAGCCCTTGAACGCGGCCAGCTTGCCCTTCATGTCCCTGGCGGCGGCCGCGGCCAGCAGGCGCCGGCGCAGCTTCTGCCCGTACACGATCGGCACGTCGGAAGTCGTGTCCGACCCACCGCCGATGCCGGCTTCGATCTGCCCCATCGCGATCTTGTTGGCGACGGTGATGATGCTGTCCAGCGAGGTGCCGCAGGCACGCTGCAGGGTGATGCCCGGCGTCAGCGGCGACAGGCCTGACGACAGCGCCGCCTCACGCCCCAGGTTCCAGTCGCTGGAATGCTTGATCACCGCGCCCATCGCCACTTCGCCCAGCTGCTGGCCATGCAGGCCGAAACGTTCGACCAGCGCGCCGAGCGTACGCACCGACATGCCGAGATTGCCTACGTCCGCGTAGGCGGTATTGCGACGGCAAAAAGGGATACGGACGCCGCCCAGCACGGCGACGGGACGGGTTTGCAGCATCGGGGAGCACCTCACGGCAGAGCCCATCGACCTTGACGGGCATAATGTGGCCATCTTAACGCCGGGCCGGGTGACGGCAAACGCTATGACCCAATCAGGGCTGAACTCCACCCGCTGCGTCCGCGGTGCACTGGCGCTGGAACGCGTGGCCGCCGAAGCGCCGGGCGCGCTGTCGCTGGCCCAGGACAAGGCCGGCGCGCTGGCCGCGCTGGTGGCCCGCGACCTGGCCGCCTTCACCGCCGATGTGGGTGATCTGGATCTGTGCATGGTGGCCGCCCACTACGACCCGGCCGAACTGCTGCGCCCCGGCTGGCCGCTGCATGAAGAGCTGGCCCAGCTGTCGGCGCGCGCGCCCGGCGATGCCGGTGGCCGGGTGATCGCTTTTGGCAGCCACGAGGGCAAGCTGCCCGGCACCCTGACTCCGAATCCGGCCATGGCCGAAGGCCCGCTGCGGCTGGTGCCCTTCGTCCTGACCGGTCCGGCAGAGGCAGTCGACACGGTCGGCGAAACGTTCGAAAACCAGCTGCTGGAACGCGGCATGGCCGACGCCGGCAGCGCGTTGCTGGCCCAGGAAGCGTTCGGGCTGCAGGTGGAGCACGCCCGCTACCTGACCCTGCACGACCTGTGCGCGATGACCGCGCTGCAGTACGACCATGCGGGCCTGTCGCGGGTCTGGCCGATCCTGGAAACCGCGCTGCTGGCGCCGCAAAAGGAGGCCTGGCTGGATATTCCGCCCGAGCCGCTGCTGCGCTACGCCGACGGCGAAGTACGCATCGCGATGTTCTCCCCCGACCACTGGCGTCGCCACTATGGCGGCGACGAACAGGACGAGGCGCGACTGGCGCGCGGCTATATGCACTTCGAGGGTCGGCAGCGGCAGGTCACCGCCCTGCTCCAGGCCCATGGGATCCCGGTCACCTTCGCCCACTGCCGCAGCGACGGCGACCCGCGCGAGGAGCTGGCCTGACGGCCACTCCCCCGCGCGTGCGTGGTTTTCACCGCAGTGGCTTGCGCCGTTACTGCGCTTCGATCACGCCACAGGCCAGCCGGTCGCCGGCGTCGCCGGTGGGCTGGCTGACGTAGTCATCGGCGTCGGCGTGCACGATCACGCCCTTGCCGACGATATCGGCGGCACCGCCATCGCCCAGAGTGGCGCCGTGCAGCCAGCGGTCGACCTGGGCCACGCCCTCGTCGTTGGCCATGAGGTTGTCGCTGTCGCCCGCGTGATGCTCGCCCTGGCCGGCACGGCCATGCTCGCTGTCTTCGGGATTGAAATGACCGCCGGCGCTGGTGGCGTCCGGCGCGCTGCAGTCGCCGGCTTCATGCACGTGGAAACCGTGCTCGCCGCCTGCAGACAGGCCGGTCACTTCGCCGGTGATGTGGATGTTGCCGTCGACGAGGGCGAACTGCAGCTGGCCGCGGGCCTCATTGCCCTCGGTCGGCGAGAGCACGGCGATCGCCATGCGTTCGGCGGTATCGACCGGCTCGGTCATTCCAGCCTCAGTGCCGGTCTGCATGCCGGCGGGCGCCGTCGCAGGCGGGGTCACTTCACCGGCGGGATCGGAAGAGGGCGCGCAGGCCGCAAGCGCAAAGACGGCGGGGGCAAGAAAAAGCAGATGGTTCGTTCGCATGGGCTGTCTCCAGTGGGATGCCAGGGTTTGGCCAGCATACATACGCACGAATTCATTCGGCGTGTGGACGGAGGGCTGGCGCCGTGGGGCCCGCCTCACTGCCCGGCGATGATCTCGCCGCAGGCCACCCGCGCACTGAATGCCCCGGGCGTGGCGCCCAGCACCAGCAGCGACCGGCCCATGATGTCGTTGGCCGAGCCGCCGCCGAGCACCGCACCGGGAACCACCAGATCCACCTGGGCCACGCCGCGGGCGTCGGCAAAGATCCGGCCCGGGGTACCGGTGACCGCACCGCGCTGGGCATAGCCCTCCAGCGGATCAAAGAATGGACCGGCAGTGCTCGCATCGGCGGCGCTGCAATCACCCTTTTCGTGCACCTGCAGCCCGTGCGCTCCGTGGGCAACCAGGCCGCCCACTTCACCGGTCACCCGAACCGCGCCGGCTTCGGCGTGCAGCCTGACCTGGCCGCTGACCAGGCTGCCGGAAGCGGAGGCCAGGTTGGCCGTGGCCTCGGTGAATGTTCCTGCCTGGGCAATCTCGACCGGCTCGGGCATGGCAACGGGCAGCGGGCGCGGGCCGGGATTGGAAGCACAGGCCGCCAGCAGTGCGGCCACGGCAGAAACAGTCAGCAGAAAACGCATGGCCGGAATTCGCAGTGGTGTGGAACGGAGGCCGACGATACCGCTTCCCCGGTCAGCGCTTCATGAACAGTCCGCCGCCTTGGGGTCACCGACTGCCGTCCAGCTCGGGCGACTGGGTCAGCGCATGCAGGATGCGCAGATCCTCGGCATCCAGCGCCATGCCTTCCATGCCGCGGAAGCGGTGGCGGAAGGCGCGGATGGTGGCTTCGGGGGCATCCACCGGATAGCCGATCCGCTGCAGGGCCAGCATCGGGTCGAAGCCCTGCGGCGGATCAACCATCAGCTCCGGATCGGGCCAGATGCCGAAGCCGGCATCGTGCAACCGCTTCCAGGGAAACAGCGGGCCCGGATCAACCTTGCGCGTTGGCGCCAGGTCGGAGTGGCCGATCACGTTCTCACGGGCGATGCCCCAGCGATCGGTAAGGTCTTCCAGCAGCACCAGCAGGGTGTCGACCAGCGGCTCGGTGAAGGGCTCGCTGCCGTTGTTGTCCAGCTCGATCCCGAGCGAGAACGAATTCACATCGCTCATGCCGCGCCAGCTGCCGGCACCGGCATGCCAGGCGCGATGCTCGTCGGCCACCAGCTGGTACAGACTGCCGTCCTTGCCCACCAGGTAGTGCGAACTGACCCGCCCGTGGCTGTTGGCCGTGCGCAGCGTGTGCAGGCTCTCTTCCACCGAGCCCTGCTGGGTGAAGTGGACAACGATCAGGCTGGGCCGCCGGACATCGTGGTTTTCCGAAGCCACCCACTGCGCCATCGGATTGCGCGGTGGCGAATGGGTACACGCGGCCAGCGCCAGCGCGCACAGCAGCACGGTGATGATTCGATACATGTCCTGACCTCAGGCGCCGTAGTAGAGCTGGTACTCCAGCGGATGGGTGGCGGCACGGAATTTCGTGACTTCCTGCATCTTCACCGCGATGTAGCTGTCGATGAAGTCGTCGTTCATCACCCCGCCGGCCTTGAGGAACTCACGGTCCGCATCGAGTGCTTCCAGCGCCTGGTCAAGCGAATGGCACACGGTCGGGATCAGCTTCTCTTCTTCCGGCGGCAGATCGTACAGATCCTTGTCGCTGGGGCCGCCCGGGTCGATCTGGTTACGGATGCCGTCCAGGCCCGCCATCATCAGCGCGGTAAAGGTGAGGTAGCCGGACTGGATCGGATCGGGGAAGCGCAGCTCCACGCGCCGCGCCTTCGGGTTGGACACGTACGGAATGCGGCAGCTGGCCGAGCGGTTGCGGGCCGAATAGGCCAGCATCACCGGTGCCTCAAAGCCCGGCACCAGACGCTTGTAGCTGTTGGTCGAAGCGTTGGCGAACGCATTGATCGCGCGCGCATGCTTGAACACCCCGCCGATGTACCACAGCGCCATCTGGCTCAGGCCGCCGTAGCCGTCACCGGCAAACAGGTTGGTGCCGTCCTTGGTCAGCGACTGGTGCACATGCATGCCGCTGCCGTTGTCGCCCACCAGCGGCTTGGGCATGAAGGTAACGGTCTTGCCGTGGCGGAAGGCGACGTTGCGGATCACGTACTTCATCGCCATCAGCTCGTCGGCCTTTTTGACCAGCGAATTGAAGCGGGTGCCGATCTCGCACTGGCCGGCGGTGGCCACCTCATGGTGGTGCACTTCCACCGGGATGCCGATCTGCTCCAGCGTCTTGCACATTTCCGCGCGCAGATCGTGCAGCGAATCCACCGGCGGCAGCGGCATGTAGCCGCCCTTCACACCGGGGCGCCAACCGCTGTTGCCCCCTTCATACTCGCGCCCCGAGTTCCAGGCTGCTTCTTCCGAATCGACATGGAAGAACGCCTGGCCCATTTCCACTGCGAAGCGCACCGAGTCGAATACGAAGAATTCAGGCTCCGGGCCGAAGAACGCCTGGTCGGCAATGCCCGACGATTTCAGGAACGCTTCGGCGCGCCGGGCGATGCCGCGCGGATCGCGCGGATAGGCCTGCATGGTCGACGGATCCAGCACGTCACAGACCAGCGACAGCGTGGGATGGGCCGGGAACGGATCGACGAAGGCGCTTTCCGGATCCGGCAGCAGCACCATGTCCGATTCGGCGATTCCCTTCCAGCCGGGTACAGAAGAACCGTCGAACATCACCCCGTCTTCGAACAGCCCGGGCTCGACGATCGAGGCGGGATAGGTGATGTGGTGCTGGGCGCCCCGCATGTCGGTGAATCTGAGATCGACGAATTCGATGCGGTGGTCCTGGATCAGCTTCTCAACGGTATCGATGGGCATTGACGTTCCTGTGGGGACGGGTACACAAAGGATACCGCCGCCGGCCGTCGCGTATCCTTGCCGACCAACAAAAAATTCCGCCCACCGCCGTGTCCGACCTGTTTGCCGCCCTGCTGCTGGGCATCATCGAAGGCATTACCGAATTCCTGCCGGTCTCCAGTACGGGGCATCTGCTGATTGCCCAGCACTGGCTGGGCCCGCGTTCGGACTTCTTCAACATCGTGATCCAGGCCGGGGCGATCGTGGCCATCACCCTGGTGTTCCGGCAGCGGATCTGGGAGCTGGCCAGCGGCCTGGGCGAACGCGCCAACCGCGACTACGCGATCAAGCTGGCGGCGGCTTTCGCGGTCACCGCGGCGGTCGGGCTGCCGGTGCGGCTGGCGGGCTGGGAACTGCCGGAAACGGTGACCCCCATCGCCTGGGCGCTGGTGATCGGCGGGATCTGGATGATCGTGGCCGAGCGCGTGGCCGAGCGCCGCGGCGACCGCACCGATGTGACCTGGACGGTGGTGGTGCTGGTGGGCCTGGCGCAGGTGGTGGCGGGGGTGTTTCCCGGCACGTCGCGCTCGGCGGCGGCGATCTTCATGGCCATGCTGGCCGGGCTGAGCCGGCGCTCGTCGGCCACCGAGTTCGTGTTCCTGGTGGGCATCCCCACCATGTTCGCCGCCAGCGGCTACGCCTTCCTGGAGCTGTGGATGGACGGCGGGTTGGGCGACGAAGCGTGGGATGAGGTGGGGCTGGCCTTTGCCGCCGCCACGATCACCGGCTTCCTGGTAGTAAAGTGGCTGCTGGGATATATCAGGTCGCACCGCTACACCGGCTTTGCCGTCTACCGGATCATCCTCGGCGGCCTGCTGCTGATGTTCATGCCGGCCGGCAGCTGACTCACGCACATTCCTTTCAGGAGAACCGCAATGGCTTCACGCCTGTCCCTGCTTCTACTCCCGCTTTCCCTTGCTGCGTGCAGCACCCAGCAGCCTCCTGCCGAATCCCGGCTGCCATCGGCCTCGCAGCCGGCCGCTGAAGCTTCCAGCGCCCCGCCCGCCGCCGATCTGGATGCCTGGCACTGGCACCTGAGCGGCGCAGTGGATGCCGCCGGCAACCGCATCGATGCGCTGTTTGCCGATCCCGACCGGCCGCTGCAGCTTGATTTCAATGACGACCGCCTGGGCATCACCGGCGGCTGCAACCAGATCGGCGGCTCGTACCGGTTTGAGGGCAGCAGCCTGCAGGTGTCACAGCTGGTGCAGACCCAGATGGCCTGCGCGCAGCCGCTGATGGACCAGGACGCGGCGATCGCCCGCCTGCTGGAGGGCCGACTTTCCGTGGCTACGGAAGACGCCGACCCGCCGCGCATGGAGTTGACCGCGGCTGACGGCGCGCAGCTCTCCTTCCAGGGCGAGCCCACCGCCGACACCCGCTACGGCGGCCCGGGCGAGCGCATGTTCCTGGAGGTCGCCGCCCAGCGCCAGCCGTGCAGCCACCCGCTGATCCAGGACATGCAGTGCCTGCAGGTGCGCGAGGTGTCCTACAACGATGCCGGCATCAGGAGCGACGAGCCGGGTGAATGGCAGCCGCTGTACGAGGAGATCGAGGGCTATGAACACCAGCCCGGGATCCGCAACGTCGTGCGCGTGTACCGCTACAACCGCGACCCGGTTCCTGCCGACGCGTCATCGATCGTGTACGTGCACGACATGACCGTGGAATCGTCGCAGGAATAGCGCAAAAACCCGTCGTCCTTCTCCGTCGCACTGCGAAGAAAAAGGACGGCGGGTTACAAGCGTGCGCTCAGCTCAGCGGGTGCCGTGCAGCTTCGGGTGCAGGCTGTAGGCGCCGTAGATCGCCGCTTCGGCCAGCACATGGCCGTGCATGGCGCGATGCACATCAGCCGCGGTGAACTCCTGCGGCAGGTCCAGGCGTTCCGCATCCAGCGCAAACACGCGGAAGAAGTAGCGGTGCATGCGCAGGTCGTTGCCCGGCGGGTAGGGGCCGTCGTAGCCGTGCCACTGACCGCCCATGTCCGGATCACCCTTGAACCAGCTGGTGTAGTCATTCAGCCCCTGGCGGGAACCTTGCGGCCCGGGCGGGTTGCGTTTGCCGGGTTTGGTGATCCCGTCGCTGGCACTGCCGGCGGCGATTTCGCGCACATCGGCGGGGATATCGGCCATCACCCAGTGCACGAAATCGGTGCGCGGCTGGTCGGCCGGGATCTCCACCCCTTCCTTGCCCACCATTTCAGCCACGGTGGGCACATCCGGATCCACGCACACCAGCACGAACGAGCGCGTCCCTTCCGGCGCCCCGTCCCAGGCCAGGTGCGGGTTGCGATTGCCGCCGAAGCCGTCCGGCGTGCCCATGGCGAGCTCCACGGGCAGCGGCCCGCCGTGTTCGAAACTGTTGCTGTGGATGCGCATCGAATCTCCTTGCCTGGTCAGTCCTGCGGATAACCCAAGCGTACCGCTACCGGCGTCAGCTCAGCGAATGCCTCCGCCAGCGGCGCGGCATAGGCGCGCCAGTGGCCTGCCGGGTAGCGGCGGCTGCCGAACAGGTGTTCTGGCGGTTCCGGCAAGCTCAGGCCCAGCGCATCAGTGACGTGGCCAGCCATCGCGCGTGGCGAATTGACGTGGTCGTCCAGGCGCAGCAGTACGTGAGGATGTAGCGATCGTTCGCTCAGTTCCGCCATATGGGCCAATGCCAGTGCCAACCAGCGCGCCGCAGCTTCCGGCGACCCCATGCGCAGCGGCAGATGGCCGCCGGAGGACAGCCAATCAAGCAGCATGTCGCGCGGGTCGCGTACTGCGATCCACAGCTGCGCCTGCGGAAGGTGGGCTCCGATTACATCCAGCAGGGCGTTGTCCCAGTGCGGCAGCCAGTCGATGACGGGCCCGTCTGCAGACAGGCCACGAGCCGGCAGCGTCTGGCGCCATTGTTCCACGGCCGTTACCGGGCCCAGACTTCCGTCCGTCAGGCGCAGCGCAGCGGCGAATGCCTGAAAGGGATCGAGGGGAGGCCTGGCTCCCATCCGGTCCGAGAGAAAAACAGGAACCACGTTGTCGAGTAGCCGCGCTACGCTGGCGACACCCGATCCGGGCAGGCCTATGAGGAACGCGAGCGCGGGCGCTTCCCCAGGCACCGCTGCTGCCGGTACCCGCCGCGCTTTAGCATCAGTCAGCTCGGGCACCGCGAACAGGCGTTCGCCATTCGGGTCCACCCGGGCGTGCGCTTCACTCCACGCCTGCACGGCGTTGACATGATCTCCTGCAAGGTCATGAGCCCTCCCGAGCCATCTGTGCACCTCCCATTGCTGCTGCGGTATACCGGTCGCACGCTGAGCAAGGGATTTGACAAATTCGACCGCCTCCCCGGGGTCACGCGCCGCGAGAAAGTCCAACAGTCGCCCCTGGGCCGACAGATGATCGGGAGCCACTTCGAGGGCCTTTCGCAAGGCCGCTTCCGCAGCGTCCGCATCTCCAGCCAGGGTATGCAGCCGCGCCTTGGCCTCATGGGCATCAGCGGCTTCCGGCAGCGCCTCCAACCAGCGATCCACTACGGCACCGGCCGGAACCAGGTCGGTCTCCAGTGAGAATCGCACGCGCCACAGGCGGCCCAGGTGCGGAGATGTGGACAGCAAAACCTCCAATGCGTTGCGCGCATCTTCAATGGCACCCAGCTGGCTCCACGCCCGCATGGCCAGTTCCAGGGCCCGCGGGTCAGCGGGCATGGCGCCCAGTGCGCTTCGAAGCCACGGCAACGCCCGCTCATGCTGACCCAGCTGCAGCGCCAGTTCGCCCGCAAAGCGCTGGGCTTCGGGAGTGGCTTGATCGGGCATCGCCAGCAGAGGCTCAATCTCATCCAGGGCGTCGGCTGGACGATTCTGCCGCAGCAGCAGCCCTGCCAACATCCGCCTGAGCGCGTGATGCTCGGGCCGCAGCTCAAGCAGGCGGCGGACCGTCTGTTCTGCAAAGGCGAGGTTCCCATTGGCCAGGTATACAAACGCGGCGGCGTTCAGTACCTCCGGCTCCTGCGGCGCGGCTTCGAGCGCCGCGGTGGCCAGCGAGAGCGCACGTGGCTTGTCTTTCCGCCCAAGTGCAACCAGGGCCTGGACCGACTGCAGGATCGGATGCTCGGGCGCAATACGCGCAGCTATCACGGCACACCGCTCGGCTTCATCCACGTCACCGCTGCCCAGCGCCAACTGGGCTTTGATCAGGTAGGCGCCCAGTTGGTTGGGATCCAGTTCGAGGGTCTGGTCCAGCGCCTGGAGTGCCTGGGCGACATCCCGGCTACCAAGCAACACGCTGGCGCGGAAAAAATGCAGGTCGGAATCGTCCGGCGTGATCGCAACAGCCCTGTCGATGCTTTCCATCGCACCGTCGTGGTCTCCGGCCAGGCGAAGAGCCTGCGCCATCAGGCGATGGGAACGCGCATCAGCGGGATCGGCTTCAATAGCGCTGTGGGCCAGAGCCTGCGCCTCTTCATGGGCGCCGCGGCGCAGCGCCTCGATAATCTTTTCGTGCATGGAAAGTGCCGTTGGGTCGCCGTGCGACGTGAGCGGCCATTGTAATGAACCGATCACCCGGCGCAGATCGCCGCGTCATCTCTTCAGGGGCACCGCCGAATCCATGCGCGCCGCCATCCAGCGCTCGGCATAGCCATCCAGGCGGGCGTTTTCGATAAAACCGCAGTGCCCGCCCCAAGGCACGATATCGAGCTGGCCCCGCGCCGGCAGCCGCAGGGCCCGGAAGCCGTCCACCGGAATGACCGGATCATCCTCGCTGGTCAGCATCCACGCCGGCAGCTGCAGGGCGGACAGGCGTTCGCCGGCAATCGAGTAGCCTTCGAAATAGGCGTCCAGGCTGCCGAATGCGGTGTGCTGCAGCACCAGCTGCTCGGTCAGCTGGCGCATTCCCAGCTTCAGGGTGGCATCGTCGTATCCGTGCAGATCCGGGAACAGCTCGCGCTTGCGCACCAGCGAGCGCCGCCATTTGGCTTCGAAGTGGCGCAGGTACAGCGGCACGCCCCGCTCCATCTGCACCAGGGTGAGGGCCGGATCGAGCACCGGGCACACCGCGGCGACTCCTGCCAGCTGCAGCCCCGCGTCCGGCGCACGCAGCGCCAGCCGCAGGGCGAAATTGCCGCCCAGCGAATAGCCGCCGGCCAGCATGGGCCGGGCCGGAAAGCGGCGCGCCAGGTCCAGCGCGGCGTGCACGACCTCATCGATCAGGTTGGAATGGAACAGGTGGGGATTGAGGTGGTGGGAATCGCCGTGATCGCGGAAATTGAGCCGGAATACTTCAAACCCGAGCCTCAGCAGATGAGCACCGGTCTGCGACATGTAGCTCGACTCGGCGCTCCCCTCCCAGCCGTGCAGCAGCAGCACCAGACCGCGCGATGGGGCACCGGGAATGGCGCTGTGCAGGCCCTGCAGGCGGACGCCGTCGCCGCCATCAAGGATATGGCTGGTGGTCAGCGCGCCGGTGGCATCAAGTAGGGCGGCGCCGCGCCGGCGACGCAGCGCGCTGGTACCCAGCACCGATTGCACATGCGCACTGCGCAGCCAGCGTGGAGGGGCGAAATCCGCCTGTCCGCCAGCGGCCATGTCAGTCGTCCGGGCCCGCCATGGCGGCCACGATACGCTCGCGCGCCATCGCAGCCAGGCGACGCCGTTCGCCGGTTTCCCCAGCGGCAATGGGCTCGAGGAACATCACATCGCCCACCCGCCCCGGCTCACCGAGCAGGCGGAAAAAGTTGCCGGCAAAACTCTCGCCCGGCGCGAAGGCGACCAGGGTCTGGGCACTGCCGCCCTCGCCATAGCGCAGCGCCACCGGCTGCACGGGCACACCGGCCTCCACGGCAGCGGTGAAAATACGGGCGTGGAACGGCCCGATCTCCTGCCCGCCGCGGGTGCGCCCTTCCGGAAACACCGCCACCGGCCGGCCGGCGCGCAGCCGAACCAGCATTTCCTCCAGCACGCCATCCATGGATTCCTGGCTGCCGCGTCGATGGAAAATGGTTTCCCCACGCGCCGCCAGCCAGCCGACCATCGGCCAGCCGCGGATCTCCTGCTTGGCCACGAAACCCATCATGCGTTGGCTGTGCATGGCCAGGATATCCACCCAGCTGACGTGGTTGGCGACGAACATCACCGCGCCCTCCAACGGCGTACCGACCCGGCGCAGCCGGAAGCCGAATACCCGCATCAACGCGCCCTGCCAAGCGCGGATCGCGCGATGGCCCAGCCGCTCCCCACCGGGCAGGCGGATGTGTGCGGTCAGCGGACTGAGCAGCACCAGCAGGATCGGCAGATGCACCAGCAGGTGCCACAGCAGCATCGGCACGCGATACCCGTAACGCAGCGCGCGCAGGGCGCGACTGCCGGCACCCGGGCCGGTAACAGTGGAGATACGCGTCTGGCTCATGCGGGCAGCAACACCACGGCCAGGGTCAGGCGCGACACGCAGACCAGGCGCCCGGCGTCATCTTCGATCCGTATTTCCCACACCTGGGTGCTGCCGCCCACGTGCAGCGGCCGCGCGGTGCCGGTGACCGACCCGCTGCGCACGCCGCGCAGATGATTGGCGTTGATCTCGATGCCCACGCATCCCTTGCCCTCGGGCGCCGCCAGCATTCCAGCGGTGCTGCCCACCGTTTCCGCCAGCAGCACGGACGCGCCGCCGTGAAGCAGGCCATAAGGCTGATGGGTCCGGGCATCGACGGGCATCGTCGCGCGCAGGTAATCCTCGCCAATTTCGGTAAAGACGATCCCGAGCGGCTCCATGGCCGTGTTGCGGGAGCTGGCGTTGAGCGCTTCGAGCGTGGTCTGGCGCCGGAACGGCGACCTGCGCTGCGCGCCTGCAGGAGCGGCGGGGGTATCGGACCGGGGATCGGACGTGTTCATGGACGCCACGATACCCAAGCTTCGGCTCCACCGGCCAGCACGGCGCGCAAAAAATCTTACAGAATCGGTACCAGCCCCGCCCCGAACGCGGTGGTCATCCGGGTCATGATGCTGCGCCAACCCAGGTTGACCTCGGGAAAGTCCCCCACCGGCTCGTGGCACGCCCGGAACCCCGGATCACCCGGCAGCGGCGGTGGCAGCGGGCAGTCCGCACCCGGCACGAACTGGTAGCTGGTCGCATAGCGCCTGGGCCAGAAATCAAACACCGGACTGCGCTCGAACGCTTTGTTGAGCGAATAGCCCAGCCCCGACAGCACCCGCGTCCGGTCACGTGGCGCGATGGCCCAGGAGTTCTCCGGCGAGATATCGCGGCGGATGCTGTCAGCCAGCGCCTCGGCAAACCCCGTATCGGCAATGACCACCGCGCTCTCGGTATTGAGGTTGTCGCCACGCGGATCGAAGTTGTGCGTGCCCACTACTCCGATCCGTCCATCCACCACCAGCGACTTGGAATGCAGCCCCACCCGCACCCCGGCGCGGCGCAGCGGCACCGGCTGGTTGACGCCGATACCGGCCCAGCGCAGCGCCGCATACTCCCGCTCCAGCGGTAACCGCGGCGTCGCCGGCTCGTCATCGTCCTGCCACTGCGCCTGCCCCTCGGCCGGCTTCGGCCGCACCGTGACATCGGGTCCGGCATCGCGCGTCTGGATCTCCACCGTGCCGTCCGGATTCCACGCGATATCCACCGCACCGGTGGCGTCCACATCCACCGGCGCATCCAGCGGAAACGGTTTGTATTCGTAGATGTGGAAACCGAACTCGCGCAGATGCCGACGCCGGTACTTGTACGACATGGCATAGGTGAGGAATGCGTCGGTAGCCGCCAGGCTGTTGGTGGACACGACGATTCTGGGGGCCTCATCGCGCGCATGCAGGCTGCGGAACAGATCCCGCGCCGGCTCGGACAGCACCAGGTACGGCGTCTGCAGCAGCACCTGCTCGCGCGCACCTTCGATCACCTCGCGCATGCGCACGGTCGCGGGCGCCTCTTCCTCCGAGGTGGACCGGTGTTTGTCGGGAAGGTCGGCGATGTATTCCACCTCGCCCACCGGCAGTACGGCTGACACCAGCCGCGTGGCCAGCAGCTGGGCGTCATCGGCATCGCGCGAGATCGCGGCCACGCGCGCGGGCATGCGGAATTCCGCCGCCGGCAGTTCCGGCGCCCCGATATCCAGCAGGTGGCGCGCCACGTCCTTGAGCTCGGCCAATGGCGAGGCCCAGCGCGAATGCCAGAACGCCTCGAAATTCTCCGCCATCGCCAGCGTCGCCGGCCCGGCCACCAGAATGTCGCGATCGCGGAAGTTGTAGGTGTCGTCCCAGTCGAAATAGGTGTCCTTGTAGTTGCGACCGCCGGTGATACCCACCAGGCCGTCCACCAGCAGGATCTTGTTGTGCATGCGCCGGTTGAGCTGGCGCCAGCAGCACGCGGCGGCCAGCACGTATTGCGGATAGCTCATCCGGGCCCGGCCGAGGACCGGGTTGTAGATGCGCATTTCGAAATTGACGTGCAGCGACGCCAGCGCGGCCAGCGTGTCGACGTAGCGCAGCGCCGACAGCTGGTCCACCAGCACCCGCACCCGCACCCCGCGCCGCGCTGCGGCCACCAGTTCGTCCAGCACCAGGCGGCCGGCATCGTCCTCATCGAAAATGTAGGTCTGCAGTTCAATCGAGCGCTCGGCGCTGCGAATCAGGTCCAGCCGCGAGACCAGCGCATCCTGGCCAAAGTCCATCAGCAGCACGTAGTGCCGTGGATCGGCCGGCGCGCTGTTGGAATGCGCCTGGACCCCCAGCGCGCGCAGGGGCGAAGGGCGTGCGCAAGCGGTTTCCGGCTGGTCGCAGTCCACTTCCACGTCACGCGCTTCGCCGGCGATCTGCACCGCCTGCGCACGCTGCAGTTCAGACAGGCCCGCGCATCCGCCCAGTACCGGCACCAGCAGCGCCAGCAACAGCCATCGCCACATCATGATTGCCACATCGGGGTCATGGCGCGTCCGGCTCGCCTGCCCACAGGCTCAGGTGGAAACGGACCCGGTCACCCAGCGCCAACCCCCAGCGGTCCATGCCGTAATCGTTGCGGGAAATGTTGCCCTCCACCACCACCGGGCAGTCCAGCAGCGGCTGATCGCAAGCCGCCGGCAGCACGGTGAACACCTGCTCCCGGCGCAGCCCGCGGATGCCCACGATCCCGCCCAGCTCCCCGCCTTCGCGCAGCAGCTGCGGAGGGAACGGGTGGGATTGCATCTCCACCATCGGCCAGCGCTGGGCATGGAAAAATTCGTCTCCCCGGGTCAGCCGGGTATAGCGCGGCTGGCCGATGATCTCGACGCTGGCCGCATCCAGCACCATGCGTACCTGCCGCTCGCCGCCGGGCATGGCGACCACGAAGCCGCGATAGGACGGAAACACGCCTTCCAGGTGCTGGCCCCAGCGGGTGCGCAGGGCGAAGCCGACCTGTGAGGACTGCGCCTCTATCACCAGATCCGGGCCATCCGCTGCCCCGGCCGGAACCGGCAGGAGCAGGGAAAGACAGGCGATCAGCAGCCAGGCACGTCCGGTCACGGACACCAGAAAGCGGACAGTGCGGCCGCGCCCGGTTCCACCGGGGCACCATCGGCAAATTCCAGCAGCGCAATACCGGCCGGCGGCATACCCCGGAACTCGGTGGACTGGCCGCTGCTGAGCAGGGCCACCAGCCGCTCCAGTCCCGGGTTGTGGCCCACCACCAGCAGGCGGTCGGCATCGCGGCTGGCTTCCAGCAGGCCCACCAGGGTGCCGGGCGTGGCCTCGTAGATCCGCTCCTCCAGCCGCTGGTCCACATAGCCCAGCACCGAGAGCACCGATTCCAGGGTTTCGCGGGTGCGCCGGGCCGGCGAGTACAGCACGCAGTCGGGCACCAGCCGGCGCCCGGCCAGCCACTTGGCGGCGGCTTCGGCTTCGGCGTGCCCATCCGGCGACAGCGGCCGGTCCAGGTCGGACTGGCCCGGACGCGCGGGTTCAGCGTGGGCGTGACGCAGCAGGATCAGTTCGCGCATGGCGTAGAGCTCTCCGTCATCCCGGCAGCCAGTCCAGCAGCGGCTGCCAGTCTTGTTGGTGTTCGCGCGCCTTGCGCGAATCGTAGTCGAACAGGCTCCTGCCCAAACCCACCAGGACCACGTAGGCCTGGCTGTCACGCAGCTCAGCCACGGTTGGATAGGGCCACTCGGCGATCGCCTCCAGCGCCTGCTGCGAGGTGCTGGTCCACGGTCGCAGGCGGTTGCCCACCAAGCCCACCGGCAGCTCGCCGCTGCGCACCCGCGGGTGCTCGATCAAGCTGTTGAGGAACGGCACCGTGGCATCGAGATCCAGCGTGGACGGCTGTACCGGCACGACCACCGCGTCGGCGTTGTCCAGCCACACGGCCAGGTCCACGCCCATCGCGCCGGCGCCACCATCCACCACCACCCGGTCGGAATCCACCGGCAGCGAGTTCCACACCGACTTCTGCCGCCGGCTGCCATCCAACGCCAGCACCGCGCTGGCCATGTACGAACGACGCTGGGCCCAGCGCATCGACGAACCCTGCGGGTCGGCATCGATCAGGACCGTATTCAGGCCGGAAAGCGCCGCGTGGGCGGCAAGGTGGGTGGCGATGGTGGTCTTGCCCACACCGCCCTTGGAGCTGGCCACCAGGACCGTTTTCATACGCGCAGATCTCCGGCCGGACACATCAACTGAGGGTACACCGGGGCGACAGCGGCGGCGAGGCCACGGTCTGCTATCGTCACGCGCCTGCCCACCCCATGGCCTGCCGCACATGAGCCAACTGCAGGACCTTGCCGCGCTGATCCGCGCCGGCACGCCGCTGATCATCATTGAAACCGCGGACGAACCGCAGATCGTGGACATGTTCCGCCAGACCCTGACCCGGGTGTGGCGGGCGATGTACCGCTGGACCATCACCGAGGGGCTGCGCCGGGTTGACCTGGACGGCGAGGATCCGGCCGAAGTGGCCGCCGACGTCGGCACTACCCTGCGCACCATCCGCAACGCCGACCAGCGCGGGGTCTACCTGCTGCTGGATTTCCACCGCTATCTGGAATACGCCGGCAGCCAGCGGCAGATGCGCGACATCCTGCAGCGCCGCGACTGCCTGCCGCACACGCTGGTGCTGGTGGGGCACAAGGTGGAACTGCCGACCGAGCTTGAAGCCAAAGCCGTGCGCTACCGCCCGCGCCTGCCCGATGCCGTCGCCCTGCGGCGCATGGTCATGGAGCAGTCCCAGGCGTATTCCGCCGAGCACGGCGGGCGCCGAGTGGAAAAGGACCCGGCCGCGCTGGAGCGCATCGTGCGCAACCTGCAGGGACTGGGCCTGGGCGACGCGCGCCGGATTGCCCGCCAGCTGATCTTCGACGACGGCGCCCTGGACGAGAACGACTTGCCACAGCTGGCCAAGCTGAAGTTCGAACTGCTCAACCGCAGCGGCCATCTGCACTACGAATACGACACCGCCCAGTTTGCCGACGTGGCCGGCGCCCGCCGCCTGAAACGCTGGATCGAACAGCGCCGCCGGGTGTTCACCGAAGCCGAGCCACCGCCGGGACCCGGCGCCTATCGGCTTGACCCGCCCAAGGGCATGCTGCTGCTGGGCGTGCAGGGCTGCGGCAAATCGCTGCTGGCCAAGGCCGTGGCCGGCGGCTTCGGCGTGCCGCTGGTGCGGCTGGACTTCGGCACCCTGTACGCCAAGTACCACGGCGAGAGCGAATCCAACCTGCGCGCCGCGCTGGCCTCGGCCGAGCAGCTGGCGCCGTGCGTGCTGTGGATCGACGAGATCGAAAAAGCCATTGCGTCGGGCGGCGAAGGCGACGGCGGCGTGTCCAGGCGCGTGCTCGGCTACCTGCTGACCTGGATGGCCGAGCGCAAATCTGCCGTGTTCATCGTCGCCACCGCCAACCAGGTGCGCGAGCTGCCGCCCGAGCTGCTGCGCAAGGGCCGCTTCGACGAAATCTTCTTCGTCGACCTGCCCACCGCCGACGTGCGCGCCGAAGTGTTCTCGCTGCACCTGGCGCGACGCGGGTTTGAGCCGGCGGAATTCGACCTGGAAGCGCTGGCCGCCGCCGCGGATGGCTTCTCCGGCGCCGAAATCGAACAGGCGGTGGTCTCGGGCCTGTATGCAGCGCATGCGGCGGACCAGCCGCTGGACGGAGCGCTGGTGCTGGAAGAGATCAACGCCACCCGCCCGCTGTCAGTGGTGATGCGCGAGCAGGTGACGGCGCTGCGGGAGTGGGCGACCGGGCGCACCGTTCCGGCTGATTAGGGCGTCAACATCGCGAGAGTGAGGGAAACCGGTGTTGCGCTTCGCGTGTTAATTCACCCGGGAAGGGGCATGTGCATCTCCGGGGCGCGGGCACTGCGGCGAGCTGCCGCGCGAGGGCGTCGATTACCGGGCTACGGCTCAGGTGACCCGGTGTCCTGCTTGCCACCATCCGGCCCTTCGCGGGCGGCGGCGGCGAGGGCATGGTATCTGGCCCGGAAGCGGTGCAGATCGCGCTCTTCAAGCTCTTCAAGGTCAAGCAGGGCGTTGTGCGCGCCCGCCGTCGCCCGGATCAGTTCGTCCAGCTTCACCTGCATGGCCTCCGTATCCCGGTTCTGGGTGTTCTGGATCACGAACACCATCAGGAAGGTGACGATGGTGGTGCCGGTGTTGACCACCAGCTGCCAGGTGTCGCTGAAGCCGAAGATCGGGCCGGTGAGGCCCCAGGTCGCGATGACGACCAATGCCATGCTGAAGACCACGGGCCGGCCGGCAAAGCGCGACACGGCTTTTGAAAACCGGAAGTACCAGGATGATTTCTGCATGACGGGCTCCTCGCGGGGTCGATCAGCGACGCGGCGGCTGCCAGCCGGCGGGCGGATCAAGCGGTACGCCGGCTTCGGCCAGGACGCGTTCGATCAGGTCCTGCTCGGTGCGCACCTGCGGATCGGCCAGCAGACGCACGAACTGGGGCAGGCCATCGCGCTCCTGCGAACTGGCGATCCGGCCCCACTCCGACATCTGCCAGTTCATCCGCAGCAGCAGCGCTTGCACTTCGGCACGCTCCGATGCGTTGCCGGCCATGCGCTCAAGCATGCCGATGCCCATCATGCGGCCGAGGCCGCTGTCGGAAAACCCCACCAGCACCCGGGCAATCTGCGCGCAATCTGCAGCCCGCGCCGGCATGGATCGCAGCGCAGTGCCGTCCGAGCAGGCGAAGGTGAGCGGTTGCAGGGATGGAAGCGCCACTGCGGCCCAAAGCGCCATTGCGCTGTCAGCGGCGAGTTCTTCGACCGTGCCTTTCTGCCCCATCAGCACGCTGCGCTCCGCCGCACTGGGCGGATGGCGCAACAGCGCCGACTGGATCCATCGGACCTGGTCATACATATGCAGGTCGAAGCGGCGCAGGTCGCGGGCCCTGGCCAGTGCCATCTCCGCGCCGCCATCAAGCAGCAGCAGGGGCGCGATGTTGTCGGGCTCTGCCTGAGCCCAGCGACGTGCGGCTTGTTCGCGCAGTGCGCCACCGGCCTCGGCTCCCATCATCAGCATTGAGTTGGCAATCACGTCAGCGCCAGCCTGCTGCGCCGCTGCCTGGCGCCAGCCGGTGGTGGTGGCGTTTTCAGCTATCCCGCCCTCGGGATCCATATTGGCCACGTCATGCAGGACCGCAGCCAGCGCAAGGTTACGCGGCTGACCACTTGCAGCCAGAAGCACCGCGGTGCGCTGCTGGTAATTGCGCCACACCCGCTCGGCGGCAATCGCCTGGGCATCCACCTGGCCGGCGGGTGCGGACGGCTGCTGGGCCTGGAGCGGCAGCGACACGGCGAACAGGAGTACTAGCAGCGGCCTCAACATGGATCGGATGCTCCGGGAAGGACAGACGGTGGCGCCATCATGACAACGTTCGCGTGAGCGGTCGCGTTGACCCCGGATCCCCGGCTGCCCTCGGGTACGCCCTAGTTGTGGCGACAGGGCACGCCCGCCTAGGGTCATGCACTGGAAGCGTGTACCCCTGACATGGAGCCGGCCATGAGCGGCAACAGCATCAATCCGATCAACACCCCCCTGCCGCCAATCGTGCCGCTGCTGCCCAATATCGCCAACCCGGCGATGCAGGCCACCCAGCACCTGTTGCGCCAGGCGCTGCCGTACGCGCTGGACACCATGTATCACCCGATCCAGGCGGCTTTCCAGCCGGCACCGCAGGGCGGCAGCAACGGCCCCAGCGGCGTGGAAGGTCCCTATGCGCTACCGCAGGGCCAAAGCCTGGGCCAGGCAAGCAGCGGCACCCAGGCGCAGCCGTTCGATGTCACCCTTTCCCAGCTGGCCACCGCGGTGTACGGCACCCGCGGCGATCCGCCGGCGGGCTGGAGCGCGGTCAGCGACGACATGATCGCCGAGCGCCTGACTCCCCAGGGCCAGGCGCCCGCGTCTGCGGCCGATGTCCAGGCCTGGCGCCAGGAGTTTCTCGGCGACGGCACGGTCACCAGCGCCCAGCAGTTCAAGGCCGAGATCTATACCGATGGCGATGGCAACTTCGTGCTGTCCTATCGCGGCACCGCCGAGGGTGCGCCCGACTGGGAGAACAACTTCCGCCAGGGCACGGGCTTTGAGACCCACGATTTCGCGGACAAGTTCACCGATACCGCGGTCAATACGGCAGTGGAATTCGCCGACGTGTTCGGCAACGACGAGGCCGACAATCTGGCCATCACCGGCCACTCGCAGGGCGGTGGCCTGGCCTCGGTGGGATCGCTCGCCTCCGGCATCCCGGCGGTCACTTTTGACGCTTCCGGCATCCACCCCAACACGCTTGAGCGCATGGGCATGAGCCCGGAACAGGCGCGGGAAATCGCCAACAACGGCGACATCCGCGCCTACTCGCTGAACAGCGACGCGCTGAGCCAGGCGCAGGAAAGCTGGGTGACCGGTCTGGTGGCCCCTGACGCCCTGGGCACCCGGATCATCGTCGAGCCGGGTCCGGTGGCCAGGCACACGCTGGTCGATCGCGCCGGCGAGCTGGAGTTTGCAGACCTTTCTCCAGGCCAGCGCGATGCCGCCAATCTGCTGGTGGAAACCC
This sequence comes from Luteimonas qiangzhengi, assembly GCF_039548515.1. Lineage (NCBI taxonomy): Bacteria > Pseudomonadati > Pseudomonadota > Gammaproteobacteria > Lysobacterales > Lysobacteraceae > Luteimonas > Luteimonas qiangzhengi. The sequence continues at coordinate 211,811 of NZ_JBCLVE010000003.1, read as the reverse complement.
TGCGGCACACCGGCCTGCCGATCCTGGGCACCGCCGGCGATCTGGCCTATGCCGCCATGAGCCACAACCCCAACGTGCTTACCGCGGCGATGATGGAAGTGGAACCCTGGCAGGACGGTTACCAGAACCCGTCCAATTTTGGCCGCGACCTGCAGAACGCCATTCCCGATGCGGTCAAGGACGATTTCGCGCTCAACACCCATGACCTCATCACCGATGTGATCGAAGTGGCCGGGACCGACTTTGCCAATGGCGATTACGCGCTGGGCGGCATGCGCATCCTGGGTGACGTGGGCGAAGGCTTCTTCAACTCGGTGGGCGATGTGGTCAGCGGCTTTGGCAGCGAGTTCGCCAATGGTGTGCTTGACCAGACCACCCAGTGGGCAGACAACTTCCGCGGCGAAGGCCCGTGGGGCCTGGGCGACGGGATCGCGGTGACCATCGAGGGCATTGGCAGCGCCGGCGCGTGGGTACTGGAGAACGGCAGCAGCGCGCTGGAATGGGCGGCCGATGGCGCGGGGAGCCTGTTTGAAACGGTGGCCGACCTGGGTGGACATCACGCGCAGCGGGCGGTGGATGGCTTCGTTGCCAAGGTCGATGCGGCGATTGACGGCGTGGGTTACGCCGTCGAGGCGATCGGCACGGGCGTGGACTACGCCATCCAGACCGCCTCCAACGGCTGGAATACGGTCAAGAATGTCGCGGTGGACGCCTGGGACGGCACGGTCGAGGCGGTCTCCACCGGTTGGGACAACACCGTTGATGCAGTCTCCACCGGGTGGAACAACACCGTTGATACCGTTTCCAACGGCGTCTCGTGGCTGAGCGACCGGATGCCGTGGAACCGCTGACCATGTGCCGATCCGCCGGGGTTTTCTTGCGGTACTGTGGGGACCACGCTGTAATCGACTGATATGCGCCAGCTTGCGGCCATCGTTGTCCTTTTCGTCCTCAGCTGCGCCCCGGGGTGCGCACGCCCGCCCATGACCAGCGAACCGTTCACCAACACCGCCATTTCGCCCCTGGCCGACGCCGTTGCCACCGGCGATGCCGCTGAAGTCCGCCGCCAGCTTGAGAGCGGCAGCAACCCCGAAACCCCGGGCAGCGATGGCGCCAGCCTGCTGGTGTGGGCAATTGACCGCGGACTGCTCGACGGTGCCATGGCGCTGCTGGAAGGCGGCGCGGACCCCAATCATCCCGATGCCGACGGCACCACCCCGGTCCACGCGGCTGCCTTCGCCGACGATCCGACCCTGCTGCGCGCGGTGCTGGCGCGTGGCGGAGATCCCAACGTGCGCAACCCGGTCACCGGCGCCACCCCGCTGGCCGCGTCCATCCTCAACCGCAACGCCGAGCCGATGCGGATCCTGCTGGAGGCCGGTGCGGACCCCGATCTGGCCGACCGCAACCAGGACGTTCCGCTGCACGTGGCCGCGCGCACCAACAAGGGCGCAGCCATCCTGCTGCTGCTTGAGCACGGCGCCTCACCGCTGGCCAGCAACGGCCGCGGCGCCAGTTTCCAGCGCCACTACTTCAATTACCGACGTGAGCTGTTGAACGAGCGTGCGCTGGCCGAGCGCCGCCAGATCGTGGCCTGGCTCAAGCAGAACGGCATTCCACTGGAAGCCAACGTGGACGCCGACTACTGAGCCCGCGCGGGCGGACCTCGGGTACGCCCCAGCTGTTATCGCTCCGCCTCCCGGGCTAAGTTCGGTTCAAACACAGGGAGTAAGCGGTGCCATGAGCATCCAGCTGCAGTCCTCAATGATCGCTGCGCAGGCCTATCGCCTGCCGACATCCGGCCCAATGGTGCAGAACCAGCCGGCATCGGCGCAGCTACCTTCGATCAACCAGATGCCCTACCGCCCGGAGCCGTCATGGAATCCGCAGGTGGCCGGGCTGATGATCCAGCAGGGACAGGGCCAGGCGGCCAACAGCGTGTCCTTCGACGCCCAGGTGCGCGGACAGGACGCCAAGGCCATCGATCTGGAGCTGATGCAGATCTCCAACGCGGTCTACGATCCATCCGTGCAGTCGGTGGGCAACTGGACCCGGGTCAGCGACGCGGACCTGACCGCGGCCGGCATCGATCCGGCGACGCTGGAAAACCCCGACACAGGCTTCCGCGCCGGCATCTATACCGATGGCGACGGCAACCACGTGCTGGCCTTCGCCGGCTCCAATGAACGTCAGGACTGGACTGGCGCCAACCTGCGCCAGGGGCTGGGCTGGGAGGCCGAGCAATACGACGAAGCCGTGCAGCTGGCCCAGCTTGCCGCCGGTGAGTACGGCGACGATCTGGTGATCACCGGGCACTCGCTGGGCGGCGGCCTGGCAGCCACGGCCTCGCTCGTGACCGGCAATGCCGCAGTCACTTTCAACGCGTCGGGCGTGCACGACAACACCATGAGCACCCACAACCTGGATGTGGACGCCGCCAAAGCGGAGGCTGCCGATGGACTGATCCGGCGTTACAACGTGGATGGCGACCCGCTCACCACCGCCCAGCAGGACACCTGGGGATTGAACCACCTCCTGCCGGACGCGCCCGGCCACGAGATCACCCTGGACAGCCCCTATCCGCCACTGGAAGGCCCCGGATTTACCTTGAACCCTCTGGAACACGGCAAGCACGCCAAGGCCCGGGCGGATCGGGCGGTCGAGCTGCACAGCCAGCAGGGCATGCTTGACGCCCTCACCGCACAGCGCCCCTGGGATAGCTGAGGCCCGCATCCGGCAGCCGCTCTCCGCCGTGGCCTGACCTGTGTGAGAATCGATCCATGCGCGCCGTTACCCTGACGATCCTGCTGATGCTGTCCGGCGCCGCCTGCAGCGGAGATTCCATGGACGCCAGACAAGCCTTCCCCGATGACCCCCGCAGCGCCGAACTTGCGGCCGCGGCTGCAAGCGGCGACGCCGAACAGATCCGCCAGCTGGTGCGTGAGGGCGCGGACCCGAGGGCCCAGGGAGAAAAAGGCGTAAACCTGCTGCAGCTGGCGATGCTGGCGCAGAACAAGGCCGGCCTGGAAGCGCTGCTGGATGCCGGCGCAGACCCCAACGCTCCCGGTCTGGGAGGCAGCACGGCGGTCCACGGCGCGGCCATTGCCGATGATCCCGACTACCTGCGGATCGTCCTGGCCGGTGGCGGTGATCCCGACGCCCGCCACGGTGAAACCGGCGCGACGCCGCTGGCCGGGGCAACCGGCCCACGCACTGATACCCAGTTCCATATGCTGCTGGACGCCGGCGCCACACCCGATGCGGCCGATCGCACCGGCAATACCCCGCTGCACAAGGCGGCCATGATCAACGCCGGCAGCCACGTGCTGGCGCTGCTGGAGGCCGGGGCCAACCCGCAGGCCACCAATACCCAGGACGCCACCTTCCAGCGCTACTTCTTCAAGACACCGGCGAACCGCCTCAACGACCAGGCCCGCGCCGACCGCGAGACGGTCAGCGCCTGGCTGCGCGAGCGCGATATCCCGCTTGAAACCCCCTGACGGGGGCTGGTTACCTTACGGCCAGGTAGGCGGATCCTCGACCCAGGCGGCGTGCACTTCGGTCAGTACCGCCCGCTCTGCATCGGTCCATTCGGGCAGCAACGCGGCAAGATCCGGATTGCTCCAACGATCAGGCCAGGTGCGAACGGCCGCCGCGTACCAGTCGACGGCCTCGCGCTGGCGGTCCAGCCGCCACAGCCCCAGGGCGAACGTGGGCGGCACCCAGGCCGGCGATTGCACCCCGCCGGCAGCGGCACCAACCCACTGCTGCAGCGCGGGCTCCACCTCACCATTGCGGTACAGATCCCAACCGTAGTTCCACTGCACCGATTGACGCAGCCATCCACGGCCAAGACTGGCCAGCAGCTGGTCGTAGAGCGACCGGCCGGTGTCAGCTCGCCCGCTTGCCATGGCAATGTGCGCCAGCTGGGCCTGGGCGGCGTTGGCGTTGCGCTCGTTGCGCTCGATCATCCGCAGCAGCCGCTGCTGCGCAGGCTCGTCGCTGCCTTCAACCGCGGTCACCGCACGCACGGTGCGCTCGTCTTCATCGAAATAGAACTCAGCCGGCCTGGGCAGCTGCTGGGCGTGGACAGTGAATGCCGCGAGCAGCAGGACGAGGCCGGAAAACAAAGAAACACGCATGACTTGATCTGACTCCCCCAATCCCGGGCCGATTGTAACGGCGCCCCGGCGCCTTGTCCCCGCCGCCCCGGCGGTGCCGTCACTTGCTGGCTGGGCGATGGGCCCGGCGCAGGAAGCGGTACGCGGCCTGTTCCCACTGTCTCGCGCCGCGTGCGTTGGCGGCAGCCCTGGCCAGGCGGCCGTCTTCCCAACCGGCAAAGACTATCGGATCGATATACGCGCTGCGGCACACCGCGGGCGTGTTGCGCAACGCCTGTGCCACTTCCCCGATCACCTCGTTGCGGACCACGGCCATGGCTTTTTCACAGCCGGATTCATTGCCTTCATCGTCGGGCACCGGCACCGGCACCGCGGCCAGGCAGCGGAACGCGTGCAGGGTCGCTCCCCAGGTGCGGAAATCCTTGGCGGTGAAGTCCCCGCCCATCACCGCGTGCAGGTAGTCATTGACGTCGCCTGAGTCCAGTGGCCTCACCCTGCCGGCCGCGTCGCGGTACTGGAACAGCTGCTGCCCCGGCAGCTGCTGGCAGGTGCGTACCATCCGGGCCAGGCGCGGATCGTCGATGGCAACCTCATGTAGCAGCCGGGCCTTGCCCCGGAACCTCAGCCGCACCCGACCACCCCGCAGCTGCTGCAGGTGGCGGTTGCGCAGGGTGGTCAGCCCGTAGGAACGGTTCTCGCGCGCGTAGGTTTCGTTGCCTACCCTCACCAGCGTTTCCATCATCAATGACACCACGATCGCCAGCACCTTCGCGCGCGGCAGGCCGCGGCGCTTCAGGTCCTGTCGCAGCCGTCGACGCAGGCGCGGCAGCGCGCGCGCAAATTCCGGCAGACGGACAAAGCGGACCTCGCCCCGCAGCTTCTGCCAGTCCGGGTGGTAGCGATACTGCTTGCGTCCGCGCGCGTCGCGGCCGGTGGCCTGCAGGTGTCCCCGGGCGTTGGGGCAGATCCACACGTCGGTCCAGGCCGGGGGAATCGCCAGCGCGCGGATCCGGGTCAATTGTTTCGCGTCGCGAAGCGTGGCTCCGTCCGCCTGCCTGTAGCTGAATCCGCGTCCGCAGCGGCGGCGGGTGATGCCAGGCTCCGCGTCACGGACATACAGCAGCCCCGCTTCGGCCGCCTGCTCATCCGGATCGCTTGTGCCGGACATGTTGTCTGCAGCGCTGGCTCCACGAGGCGTCATTGCCGCAGCTTCATGGCAGTCATGTGCAGGCAATGCATTGGCCCGATCTGAAGCGTTCATCGCGGAAAGTGGAAAGTCTGAGTGTCCGTGAACAACTAGCCCGCCGACATCTGCTAACTTTCGCTGTCTCGCATTCACAGTTATGACGGGATGTTCAAGCACGGTTCTTCCCCCGGCCGGATCCTCGTCGTTGACGACCAGCCAGGCAACGTTCGCGTTGTCGCGGCCCTGCTGTCACGCAATGGATTCGAGGTCCTGTCCGCCGACAACGGACATGAGGCGCTGCGGATTGCCGCCGATCAGCTGCCTGATCTGATCCTGCTCGACGTGTTGATGCCGGACATGGACGGCTTCCAGGTGCTGGGCGAACTCAAGCGCGATGAAGCCCTGCGCCGCCTGCCCGTGGTGTGCCTGACTGCGGCCCGCGATCGCGAACAGCTGCTGCGCGCATTCGATGCCGGCGCAGTGGACTACGTGACCAAGCCGTTCCTTCCGGAAGAACTCCTGGCCCGGGTGAATGCCCACCTGGGCCTGAAGCTGGCCCGCGACCGCCTGGAACGGGTGGCGCGGGAGCGCCAGGAGCTGGTGAACCTGGTGGCCCACGATCTGAAGAACCCGCTGAGCAGCGTGTTGTTCGCCATCGATATCCTGCGCGCGGACGGGGTTGCCGAACACCGTATTCCGCGTTACCTGGAAACCATCCAGGACAGCGCCAACGATGCCATCGGCTATATCCGCCTGTACCTGGAAACCCAGCGTGCGCAGCGCGAGACCCAGGCGGTGAGCGAGCCTGCGGTGGTGGCCAAAGTGCTGGAGGTCCTGTCCAACCGCTATGCGCTCCAGTTCGAGGCACGCGGTCGCCAGCTGCGTACGTCCGCACCGCCCGACATGCGGGCTGCGATCACGCCGATGGTGCTTCGCCAGGTGGTGGAGAACCTGGTCAGCAACGCGATCAAATATGCCCCGGACAGCGATCTGGATATCGGCTGCCGCGCCGGCGCACCCGGTTACCTGCAGCTGCTGGCCGAAGACCGCGGCCCGGGCATTGCCCCGGCGCGCCAGCGCGAACTGTTCCAGCCATTCACCCGGCTGCATGACGAGCCGTCTTCAGCAGATGACGTGTCCAGCGGCCTGGGGCTGAGTCTGGCCCGGCAGATCATCACCGACGCCGGTGGCCAGCTGTGGTACGAGGACCGCGAAGGCGGCGGGGCGCGCTTCATCATCGAGCTGCCCGCCGCGGATTGAGGCCGGCCTGCAGGCCTACTGGTTGCTGCGATCCTGACCGGTCTGATTCTGACCAGTCTGTTCGCTGGTCTCGTGCTCAGCGGCCAAATCATGGGCGGCACGGCGCGCTTCCACCCGTTTTGACTGCCCATTGATCGTGCGCTGCTGGGCTTTGCGGCGTCGGTAGCTGAACACCGCCAGGCCCGCTGCGGCGGCCATCAGGGTCGCGGCCGCCGTGGCGGTCATCACCGGGTGGCGGCGGGTGGTGCTGGTCAGCAGCTTGCCACCGGTACGGGCCGCGCCCACGGCAACTCCGGCCTTGAACCACTTCTGCGCATGGTCCGGCACGTTGCGGATGCCATCGCCCAGCTGTCCTGCCAGCTGCATGGCCTTGTCCTGGATGAAATCTAGCTTGGTCATCGGAATGTCCTGGATCTGGTTGATGCGGAATGTCGCGAGGTGACAAGTATCCACCCATTGTCGTCGCCGAAACGTGAGCGCAGACATCCGCCCTATCCGCGCGGTTTCGCACGATGGGTGGGCGCAGCGCGCAGCGGATCCTCCGGCCATGGATGCCTGGGATAGCGGCCCTTCATTTCCTTGCGCACTTCCGGCCAGGTGCGCTCCCAGAAGCCGCCCAGATCGCGCGTTACCTGCAGTGGCCGGCCGGCGGGAGACAGCAGGTGCAGGGTCAGCGGCACCCTGTCATCGGCGATGCGCGGAGTCTGGGCCAGGCCGAACAGCTCCTGCAGCCTGACTGCCAGCACCGGCTCCTCGCCAACCGCGTAGTGGATCGGCCGCTGCTGGCCCGAAGGCACCTGGATCCGCACCGGTGCCAGCGCATCCAGGCGCTGGCCCTGCGACCAGTCCAGCTGCGATTTCAGCGCATTTGCCAGGTCACCCGCATCCAGCGCATCAAGCCGGGTCTTGCCGGCAAAGGCCGGGCGCAGCCAGTCATCCAGCCCTGCCAGCAGGGCTTCATCGGACAGGTCGGGAAGCTGCAGATCCGGCATCCAATCGCGCAGACAGCGCACCCGCTCGCGCCACTGCTGCAACGCCGGCGTCCATGGCAGCGCCTCCAGGCCGCGCGTTCGCACGGCCTCGGTGAGCGCAGCCGCGGCCAGTTGCGGATCAACGCGCCCGCCCGGGCGGCTATCGAGCACGATCGCGTCGAACGTGCGCACCCGCTCGGCCACCAGCGCGCCGCGGGCGTCATCCCAACGAACCTGGTCGCGCTCATCAAACAGATGCGCGAAGGCTTGCCTGAGCCGGTCTTCATCCACCGGCGCAGCACGCAACACCAGCGCCAGGCGCGGATCAAAGCGCAGCTCGCTGGCCACCAGCCACGGCTCGCCAAACAGGCTGCTGTCATCGGCCAGGCGCGCCATGCGACCGTTGGCCAGCTGGTAGCGCAGCGGATCGGACGGATGCTGGTGGGCAATGCGGTCGGGAAAGGCATGCGCCAGCAGGTCGCCAACGGCATGCGCCGGCAGCTGTGCCGGCGGGGGCGAAGACACCCGCAGACGCCGACGCCACTGCCTGGCCGCAGCATCAATGGCGGCCAGGACGCTGCGGGCAGCACCGCCCTGCCCGCGTCCGGAGCGGAACGCCGCCAGCGCCCGCCAGCGCAGTGCCAGCCCATCGCCCTGGCCGGGCAGCGGGTCGCGCGCTTCAACCAGGGCGACCAGGTCGCAGGCCAGCGCCCGCCCGCCATCCTCATTGGCGGCCAGCAGCATCGCCGCCATCCGCGGATCGGTGCCCAGTGCCAGCATGCGCCGGCCCAGGGGGGTCATCGCATCGCCGTTGTCGAGCGCCCCCAGCCGACGCAGCAAGTCACGCGCAGAAGCCAGCGCACCCGCTGGCGGGGGATCCACAAAGCGCAGCGCATCGCTGCCCCACCCGGCCAGCTCCAGCGCCAGTCCGGCCAACCCGGTCTGGGTAATTTCCGGGCGGCGCTGCGGCTCCAGTCGCTGCGACTGTGGCCACAGTCGATAGGCCCAGCCTTCGACCACCCGGCCCGCGCGACCTGCGCGCTGGTCGGCCGAGGCCTGGGAAATGGACACCACCTGCAGACGCGAAAACCCGCTGCCGGGATCAAACCGCGGCTCCCGCGCCAGACCGCTGTCGATCACCGTGCGCACCCCGGGCAGGGTCACGCTGGATTCGGCCACGTTGGTGGCCAGAACCACCCGGCGCCGACCGTCATCGCCGCGGCGCAGCACCTGCGCCTGGCGCTCCACCGGCAGGTCTCCGTGCAGGGTCAGGACCAGGGCGTCGCTGCCGGCGGCCTCCAGCGCCGTCTGCACCCGGGTGATTTCGCGCCGCCCGGGCAGGAATGCCAGCACGTCGCCAGGGTGCCGTTCGAGGGCCTGGGCGATGGCGCGCACCATCTGCCGCTCCATGGACTCATCGCGGCGGGCAGCAAAGTGGCCCACCTCCACCGGGAACGCGCGCCCGGCGCTGGTCAGCCGCGGCGCATCCAGCACGACTGCCAACCCTTCCCCGTCCAGGGTGGCCGACATCACCACGATCCGCAGATCCTCGCGCAGTCCAGACTGCACATCCAGCGCCAGCGCCAGGCCCAGATCGGCAGCCAGGTGACGCTCGTGGAATTCGTCGAACAGCAGCGCGCCGATGCCCTCCAGCAGCGGATCGTCCTGGATCATGCGGGTCAGGATGCCTTCGGTCACCACCTCGATCCGGGTGCGGCTGGAGGTGCGGTTTTCGAACCGGATGCGGTAGCCCACGGTGCCGCCCACCTCTTCGCCCAGCTGGGCGGCCATGTAGGTGGCCGCCGCGCGGGCGGCGACACGGCGCGGCTCCAGCATCACGATCCGGCGCCCCTCCAGCCACGGCGCCTGCAGCAGCGCCAACGGCACCCGGGTGGTCTTGCCAGCGCCCGGAGGCGCTTCCAGCACCAGCCGCGGGTGGCGGGCAAGCGCCGCGCGGATGTCATCCAGCAGGTCGTCGATGGGCAGGCGTGCGGTCATTTGACTAGGATACGGGCCGGTCCAATGGCAGTGAGTCCATGCAGCTCATCGATATCGGCGTCAACCTGACCCACGAAAGTTTCGACCACGACCGCGAAGCGGTCATGCAGCGCGCGCGCGAAGCCGGCGTTGCCCGGATGATCGTCACCGGGGCCAGCCGTGCGGAGTCGCCGCGGGTGCTGGAGCTGGTGCAGGCGCATCCGGGCGAGCTGTTCGGCACCGCCGGCGTGCATCCGCACCACGCCAGCGAGTACACCACCGAATGCGACGCCGAGATGCGCGCCCTGCACGCGCATCCGGAAGTGGTGGCGGTGGGCGAGACCGGATTGGACTACTTCCGCGATTTCTCGCCACGCCCGGCGCAGCGGCGGGCGTTCGAGCGCCAGCTGGAAATCGCCGTGGAGACCGGCAAGCCGCTGTTTCTGCACCAGCGCGATGCGCACCAGGACTTCATCGCGGTGATGAAGGAGTTCGAAGGCAGGCTGGGCCCGGTGGTGGTGCACTGCTTCACCGGCACCCGCGAGGAATTGTTCGACTACCTGGACCAGGACTGGCACATCGGCATCACTGGCTGGCTGTGCGATGAGCGCCGCGGCCAGCACCTGCGCGAGATCGTCGGCAACATCCCGGCCAACCGGCTGATGGTGGAAACCGATTCGCCGTATCTGCTGCCGCGCACGCTGTCACCCAGGCCCAAGGATCGGCGCAACGAGCCGATGCACCTGCCGCACATCCTGGCCGAGCTGGCCCGCGACCGGGGCGAAACCATCGAGGCCACCGCCGCGGCGACCACCGCCACCGCCGAAGCCTTCTTCCGCCTGCCAGCCCGCTGAGCCCGGAGGCTGATCAGGACCCGGGCAGCGCCGAGCGCATCGCCTCGCCCAGGCGCTGGGCTTCCTCTTCCATATCGATCAGCCGGGCGCAGCCGCTTTCCAGTTCCGCGGCGGGCTGCTCGGCGATCTTCTGCTCGGCATGATGCGCAGCCCAGTCCCACACCGCGTCCACGCGCTCCCCGTCGACGCCCGTGGCCACCATCTGTGCGCGCTGGTCGTCGCGCGCCGCGCGCAGGGTCGAGTCATCATGGTGATCGCAAGCCGCTGACAGCGCCTGCATGGTGGCTCCAATCTGCACCGCCACCGCCCAGGACGCGATGCGGCCATCGGGCTCGAGTCCTTCGACGGGCATCTTCTCGGACAGCTGCGGGGCGGGCTCGGGCTGGACGGGTGCGGACGGGATCGGCGCCGGATCGGATCCGGTCGCCGCACCCTCTTCCGGCCCTTCCCCACTGCAGGCGGCCAGCGCCAGCGCCAGGACCGTCATGCCTGGCAGCAAACGCAGCAGCTGGATACGCGAACGTGACATCGGGACTCCCCTCCCTGTACGTACGCGGCGAGCATACCGCGGCCGCCCCCGCGCCCGGCCGCCGGCATCCGGAACTGCGACGCCGGTCCGGTCAGCTGCGCAGGCCCACGCCCCGCTTCAACAGCCACAGCCCCAGCGATCCCAGCGCGACCACGAAGAACAGCATCAGCGCATAGGCCACCCACAGCGGCACGTCGCCGCGTCCGAGCAGGCCATAGCGGAACGCGTTGACCATGTAGAAGATCGGGTTGGCGTAGGTCATCTTCTCGGCCCAGCCGGGTAGCAGCGAGACCGAATAGAACACGCCGCCCAGATAGGTCAGCGGGGTGAGGATGAAGATCGGCACGATCGCCACGTCGTCGAACTTCTTGGCGAACACGGCATTGACGAAGCCGGCCAGCGAGAAGATCGTTGCGCCCAGCAGCACCGTGGTCAGGGTGATCCACGGATGCGGGATGCGCACGGTAGTGAACAGCATCGCCACGCACAGCACGATCACGCCCACCATCAGCCCGCGCGCGACCGCACCGGCCACGTAGCCGCCCAGGATCACCCACGGCGGCATCGGGCTGACCAGCAGCTCTTCGACATGACGGCCGAACTTGGCGCCGAAGAAGCTGGAGGAAATGTTGCCGTAGCTGTTCTGGATCACGCTCATCATCACCAGCCCGGGGACGATGAAGTCCATGTAGTTGATCCCGTCCATGGTCCCGATGCGGCTGCCGATCAGGCCGCCGAAGATCAGGAAGTACAGGGTCATGGTGATCGCCGGCGGCACCAGGGTCTGGCTCCAGATCCTGAGGATCCGCATGATCTCGCGCCGGCTGACGGTGCCCAGCGCGACCAGGTTGTTGCGCAGGTTGTTGCTCATGCCGCACGCTCCGGTGTCTTCGGGGCACCTGCACCGGGGCCCGGTGCGCCCTCGCCGGTCATGCGCACGAACAGTTCTTCCAGCCGGTTGGCCTTGGGCCGCATGGACCGCACCCGCAGGCCGGCTTCATCCAGCGCGGCAAAAATCCGGTTGAGGTCCATGGAGCGCGGCATATCCACATCCAGGGTGTGCCCGTCGTGGGCCGAGACCAGGACACCTTGGACCTGCGGCAGCACGGCCGGCAGCTCGCCTTCCACGTCCAGCAGGAAGCCTTCCACGTCCAGCTTGGCCAGCAGGTTGCGCATCGGGCCCTGCTCCACGATCCGGCCGTGGTCGATGATGGCCAGGTTGCGGCACAGGTTCTCCGCTTCTTCCAGGTAATGGGTAGTCAGGATGATGGTGGTGCCGGCGGCGTTGATCTCGCGCAGGGTGCGCCACATGCCGCGGCGGATCTCGATATCCACGCCGGCGGTGGGCTCGTCCAGGATCAACAGCCGGGGCCGGGTCATCATCGCCCGGGCGATCATCAGCCGGCGCTTCATGCCTCCTGACAGGGTGCGGCTCATCACTTCGGCCTTGTCCCACAGCTGGGCGGAGCGAAGCTCCTGCTCGGCCCGCTTCAGCGCCTCGCGCCGGGAAATCCCGTAGAACCCGGCGTAGTTGGCCAGGATGTCGACGGGCTTTTCAAACATGTTGAAGTTGATTTCCTGCGGCACCAGGCCGATCAGGCGCATGGCGGCGTCGCGATCGCGCGCCAGGTCCACGCCAAACACCGACACGTCGCCGGAGGTCTTGTTCACCAGCGAGGAGATGATGCCGATCAGGGTGCTCTTGCCCGCCCCGTTGGGGCCAAGCAGCGCATAGAAGTCGCCCGGGGCGACATCAAGCGAAACGCCCTTGAGCGCCTCGACGCCACCAGGATAGGTCTTGCGCAGGTCGCGCACGGACAGGGCCGGCGCGTCACCATGTGGAATTTGAGTCATCCCGTTAGTATAGGCGGCTGCGCACGGGTGCCCGTGCGACATTGCGTTGCATCACATTGGCCAAAAAGAACTTCCCCCTCCGACTCGTTTCCCGCCGCATGATCGCGCCGGCCGTCGTGCATCTGGATCTGGTGCGCGATGATGGCGAGCCGCTGGATTTCATCCCCGGCCAGTTCGTCCAGGTGCACTTCGAGTACGCCGACGGCACGGCCACCAAGCGCAGCTATTCGCTGGCTTCGGTGCGCGATCCGGTCGCCCCCGCCGATGCGACGGTGGAGATCGCCGTCAGCTACGTGACCGGCGGCGCGGCAACGGCGCTGTTTGAAGCCCTTGAAGTCGGCGAAGTGATCCAGGTCAGCGGGCCATTCGGCCGCTTCTGCCTGATGCCCAACGACGCCAACCGGCGCTACCTGCTGATCGGTACCGGCACCGGGGTCACGCCGTACCGCGCGATGCTGCCGCTGCTGGAACAGCAGATGGCCGAACGCGACATCGAGGTGGTGCTGCTGTTCGGTGCGCGCAGTCCGGCCGAGCTGCTGTACGGGGATGAATTCCGCGCGTTTGCCGCCCAGCATCCGCGCTTCCGCTTCGTGCCCTGCTTCTCCCGTGAGCTGCCGGAACCTGGCTCCTTCCAGGACCATCCCGACGTGCGCCACGGCTACGTGCAGCAGTTCCTGGATGAATTCTCCCCCAGCGGCGACACCGACCTGGCCTATCTGTGCGGCAACCCGGACATGGTGGATGCCTGCTTCGAGGCCCTGAAGGAACACGGCCTGGCGGTGCCGCAGATCCGGCGCGAGAAGTACGTCAGCAGCAAATGACCGCCAGCCCGCTGCCGCCACCATCACCCAGACCGGCGGCGGGTGCATCAGGGCGCAGCCTGATCCGCGGCATCCTCGGCCTGCTGCCGTTTCTGGCCGGCGGCGCGGCGGTAGGTGCTGGCACGGCGTACTTCGGCCTGGAGTGGATGCCGGACATCGGCGTGTGGGCCATCGTCGCCTTCTTCATCTCGATGTGGCCCAACCTGGTATTGCACGAGGCCGGCCACGCGGTGGCCGGAGTGGCCCGCGGGATGGACCTGGTTGCGTTCGGCATCGGTCCGCTGCGGCTGGAGCGCGGCAGCCAGGGGCATTGGCGGATGCGCAACGGTGGCGGCCGCGGGATGGCGGGATTCGCGGCGATGTTCCCGCGGGTCGGCCGCGAACCGGGTCGGCTCGACCAGGCGCTGGTGCTCGCGGGTGGGCCGCTGGCCAACCTGGCCACGGCCGCGCTCGTGCTGTGGCTCGCCGGGCTGCCTGCCGCGACACCATGGGCCTCCGGCATGGCGACCGGATTTGGCCTGTCAGCACTGGTGCTGGGCGTGGGGAACCTGCTGCCGATCAACTCGGACGGCTGGCGGTCGGATGGAATGGGCCTGCTTGACCTGGTGCGCGACAGCCCCCACGCAGCTCTGCAGCAACAGGTGAATCAGATGGTCGCGCTGAGCGTGGCCGGCGTGCGGCCGCGCCTGTGGCCTGCCGCCCTTGTCCCCAACACCACTCCCGATGGCTCCAACCTGCTGCTTGCCGCCAGCGCGGACTCGTTGCGGCTGAACCACGCAATGGACAGCGGCGACGCTCGGTCCGCCGCGCGCGCTGCGGAAGATCTTGCCAGGCGCTATGCGGATCTGCCGGAGGCGATTCAACCTGCCATTGCCGTGAGCCTGGCCGGATACGCAGCGCTCATCACCCGCGATGTCCGGCAGCTGCGCGCGTGGCGCGCGCACTGCGGAGGACGCAGCCTGCTCGACCTGACGCCCTACCTGAATTGGCTGGACGCGGAGCTGGCGATGCTGGAAGGAAAACTGGTAGCGGCCAAGACAGGCGTGGACGAAGCCCGCGACAGCCTGTCGCTGGTGCACGACGCCGCCGGGGCGCTGATGCTGGACGAGTACCTGCACGCGCTGGAGCAGCGGCTGTTGGATGCCAACGCTTGTCCGTCGGCAGGCACCGCCGCAGGATAGGTGTCAAGGTCACTTGACAGGCAACACCTTGCGGCCCATGCTTTTAGTCAAGCTTCCTTGACACAGGATTCCCATGCAGCAGATCGCCAGCCGCTACAGGCGCGAATTCGGTTCATCCATGGCCGCCTACGTGGTGGTTCTGTTCCTGTCCATCTGGGCCTTGAAGCATGTCGACGCCACCGCTTTGCGGGTTCTGCTGGCACTGGCGCCGGTGGTGCCGGTGGCCGCGGCCGGGCGCGCGATCATGCGTTTCGTGCGCGACAGCGACGAGCTGCAAAGGCGGATCATGCTCGACGGAGCCGCGCTCGCTGCGCTTGTCCTGACCCTGGGCAGCTTCAGCCTCGGCCTGCTGGTCAGCGCCGGTCTGCTGCCAATGCGCGCCGACATGGCGCTGATCATGGTTCTGCCGACCTATTCGGGGCTGTACGGCCTGTTCGCCTGGCTGGCCGCCCGGCGCTACGCGTGAACAACCGCGTGCGCGAGCTGCGCGAAGCCCGCAGCTGGTCGCAGGCCCGGCTGGGTGATCAGCTGGACGTTTCACGGCAGACCATCAACGCGATCGAAACCGGCAAGTACGATCCCAGTCTGCCGCTGGCGTTCCGCATTGCCCGCGAGTTTGGCGAATCGATTGAATCCATCTTCCTGTTCGACGAGGACACTCCATGACACCCAGGCTCCGATACCCTGCGCCCCGCGCCGCAGCGGCCCTGCTGGCGCTGGCCCTGGCCGGCTGCGGCCCGATGACCGCCGGCCAGACAGACAGCGCGCAGGACTCTCCGGCAGAGACGGGCTTCCGGTTTGGCGACATCACGTTCCAGCCCTGCACGCTGGACAGCGGCACGGCCCAGACCACGATCGATGCCCGCTGTGGCGTCCTTGAAGTCGCCGAGGATCCTGCCGCGGCGGATGGGCGCACGCTCAATCTCAACATCGCCTGGCTGCCGGCCACCAGCGCGTCCGGCGGCACCGACGATCCGGTGTTCTTCTTTGCCGGCGGTCCCGGCCAGGCCGCCACCACCCTGGCCTGGCATATCAACCAGTCGCTGCGCCAGGTGCGGCGCCAGCGCGACCTGATCCTCATCGACCAGCGCGGCACCGGCAGTTCCAATCCGCTCAGCTGCCTGGACGCCGATGGCGACACCATCCCGCTGGACCCGGAAGCCATGGTGTCCGCAGAGGCGATGCTGCCCTACGTCCAGACCTGCCTGGCCTCGATGGAGGGCCGCGCCGATCCACGCATGTATACGACCGGCCACGCCATTGTCGATTTCGATGCGGTGCGCCAGGCGCTCGGGGTGGAGCAGATCAACCTGGTGGGCGGCTCCTACGGCACCCGGGTGGCGCAGCAGTACGCGGGCGCGTACCCGCAACACGTACGAACGATGGTGATCGACGGCGTCGCGCCCAACGACCTGGTGGTCGGGGGCGAATTCGACCGCACGTTTGATCGCGCCCTGCAGATCCAGTCCGGCTACTGCGAAGCGGACCCGCAGTGCCGCGAGCGCTTCGGCGGCGATCTGCGCACCAGTCTGCGCGCACTGCTGGAGACGCTGCGCACCGCACCGGTGCAGGTCGACTTCCACCATCCGCGCACCCATGAGCCGCAGCAGGACACCATCACCGCCGATACGGTGACCGGGCTGGCGTTCTTCTTCTCCTATGCCCCGCAGACGGTGTCCATGCTGCCGCTGCTGCTGGACGAAGCGGCCGAGGGACGCTACGGCCCACTGATGGCGCTCAGCGCGCTGGCCAACGACCAGATGCAGGACATGCTCAACCGCGGCATGCAGTGGTCGGTGGTGTGCGCCGAGGATGCGCCCCGCCACGTGCCCGATGCTGATGCGGACACCATCCTCGGTCCGGAAGCGGCCGAGATGCTGTTCAACGCCTGCCAGGTGTGGCCGGCCGGCACGCCGCACGCGGGTTACACCGAGCCGCTCGAATCCGACGTGCCCACCCTGCTGCTGTCCGGTGAGCTCGACCCGGTCACTCCGCCCGAATACGCCGAACAGGTGCTGCCCGGTCTGCCCAACGGCCGTCACCTGGTGCTGCAGGGCCAGAGCCACGGCACCCTGGCGGTCGGCTGCATGCCCAGGCTGCTCGGCCAGTTTGTCGAATCGGCCAACGCCCACGATCTGGACACCACGTGCCTGGAAGACGTGCGTCCGGTGCCGCCCTTCACCTCATTCAACGGCTGGGAGCCCTGAGCCATGATCGAAGCACAGCAGCTGCACAAGGCATTCAAGACCCGCACCGGTACGGTGAAGGCGGTCGACGGGGTGGATTTTCGCGCCCGCGACGGCCGCATCACCGGCCTGCTCGGCCCCAACGGCGCCGGCAAAACCACCACCCTGCGCATGCTCTACACCCTGATGAAGCCCGACAGCGGACAGGTGCGGGTGGACGGCATCGATGCGGCCACTGATCCGGCCTCGGTCCGGCGGGTGCTGGGCGTGCTGCCCGACGCCCGCGGCATCTACAAGCGCCTGACCGCGCGCGAGAACATCGCCTACTTCGGCCAGCTGCACGGCCTGCCGCGCGACGTGATCGACGAGCGTACCCGGGCGCTGTCGGCGCAGCTGGACATGGACGACTTCCTGGACCGGCGCACCGAAGGCTTCAGCCAGGGCCAGCGCACCAAGACCGCGATTGCCCGCGCCCTGGTGCACGATCCGCGCAACGTGATCCTGGACGAGCCGACCAACGGCCTGGACGTGATGAGCACCCGGGCGATGCGCGAGTTCCTGCTTGAACTCAGGTCACAGGGGCGCTGCGTGATTTTTTCCAGCCACATCATGCAGGAGGTCGCCGCCCTGTGCGACGAGATCGTGATCATCGCCAAGGGCCGGGTCGTGGCTGCCGGCAGTGCCGACGAGCTGCGCACGCGGTTCAGTGAAAGCAACCTGGAAGACGCCTTCGTCAAGGCGATCGGCTCCGAGGAGGGCCTGCTGGCATGAGCGCTGGATTCTTCACATCAATGCTGGCGGTGATGCGCAAAGAGCTGCTGGACATCACCCGCGACCGCCGCACCGTGGCCATGGCCGTACTGTTCACCCCGCTGATGTTCCCGCTGATGATGCTGGGGGTCAGTTCACTGGGCGAGATGCGGATGAAAACCCAGCTCGAGTCGGAGCTGGAGCTGCCGGTGATCGGGGCCGAACGGGCGCCCAACCTGGTCGATTTCCTCGCTTCGCAGCGGATCCGTGCGGTCGCACCGCCGGAAGACATCGGCGCGGCGATTGCCAGCCAGCAGGTCGACGTGGCGCTGGAGATCGGCGAATCGTTCGACGCCGACTGGCGCGCCGGGCGCCCTGCCCCGGTCGACATCATCCACGACGCCACCCGGCGCAACGCCGAGATCCCGGTGTCCAGGGTACGCACCGCGCTGGCCACCTACGGGCAGCAGGTGGGTGCACTGCGACTGGTGGCCCGCGGCATCGATCCGTCGATCACCCGGCCGCTGGGCATCGGCCACCGCGACCTGGCCAGCGAGGAGGCCAGCCGCGGTATGGTGCTGTCGCTGCTGCTGCCCTACCTGTTGATCCTCAGCAGCTTCCTCGGCGGTGCGTATCTGATCCTCGACGCCACCGCGGGCGAGCGCGAGCGCCAGTCGCTTGAACCGCTGCTGGCTACCCCCGCCGCACGCGGGGCCATCGTGAGCGGCAAGATGGTGGCCGCCTGTTTGCTGGGTCTCGCCTCACTGCTGCTGACCCTGCTTGCGCTCAAGGCCAGCGCCCAACTGGGCGAATCAGCCAGCATGCTTGATGTCAGCTTCAGCGCCATGCTGCGCATGCTGCTGGTCCTGGTGCCCATGCTGTTCATCGGCACCGCGCTGCTGAGCCTGCTGGCGGCCTCGGCCAAGAGCATGAAGGAAGCCCAGAGCCACATGACCTGGCTGATGCTGCTGCCGATGGTTCCGGCCTTCGTGCTGATGGTCAATCCGGTCAAAAGCGAGATGTGGCAGTACGCGGTGCCGTTCCTGGCCCAGAACCAGCTGCTGCTGAAGATCATCCGCGCCGAAGCGATTGATCCGCTGACCTGGACGGTCTACCTGGCGGCAGGATTCGGCCTGGCCACGCTGCTGTGGCTGGGTGCGGTGGCGCGCTACCGGCAGGAGAAGCTCGCGGTCTCGGCCTGATCCGGCGGGGTTAATGCGGGGTTGAACCCATCGGGCATACCGCTCTCTGCAAAGCACGACGCCCGGCATTGCCGGGCGTCTTTCATCAAGGCATCAGCCCACCGTGCGATGAAACTCAGTCGCCCGGGTTGAATCCGATCGTGCGCCGGGTGGTGACCGGTTCGGCCACCGGCTCGAAGCGCCAGCGACGCACGGCGGCCACTGCTTCGCGGTCGAACACCCGGGCCGGATCCGCGCGCACCACCCGCGCGTTGGCGACGGTGCCGTCCTGGTTGACGGTGAATTCCACCATCACCTCGCCGGACTGCCCGGCACGCAGCGCTTCGGGCGGATAGCGCGGTGCCGGCGTGCTGATCGGACGCACGTCGGACACGGCGGGCGCCGCCGCGCGGGCGGCAGCCTGCGCTTCAGCCTCGCGCTGCTGGGCAGCACGCTGTTCGGCCGCCACGCGGGCGGCTTCGCGCTCGCGTTCTGCGCGCTGCGCGGCTTCCTGCTGCTCCGATTCTTCCTGCTCGGCCTGCTCCTGGGCCTGACGTGCCGCTTCTTCCTGCTGCTCCTGCTGCTGGCGCTGCCGCTCGGCCTGCAGCTGACGCTGGCGATCGGCTTCCTGTTCGGCGGTCAGCTCCTGCTGGGCAATCTGCTGCTGGCTGCGCTCTTCGGCCTCGTCAATGGACGCGCTCAGCCGGGCCAGCGCGGGATGCCCCGGGCTGGCCCGCTCGATCAGCACGCGCAGGCGGCGGGCCTCTTCGTAATCTTCCCGATCACGGCTCTGCTCGGTGGCGATCACCGTCATCGGCAGCAGGTCGGTCAGCACGCTGGACACGGCCGCGTCCCCGGGCAACCGCTCGCGCAGGGCCAGGTAATACTCCAGCGCGTTGTCGCCCGGAGGTGCGTACAGGCGGCTCTCGGCATAGGCCTTGCCGGCCGCCGCGCGCAGCTCTTCCACGCTCATCCCCTCATGGGCGTCCCCGCTGTCCTGCTGCGCAGCCGCAGCCGGTGCGTCGCCTGGTGCTGCGGCGTCGTCCGCCGTCGGCACGGCCTGTTCCGGGCCGGCCGGATCACCGCCGCATGCGGCCAGCGACGCCGCCAATGCGGCGGCCAGTGAAATTTTCAACCAACGCGGGCGCAATGGCCCGGATTCATTCCCCAACATCAGTAACTCCCCCTGCAGATGCGTTCATACGCGCGTGTAGGACGCGACAGCGGCGGCGGTTTGTCAACTCCGAAGCGCCCAGACAGATTACTTGCCAATACAGAAAGTCGCGAAAATGTGACCCAGTAGATCATCCGGCGCAATTTTGCCGGTGATCTCTCCCAGATGGTCGTGTGCTTCACGCAGCGCTTCGGCGGTCAGCTCCAGCACCTCCGCGTGCAGGTGAGCGCGGGCGTTTTCAAGCGCCGCAGCGGCTGCGGTGAGCGACTGCACGTGGCGCGCACGCGCGGTGAATTCACCGCCGCCCTCTGCGCCGTCAACTCCGGCCAGGGCCTGCAAGCGTGCCTGGACCCGATCCAGGCCGGTGCCTTTGCGCACGGAAATCCACAGCGTGTCCGCGTCGTCCTGGCCCGGCTCCGGCAGCAGGTCGGCCTTGTTGCACAGCCACAGCACGCTGGGCACGCCGTGGATGGCATCGGCGACCGCCGCACGGCCTGCATCCGGGTCGCGCCCGTCCACGACCACGATCGCCAGGTCGGCGCGCGACAGCTCGCTGCGCGCCCGGCGCATGCCTTCCTGCTCGATGGCGTCGCCACCCTCGCGCAGGCCGGCCGTGTCGACCAGGGTCAGCTCCACGCCGGCCACGCGCACGGTTTCTGCCAGCAGATCCCGGGTGGTGCCCGCGATATCGGTCACGATGGCCCGTTCACTGCCGGCCAGGACATTCAGCAGGGAGCTCTTGCCGGCGTTGGGCGGGCCCACGATCACCGCGTGCAGGCCGTCACGCAGCCGCCGTCCCCGTTCGGCCGCGGCCAGCAGCTGATCCAGCTGACCGGCGATTTCGCCGAGCTGCGCGGCCACTTCGTCACCGCCCAGGGTCTCCAACGGTTCATCGGAGAAGTCGATCATCGCTTCCACGTGCACCCGCAGGGCCAGCATGCGCTCGGTGATCGACTCAACCCGGCTGGAAAACTCCCCGTCCAGGGCGCGGCGGGCGGCGCGGGCGGCACGCAGGTCGGCGGCGGCAATCAGGTCGGCGACCGCTTCGGCCTGGGCCAGGTCCAAGCGGCCGTTGAGGAAGGCGCGTTCGCTGAATTCACCCGGCCTGGCACGGCGGGCGCCGTGCGACAGGCACAGATCCACCAGCCGATGCAGCACGGCCGGGCTGCCATGAGCCTGCAGTTCCACGACATCCTCGCCGGTGTAGCTGGCAGGCGCGGCGAACAGCAGGGCGATGCCGTCATCGAGCACGGCGCCGTCTTCTTCGTGCAGGTGGACGTGGTGGGCATGGCGCGGACGCAGCGGCCGGGCGCAAAGTGCTTCGCCAATGGTGCGGGCGGCGGGTCCAGACAGCCGCACCACCCCGATCCCACCGGCACCGGCAGCGGTGGCAATGGCAACAATGGTGTCCTGGGCGGCGGTCACGGCGGGGCTGTGCATGGCGCTGCTGCGCAGACGGGCGCCGACCGCGTGGTCGGCACCCGCCGGATTCAGGCCTTGGCCGGTTTGGGCGGCTGCGGCTTGGAGGGCTGGTCCGGCTTGGGCGGATCACCGCTATAGCGGCGCAGGAACCACCACTGCTGGGCCAGGCCCACCGATCCGTTGGTCACCCAGTACAGCACCAGGCCCGCCGGGAAGAAGATCATGATCGCGCCGAAGATCACCGGCATCAGCTGCATGATCTTCTGCTGGGTCGGATCCATGCCGGTCATCGGGCTGAGCTTCTGCGTGGCCCACATCACCGCGATGTTGATCACCGGCAGGATGAACCACGGGTCGGGTGCGGTCAGGTCCTGGATCCAGCCCATCCACGGGGCGTGGCGCAGTTCCACCGATTCCAGCAGCACCCAGTACAGGGCAAAGAAGATCGGCATCTGCAGCAGGATCGGCAGACAGCCGCCCACCGGGTTGATCTTTTCCTTCTTGTACAGCTCCATCATCGCCATCTGGAACTTCTGCTTGTCGTCCCCGTAGCGTTCCTTGAGCTGGGCCATGCGCGGCTGGAAGCGGCGCATCTTGGCCATCGACTTGTACTGGGCCGCCGACAGCGGATACATCGCGATGCGGATCAGGATCACCAGGCCAACGATCGCCCAGCCCCAGTTCTTGACCAGGTCGTGGACCTTGTCCAGCAGCCAGAACAGCCACTCGCCCAGGAAAGCGAAGGCGGAAAAGCGCGAATAGTCGACCGCCCGGTCAAAGCCGCGCACGCCCTGGGCCTTGATCTGCTCAACCAGCTTGGGTCCCACCCACAGGCGCGCATCAACGCTGGCTTCCTGGCCGGCGGCCACCGACAGGCCCGGACCGAGCTGGCGCACCAGGTGCCGCGGACCGTCTTCGTGCACCGAGATGACCGTGCGGTCTTCGGGCTGCGGAATCCAGGCGGTAAAGAAGTGGTGCTGCAGGATCGCGGTCCAGCTCTCGGTCGCCTGCAGGTTGATCGCGCCATCATTGAGGAATTTGGCGAACGGACGCCGGGTATAGCCTTCCTCGTCGCTGTACCAGGTCGCGCCGTTGAAGCTGAAGGACTCCGGATTGGTCATGCCGCGGCTGATGTTGGGCGGAACCCGCGACAGCTGGCGATAGATATAGCCCTGCCAGGGGCTGTCGCCGGCGTTGATGACGGTGTCACGCACGTCGATCGCATAGGAGCCGCGGCGCACGGTGATGGTGCGCCGGATGGTCACCCCGTCCGGGCCCTGCCAGAGGAACGGAACCACCACTTCTTCGCCAGCCTCTTCCAGGCGGTATTCGCGCTGGCCACCCTCGTTCACGAAGCCGGCCTCGTGGGTCGGCGCCGCCTGGGCCTGGCTGACCCATCCGCTCTGCGCGGCGTACCAGCGCGAGGGGTCGGTATCAAACAGCTTGACCGGCGGGCTGTCCTCGTCGCGGGTCTGCGGGTAGCCCAGCAGCGCGGCGTCAACCACGTTGCCCTGATCCAGGGTCAGGCGCAGCACGTCGGTGATGACGGTCACCGTGTTGCCGGTTGCCTGGGCCGGGGAAGCGCTCGCTTCAACCGTGGGCACCGCGCCGTCGGCTGCCGGCGGGGCAAGAGGCACGTTCGACGCGTCCGGCACCGCGCCGCCGGGGGCGGGCACCGATGAAGGCACCGCGTTGCTGCCGACGCCCTCGGCCGCGACCGGCAGTTGCGGGGCGGCCTGGACATTGTCTTCCTTGCGCCATTCCATCCACAGCAGGATGGCCACCATCAGCCAGGCGAAGATCAGGAGAGTGCGGGTCTGGTTCATCGGGCAGCCAAGCTCAGTCGCCGGAAGGGTCCGGCGCGGGTGATCGGGGGGATGCGGATGCAGGACAATCGCCGGGCATTGTGACGCCCACCGGCTGGACGGGCAACGCGCCGGCCCGCTGCAGCACGGCCCGCAGGCCTTCGCGCAGCTGTGCGCCGGTGGCGGCGGCGGCGGCGGGGCGGACTACGACCACATAGCTGCCCGGGCGCAGCTGGGAGCGCAGCTGGCGGAACTGTTCACGCAGCTGGCGCTTGATGCGGTTGCGGCCCACCGCGTTCGGATCCACTTTGCGGGACACGGCAAGGCCCAGCTGCGGCGCTTCGCCGTCGCTGTGCCAGTGAAGGGCTATCAATGGCGACGCGGTGCGTCGATTGTCGGCGAACACGCGGTCAAAATGCGCACGCGCACGGACACGCGCCTGCCTCGGAAAGGCAGCGCTCATTGCAGACACGGTCTGGATCGTCGCGGGGACCGCTGGATGGCGGCCGCCCGCAACGTGCGGCCTCAGGCCGACAGGCGCCGACGGCCCTTGGCGCGGCGACGGGCCAGGATCTTGCGGCCGTCCGCGGTCGCCATGCGGGCACGGAAGCCGTGGTCGCGCTTGCGCTTGATGTTACTGGGCTGGAAAGTGCGCTTGGTAGCCATTTCTGTAATTTCTCGTGCGGGGGCGCGGCATTACGCTGCGCTAAACGAACCAGCGATGATAGCGCCGCCGGCAGCACCCAGTCAACCGGCGTGCCGAAGCTGGATGCGCCACCCGGAGGGCGGTGGTAGTCTGCGGCTTCCGCGCCCATCCGGTTGCCCCGGTCATTGACCCGGGGCTGTGCCGTGGACGGCGCCTGCCCAGCAAGACGCATCATACATACATGGAAGCTTGGCCCCGCTGCCTCGAACGACTGGAAGCCGAACTGCCGGCCGAAGACGTCCACACCTGGCTCAGACCTCTGCAGGCGACGCGCCGTGACAACACCATGGTGTTGTATGCGCCCAACGCATTCGTGCGCGACGAAGTCCGTTCGCGCTATCTGGACCGCATTCGCGAATTGCTCGGCCATTTCGGCGGCAACGACGAGGTATCGCTGGAAATCGGCTCCATGCCGCGGCCCAGCGCGCCGGTGCAGCAGCCGTTGGCAGTGCCGACGCCGGCCGGTCCGGTGTTCCACGGCAATCTGGACAGCCACTACTCGTTCGACAACTTCGTCGAGGGCCGCAGCAACCAGCTCGGCCGCGCCGCGGCCTGGCACGCGGCCGAGAACCCGGGCGATCGCGCCCACAATCCGCTGCTGCTGTATGGAAGCACCGGGCTGGGCAAGACCCACCTGATGTTTGCCGCCGGCAACCGGATGCGCGAGCTCAACCCCTCGGTGCGGGTGCTGTACCTGCGTTCGGACCAGTTTTTCAACGCGATGATGCGAGCCCTGCAGGAAAGGGCCATGGACGCGTTCAAGCGCCAGTTCCATGAGGTCGACGCGCTGCTGATCGATGACATCCAGTTCTTCGCCGGCAAGGAGCGCACCCAGGAGGAGTTTTTCCACACCTTCAATGCGCTGTTCGAGGGCCGCCAGCAGATCATCATGACCTGCGACCGGTTTCCGCGGGAAGTGGAAGGCCTGGAGCCGCGGCTGAAGTCGCGCCTGGCGTCCGGGCTGTCGGTGGCGATCGATCCGCCGGACTTCGAGACCCGTGCCCAGATCGTGCTGTCGAAGGCACAGGAGCGCGGCGCGCAGATCCCCGAGGATGTGGCCTTCCTGATTGCCAAACGCATGCGCTCGAACGTGCGTGACCTGGAAGGGGCCCTGAACACGCTCGCTGCGCGGGCCAACTTCACCGGACGCACGATCACCGCGGAATTTGCCCAGGAAACCCTGCGCGACCTGCTGCGCTCGCAGATGCAGAGCGTCAGCATCGCCAACATCCAGAAGACCGTGGCGGACTACTACGGCCTGCAGATCAAGGACCTGCTGTCCAAGCGACGCACCCGGATGCTGGCCCGTCCGCGCCAGGTGGCGATGGCGCTGTCCAAGGAGCTGACCGAGCACAGCCTGCCCGAGATCGGCGATGCGTTCGCCGGTCGCGACCACACCACCGTTCTGCACGCCTGCCGACAGATCCGCAAGCTCATGGAAACGGACGGCAAGCTGCGCGAGGACTGGGATAAATTGATCCGGAAACTCAGTGAATAAGCGCTTTTTTCATGCCCCGTAACGCCTGAATGACAAAGTCGGGGGCAAGCTGTGGACAAGTCTGGGATAATTTACAGGCGCGAAAGTTGTCCACAGGTTGCAACCACCCTCCAGGGCAAGTTGTACACTTGGTTGTTACGGCAATATTTTCGTTGTAAATCAATAGTTTGAAGTACTTATCAAGCGTTTTCGGCGACACCACCACCACCAGCTTTTGATTCTTATACAAAAACTGGTAGAGCTAAGGGGAACCCACCGGCATGCGTTTCAGCCTCCAACGCGAAGTCTTTCTCAAGCCACTGACCCAGGTGGTCAACGTCGTCGAACGGCGGCAGACCCTGCCGGTGCTTGCCAACCTGCTGGCCCAGGTCCAGGATGGTCAGCTGTCGTTGACCGGCACCGACCTGGAAGTGGAAATGGTTGCCCGCACCCAGGTTGACGACGCCGAGGACGGCGAAGTCACCATTCCGGCGCGCAAACTGTTCGAAATCGTTCGCGCCCTGCCTGATGGCAGCAAGGTCACGGTCAGCCAGGCCGGCGACAAGATCACCGTTCAAGCCGGCCGCAGCCGATTCAGCCTGGCCAGCCTGTCAGCCAATGACTTCCCGGCAATTGACGAAGTTGAAACCACGGAGCGGATCCGGGTGCCGGAAGCGGCGCTGAAGGAGCTGATCGAGCGGACTTCGTTCGCCATGGCCCAGCAGGACGTGCGCTACTACCTCAACGGCCTGCTGTTCGACCTTGGCGAAGACCGCCTGCGCTGCGTCGCCACCGATGGCCACCGCCTGGCCCTGTGCGAAGCGCCGCTGGAAGCCAACATCTCCACCAAGCGCCAGATCATCCTGCCGCGCAAGGGCGTCACCGAGCTGCAGCGCCTGCTGGAAGGCGGGGACCGCGAGCTGGAGCTGGAACTGGATCGCAGCCATCTGCGCGTCAAGCGTGACGATGTCACTTTCACCAGCAAGCTGATTGACGGACGGTTCCCGGATTACGCGGCAGTGATCCCGATCGGCGCCGACCGCGAAGTCCAGGTGAATCGCGAAGTCCTGCGTGCCGCGCTGCAGCGCGCAGCGATCCTGTCGAACGAGAAGTACCGCGGGGTGCGGGTGGAAGTGTCGCCTGGACAGCTCAAGATCAGCGCCCACAACCCCGAGCAGGAAGAGGCCCAGGAAGAGATCGAGGCCGAAACCACGGTTGACGACCTGGCAGTCGGATTCAACGTCAACTACCTGCTGGATGCGCTCGGCGCGCTGCGGGACGAAGACGTGGTGCTGCAGCTGCGTGACGCCAACTCATCCGCACTGGTGCGGGAGGCGAGCAGTGAAAAGTGCCGACACGTGGTGATGCCGCTGCGCCTGTGACAGAGATGATGTTCCACGTGAAACAAAAACGCCCGGCCGAGTCCGGGCGTTTTCATCCCTGGGATTCAACCCGCCGAGGCCTTCGGTGCGGGTGACGCGGCTGCGTGTGGGGGATCTCCGGCGGCTGGAACAGGTGGAGATTGAGCCGGCTCCCGGGCTCAACCTGCTGCTCGGCGACAACGGTGCCGGAAAAACCAGCGTGCTCGAGGCGCTGCACCTGATGGCATACGGGCGCAGCTTTCGCGGGCGGGTGCGTGATGGCTTGATCCGCACCGGCGCCGAGGCGCTGGAGATCTATGTCGAGTGGTCCCAGGACAGCACCCGGCGGGAGCGTCGTGCCGGGCTGCGGCATTCTGGCGGCAGCTGGCAGGGACGCCTGGACGGCCAAGCGGTGACCCAGCTCGGAGATCTGTGTGCTGCGCTGCAGGTAGTGACGTTCGAGCCCGGCAGTCATGCCCTGGTCGGCGGCAGCGGGGATCCGCGTCGGCGATTCATGGATTGGGGCCTGTTCCACGTGGAACAAGCGTTCCTCCCGTTGTGGCGGCGCTACGCCCGGGCCCTGAGGCAGCGCAATGCGCTGCTGAAGCAGGGCGCGCCCTCGGACCAGCTCGAAGTCTGGGATCTGGAGCTGGTGACGGCGGGGGAGGGGCTTACCGATTTCCGTGAGGCCTACCTGCACAGCCTGCAGGACGTGCTGGCGAAGACCGCTGCCCAGATCGCACCGATGCTCGGTCACGCCGGAATGCAGTTTCTACCCGGCTGGAAGCGGGAAAGCATGCCCCTGGCAGATGCGCTGCTGCTGGCGCGGGATCGGGACCGGATGCTGGGACACACCAGCATCGGTCCGCATCGCGCGGACTGGCGGGTGGAGTTCACGGCCATGCCGCATGGCGAAGCCCTGTCACGCGGACAGGCCAAGCTCGCCGCCCTGTCGTGCCTGTTGGCGCAGGCGCAGCATCTGGCCGGGCAGCTGGGTGAGTGGCCGGTGGTGGCGCTGGACGACATGGCATCCGAACTTGATGCGGGTCACCGCGGCCGGGTGCTGGCCACGCTGGCGGACAGCGGGGCCCAGGTGTTCGTCACCGGCACCGACGCTCCGGACGCAGCCGGAGGCCAATCGGCGTGCGTGTTCCACGTGGAACACGGCAGGGTCAGTAGAGCCTGAAGAGCCTCACTGGCTGCCCAGAGGGGCAGGGCAGGGCCAATGCTATAATTCATCGGTTAAGCCCCCTGCGAGCGCTGGGCGGGCGATGGCGCGCTGCAAGCGCGCTTGAGCCTCCAGCCAACCCGGATACACGAATGACTGAAACCACTCCCGATACGCCGGAAGTCGAGAATACTTCCTACGATTCCAGCCGGATCACCGTGCTGCGCGGCCTCGAAGCCGTGCGCAAGCGGCCCGGCATGTATATCGGTGACGTGCACGACGGCACCGGCCTGCACCACATGGTGTTCGAAGTGGTCGACAACGCCGTCGACGAAGCGCTGGCCGGGCACGCCGATGAAATCGTGGCCACGATCCATCAGGACGGATCGGTTTCGGTGTCCGACAACGGCCGCGGTATCCCCGTCGACGTGCACAAGGAAGAAGGGGTGTCCGCCGCCGAGGTCATCATGACCGTGCTCCACGCAGGCGGTAAGTTCGACGACAACAGCTACAAAGTGTCCGGCGGCCTGCACGGCGTAGGCGTTTCGGTGGTCAATGCGCTGTCCGAGCATCTTTCGCTGGACATCTGGCGAGACGGCGAGCATCACCGCCAGGAATACGCGCACGGTGAACCCCAGTACCCGCTGAAGGTGGTGGGGCCGGCGGGCGACCGCCGCGGGACGGTGCTGCGCTTCAAGCCGTCCACGGAGATGTTCACCAACACCGAGTTCCAGTACGAGATCCTGGCCCGGCGCCTGCGCGAACTGTCATTCCTCAACTCCGGCGTGCGCATCACCCTGGTGGACGAGCGCGGAGACGACGAAGGCAAGGAGCGCCGGGACACGTTCGAATACGAAGGCGGTATCCGCTCCTTCGTCGAGCATCTGGCCCAGCTCAAGACGCCGCTGCATCCGAACGTGATCGCGGTATCCGGCGAGCAGAACGGGATCGTGGTGGAAGTGGCCCTGCAGTGGACCGATTCCTACCAGGAGACGATGTACTGCTTCACCAACAATATTCCGCAGAAGGACGGCGGTACCCACCTGCAGGGGTTCCGTGCCGCGCTGACCCGCACGCTCAGCAACTACATCGAGCAGAACGGCGTCGCCAAGCAGGCCAAGGTGCAGCTGTCCGGCGATGACATGCGCGAGGGCATGATCGCGGTGCTGTCGGTGAAGGTGCCGGACCCCAGCTTCTCGTCGCAGACCAAGGAAAAGCTCGTCTCATCCGACGTGAGACCGGCTGTCGAACAGACCTTTGGTGCCCGTCTGGAGGAATTCCTCCAGGAAAACCCCAACGAAGCCAAGGCGATTACCGAGAAAGCGGTGGATGCCGCCCGCGCCCGCGAGGCCGCACGCAAGGCCCGCGACCTGACCCGTCGCAAGGGCGCGCTGGATATCGCCGGCCTGCCGGGCAAGCTGGCCGACTGCCAGGAAAAGGATCCGGCGCTGTCGGAACTGTTCATCGTCGAGGGTGACTCCGCCGGCGGCTCGGCCAAGCAGGGCCGCAACCGCAAGAACCAGGCGGTGCTGCCGCTGCGCGGCAAGATCCTCAACGTCGAGCGCGCCCGGTTTGATCGCATGCTGTCCTCCGACCAGGTTGGCACCCTGATCACTGCGCTGGGTACCGGCATCGGCAAGGACGACTACGATCCGGACAAGCTGCGCTACCACAAGATCATCATCATGACCGACGCGGACGTGGACGGCGCCCACATCCGCACCCTGCTGCTGACGTTCTTCTACCGGCAGATGCCGGAGCTGATCGAGCGCGGCCATGTCTACATCGGCCTGCCGCCGCTGTACAAGATCAAGCAGGGCAAGAACGAGCTGTACCTGAAGGACGACTCGGCGCTCAACGCGTACCTGGCTTCCAATGCGGTTGAAGGCGCTTCGCTGGTGCCGGCCGAAGGCGAGCCGCCGATCGAAGGCCAGGCGCTGGTAAACCTGCTGCTGGTGTACGCCCGCGCCCAGGAAGCGATCGCCCGCAACGCCCATCGTCACGATCCGGCGTTGATCGAGGCCCTGATCGACTTCACCCCGCTGGATCCTGACATCGTCGTGGAGAACATCGACGAGCGCCACGAGCTCGATGCCCTGGCAGCGCGCCTGAACCAAGGCGGCGCCGGCCGGCCGGTGTACTCGCTGGACCTGCAGACCGATGCCGACGGACGCCCCGTGGCGCTGGTGGGCACCCGTCGCCACATGGGCATGGAGCAGCGCCACGTGCTGCCGCTGGCTGTGCTGGAAAGCGGCGAACTCAAGCCCGTGCGCGACGCCGCCGAGCTGCTGCACGGCCTGATCCGCGAAGGGGCCATGATCCTGCGCGGCAACCGCACCCATTCAGTCACCAACTTCGCCCAGGCCCATGCCTGGCTGATGGACGAGGCCAAGCGCGGCCGGCAGATCCAGCGCTTCAAGGGCCTGGGTGAGATGAACCCCGAGCAGCTGTGGGACACCACGGTCAACCCCGACACCCGCCGTCTGCTGCAGGTGCGGATCGAGGACGCCGTGGGCGCCGACCAGATCTTCAGCATCCTGATGGGTGATGTGGTGGAACCGCGCCGCGAATTCATCGAAGACAACGCGTTGAAGGTGTCCAACCTGGACGTCTGACCGGTCGCTGCCCGGGCCGGCCTTTTTTTCGCCGGCCCCGGGCGGTATTTACATGTTCTTCAGCCGCAGCCGATTACAACGGCTGCAAAGCCCTCGGGCACAGGGACAGGGAAAACCTCCATGAAGAAGCTTGTTCTGGCACTGACGGTCGCCCTGGTGACCGTCGCTTGCGCCACCACCACCTCGCCGACCGGCCGCACCCAGTACGTGGGCGCGGTGTCGCAGGAACAGCTCAACCAGCTCGGCGCCCAGGCGTTCACCCAGATGAAGGGCGAGCAGCGCGTGGCCGGCGGCCAGCAGAGCACCTATCTCAGCTGCGTGGTCAACGCGCTGGTGCGCGAACTGCCTGCCGATCAGCGCCAGATCGCCTGGGAAGCCGCGGTATTTGTCGATGACAGCCCCAACGCCTTCGCCCTGCCCGGCGGGAAAGTGGGTGTGAACACCGGCCTGTTTACCGTGGCCCGTGACCAGCACCAGCTGGCGGCGGTGGTGGCCCATGAGATCGGCCATGTGATCGCAAGCCACCACGACGAGCGTATTACCCGGCAAATGAGCGCACAGACCGGCGTAGGCCTCGTGGGCGCAGTGGTCGGTTCCCGCTACGGCGAGGGTGCCAGCCAGACGGCCTCCCAGCTCAGCGGCGCTGCGGCGCAGGGACTGTTCCTGCTGCCCAATTCGCGGGTCCAGGAAACCGAAGCCGACGTGGTTGGCCAGGACCTGATGGCCCGCGCCGGATTTGATCCGCGCAAGGCCGTGGACCTGTGGCAGAACATGATCGGGGCAGGTGGCAGCCGGCCTCCCGAGTGGCTGTCGACCCATCCCAATCCCGAATCGCGTATCAGTGAGTTGCAGGCCCGTGCCGCCGGCCTGGTGCCGGTGTACGAGCAGGCCCGCGGCTCCGGCCGCACGCCAAACTGCGGCTGACCAGCGGTCCATTTCCCCTGGCGACCGCTGTTCCGCAGCCGGTCCTGTGCCAGAATCCAGTTTTCCGATGTGTCCGGACACCCGGATGTCGTCCAGAGATAGAAGGTAACCCCATGAAATCCATCACCCATGCTCCCGCCCTGATTGCCCTGGCCGTTGCCGCTGCGCTTGCCGGCGCACCTGCCGCCGAAGCCAATGCAGCCATGTCGCCCGTCGTCACCGAGGCTGCTGCCGACGAGTGCCAGCGCAGCCGGCGTGGATCCAGCGCCAAGCAGGAAGTCGAAGAACGTTATCCGAACGCCACGCGCGAGGCGCCCGGCGAAACCGCCTCCACCCGGATGTCGCAGCGGCTCAACCGCCTCAACACCGCGATGCAGGATGACGAGTTCGACAAGGTGTTGGAGCACGCCGAAGACATCCTTGGCCAGGAGCGCGCGAACGATTACGACCGGGCGTTCGCTGCCCAGATGGCAGGCCATGCGGCGTACAACGCCGACGACATGGAGGCTGCCAAGCGCTATACGGCCCAGGCCGTCGAGCTGAACGGGCTCGACAACAACAACCATTTCCAGGCCATGTTCATGCTGGTCCAGCTGCACGCCCAGGACGAAGAGACCGAACAGGCCCTGACCCTGCTGGAGCGCTACTTTGCCGAGTCCGGCAGCACCGACGCCAACGATCTGATCCTGCACGGCCAGCTGCTGTACCAGGCGGATCGCTTCGCCGAAGCCATTCCGGTGCTGCGTCAGGCGATCGACACCGCGGAAAGTCCGCAGGCAAGCTGGACTCAGCTGCTGATGGCCGCCTACATGGAAACTGGCCAGGATGCGGAAGCTACCGCCCTTGCCGAACAGATCGCCGGAGCCGCACCGGATGACAAGCGTTCGCAGCTCAACCTGGCCAGCATGTATATGCAGGCCGACCAGAACGCGAAGGCAATCGAGGTGATGGAGCGGCTGCGTGCCAGCGGCCAGCTGACCGAGGATCGCGAGTACCGCAACCTCATGGCCCTGCACCTGAACTCCGATGGCGGCGAAGCGGCAGCCATCGCCGTGATCAACGACGGCCTGGAAAAGGGCGTGCTCGAGAGCAACCACCAGACCTACCTGGCACTCGCCCAGGCGAATTACTTCTCCGACCAGGTGGAACCCGCGATCGAGGCCTATCGCAAGGCCGCCCCGCTGGACAGCAGCGGCGAAACCTACCTCAACCTGGCCCGGATCCTGTACGGCGAAGGACGCGAAGCCGAAGCAGCCGACGCTGCAAGGCAGGCGCTGTCCAAGGGTGTGAAGCGTCCGGAAGATGCACAGCGCATCATCGGAAACTGATCCGCAAGTGCTTTCGCATGTGCCAATCGTTGCCCCATTTTGGTTGGTAACGCGTAGCAGGATTGGTATAGACTTGGAATTTCCCGTCGCAGAAACGCAACGGGATTTCCGAACCACCAGAACCGGGCGGCACGTCCGGATAGACTCGAGTTTTTCCGCATGACGCAACGCTTGCCGAACACCGAGACGGGCCAGGACCCAGGCCTGGATTGGGCGCGTATCGCCGGCTTCACCATGGTGATCACCTTCCATGTGGCCGCCGTGCTGCTGCTCCTGGCTCCCGTCAATCCTCCTGCCGCCGATGCGGAACGGGATGACGTGACCCAGGTAGTGATTATCGAACCGCCGCCGCCGCCGCCCCCACCGCCGCCGCCGCCGCCTGAAGAAGAGCGGCCGCCGGAGATCAAGGAGCTGTCGCCGCCGGCGCCAACGCCGACGCCGCCGCCGCCGGATGATCCGCCGGTCGTGTTCGACACGCCCTCACCGATGGATACGCCCGCGCCGCCGCCAACACCGCCTGCGCCGCCGGCACCGCCGACCGCCATCGAGGCCAGCGTTGACGTGTCTTCGCGAGCCATGAATCCGCCGCGCTACCCGCCGTCCGCGCTGCGCGCAAACATTACCGGTACGGTGATCCTCATCATCAGCGTCGATGCCCAGGGCAACGTCACCGATGTCGAGGTTGAGCGTTCCAGCCGTAACCGTGACCTTGACCGTGCAGCCATCCAGGCGGCACGCAAGTGGCGCTTCAACGCGGCCCAGATTGATGGTGTTGCATCTGCCGGGCGCGTGCGCGTTCCGGTCGACTTCAACCTCGACTGATCGCGGGCACCACAGCTTCCACAAGATCCATCAGTTCCATCCCCGATTCACCAACTCCACCTTCAACATTCAAAGGTAAGCGTCATGCTGCAGGAAACCACCAACGCCCCTACCGGAGCCGCCGACAGCGCAGCAGCGCTGCAGCAGATGGGCTTCGCCGACATGATCACCCATCTGGACATCGTCGGCTGGACGGCTTTGATCACCCTTCTGGTGATGTCCGCGCTTTCGATCTACTGGATCATCTTCAACCTGATCAAGAACCAGCGCCTCAAAGGCAGTTCCGACCGCGTGATCCGCACGTTCTGGGAAACCCCGAACGCACAGGACGCCATCCGTTTCATGGAAGAACAGCGTCCGAGCGAGCCGTTCTCCAAGGTCGCCCTTGATGCTGCCCAGGCAGCTGCCCACCACCAGCGCCACGAAGGCTCGCGCCTGGTTGAATCGCTGACCCGCTCCGAGTACGTCGACCGTGCGCTGCGCCAGGGCGTGGTGCGTGAATCGCTGCGTCTGGAGTCCGGCCTCACCCTGCTGGCTACCGTCGGCTCGATCGCTCCGTTCGTTGGTCTGCTTGGTACCGTGTGGGGCATCTACCGCGCCCTGATCCGCATCGGCGCCAGCGGCCAGGCCGACATCGGCGCGGTTGCCGGTCCGGTGGGTGAGGCGCTGATCATGACCGCGATCGGTCTGGGCGTGGCCATTCCGGCAGTGCTTGGCTACAACTTCTTCAACCGTGCCAACCGGATGCTCAACAACAAGCTCGATACCTTCGCCCATGACCTGCACGACTTCTTTGCGATCGGTTCGCGCGTGGGTGAAGTTCCCGCCCCGGCACCTGCAAAGAAGGCTTGATCCGGACAGACTGAGGGAGGCCGCAAATGTCCTACAGTGCCAACCAAGGTGGCGGCGAGCCGATGGCGGCGATGAACGTCGTGCCGCTGGTCGACGTGATGCTGGTGCTGCTGATCATCTTCATGGTGACGGCACCACTGATGGCGCATAAGGTTGAAGTCGAGTTGCCCCGGGCCGATCTTGAAGATCGACCCGACCAGGCACCGCCTGCTCCGCCCATCACCATCGCAGTGAGGGAAAACGGCGAAATCTTCCTCAATGACCAGCCGGTCACACGCGAGTTGCTGGAAAGCGCGCTTTCGGTGGAGGCGCAGAAGACGCCGCAGCCACCGGTGAACGTGCGCGGCGACCGCACCACCCCGTATCGCACGATCAACGAGGTGGTGACCATTGCGCAGGCCCAGGGCATGCGCAAGGTCGGCTTCGTCGCCACCCGCGAGTAACAACGGAGATCCACGATGGCGTTCAGTTCCAACTCCAGCGAAGGCCCAATGGCTGAAATCAACATCATTCCGCTTGCGGACGTGATGCTGGTTCTGCTGATCATCTTCATGGTGACCGCGCCGCAGCTGTCTTATCCCATCGATATCGACCTGCCGCAGCGCTCCGAAACGCCACCGGAGCAGCGGCTTGATCCGCCGGAGCCAATCCGGCTGCGGATCGATGGTGCCGGTCAGGTATTCTGGAATGACAGTCCAACGCCAATGACCGCTCTGCGCAACATGATGGAAGCCGAGGTCCAGCGTGATCCAGGCAACCAGCCGACGTTGGAGATCGACGCGGCACAGGATTCGGAATATGGAATCCTGGCCAAGGTCCTGGCTGAAGCGAAGAACGCGCAGATGTTGAAGATCGGCTTCGTCAAGAAATAACGGCCGCCCCCGGTACGCCGTCGCCTGCAGCGCGGCGTATCGGACAACAGCCGGAAAGTTGAACGCCGCCCACTGGGCGGCGTTTTTTTGTCCGATCGATCAGATCCAGACCGTCAGGCGGCGACTATTTTCCGATAGTTCGCCACAGTGTTGGCCAGCCCCTGATACAGGGCTTCGCTGATCAACGCGTGACCGATCGAGACCTCCAGCACGTCGGGGACTGCGGCGAGGAATTCGCCGAGATTATCCTGGCTCAAATCATGGCCGGCGTTGACGCCCAGTCCGGCCTGCTGCGCCCGCTCGGCGGCGGCAATGAACATAGGCAGCGCCGCGCCCGCCTCACCGCGCGCATGCGCTTCTGCGTAGGGGCCGGTGTAAAGCTCGATCCGGTCGGCGCCAAGCGCTGCGGCGCGGGTCAGGCCCGGGCCGATATCGGCATCGGCAAACAGGCTGACCCGGCAGCCGATGTCTTTGAGCGCGGCAATGGGCTGGCGAAGCCGCTCCGCGTCAGCCACCAGGTCGAAGCCGTGGTCGGAGGTCAGCTGCTCATCGTCATCGGGAACCAGGGTCGCCTGATGGGGCTGGGCGCGTTCGCACAGCGCCAGAAAACCGGGATAGCCCGCCCGCGCCGGGGCAAAGGGATTGCCCTCCAGGTTGAACTCCACGCCGCGTTCGCGGCACAGCTGGGCCAGCTTCAGCACATCATCGGTGCGGGCGTGGCGTGCATCTGGACGGGCATGCAGGGTCAGGCCATGGGCACCGGCATCCAGGCAGGTTGTCGCCGCGCGCAGGATGTCCGGTTCGCCCCCTCCGCGCGAGTTGCGCAGCAGGGCAACCTTGTTGAGGTTCACACTGAGACTGGTCATTAAAAACGGCTTCCCGGCCAAGGTGTTCGGTCAGCGATCGACGATCGACGATCCGCGGTCGGTGGGCAACGTGCTGTCGGTCGTGGCGCCGGGCGCACGACGGGCCTCGGCCTGTTCGCGCAGTCGACGCAGCTCCTGCGGGTCGATCATCATCGTCTCATCCCGCGACTGGGTGCCGACCCTTTGTGCCACCAGGCCCATCACCCAGATCACCATCAATACCAGTGCCACCAGGATGCAAATGACGGCCAGCGCCATCGAGGTGGTGGTCATTGCAATTGCGAATGCGGCAATTGCCAGCAGCAGGAACAGCCAGGGCATGGGGCGTTCTCCTCCGTGAACGGGGACAGTCTAGCGCGTGCGCAATGTCTGCCCAAAATCCTACAGCAGCGGTGACAGCAATCTCGCCAGTGCCTCGGGCAGGCGGTCGGCAAACAGTGAACGCTCCTTGTTGCGCTGGACCACCGGGGCGCCCTCGAACTCGCCCCGCAGGTGCTGCTCAAGCGTGGCCGCCAGGTTGGTGTCGTCAAGCAGCGCGGAGACTTCGAAGTTCAGGCGGAAGCTGCGGTGATCGAAGTTGGCGCTGCCAAGTATCACCAGGTGGTCATCCACCAGCAGGGCCTTGGTATGCAGCATGCGCGGGCCATATTCGTGCACCTTCACCCCGGCCCTGATCAGGGTGTCGAAATACGAGCGCGCGGCCAGGGTGACCAGGCGGCTGTCGGAGCGCTTGGGTACCAGCAGGCGTACATCCAGCCCGGCCAGGGCGGCCGAGGTCAGCGCCATCATCGCCGCCTCGCCCGGCACAAAGTACGGTGTGGCCAGCCATACCCGCCGTTGGGCGCCGTGGATCGCGCCCACGTGCAGGCGATGGATTGCTTCCCAGGAAGAGTCGGGCCCCGAAGTGAGGATCTGGGTGTGGATGGTCCCGGGCACGTCCGGGCGGGGCGTCTGCCGGTGGATTTCATCAACGCAGGCGTCCTCGCCGGTGGCGTAGATCCAGTCCTCCACGAAGACACGCTGCAGGCGCAGTACCGCTTCGCCCTCCAGCCGCAGATGCAGGTCGCGGAAGGCGTCGTCACTTTGGCGCTCGTCATGGTCGTCGCTGATGTTGACGCTGCCGGTGTAGCCGATCCGGCCGTCGATAACCACGATCTTGCGGTGCGAACGCAGGTTCAGCCACGGGCGCTGCCAGACCCGGCCGAATCTGGGCGGATGGAACCAGGCCAGCTCACCGCCGGCTTCGACGAAATCCTTGAAGAAACGCCGCGATCGGCTGCCCCCAACTGCGTCGATCAGCAGGCGCACCTTGACCCCGGCGCGGACCCGTTCGGTGAGCGCATCGCGCAGCGCGGTGCCTGCGTTGTCGGGGTGATAGATGTAGTACTCGAGATGGATGTGGGTGGTGGCCGCGCGCACGTCCTCCAGCAGTGCGTCATAGGTGGCGCAGCCGTCCACCAGCAGGCGCACGCTGTGGGCCAGGCTGCGTGGCAGGCCGGTACTGGCCTCGGCCAGGCGGGTCAGCTCGGCGGCATCGCTGGACTCGTCGGAGTAATCGGCATTTCCGGACATCCGCGCCCGGCTGGTTTCGCGCCGCAGCTGATGGCGACGGATCCGCTGCGGGCCGAACACGTGGTAGATCAGAAACCCGAGGTAGGGAAGCAGAGCCAGGCCCAGCAGCCAGCTCAGGGTGGCGACCGGCTCGCGCTTCTGCAGGATGATCCATCCGCCCAGCAGCAACAGATAGGCCAGCCAGCCCAGAACCAGCACCAGGACCAGGCCGTTGCCGGAAGCCAGCAGTTCCCAGCCGCGCTGCAGCAGTTCCGGCATGTTCCATTTCCTCAGCTGGCGCCGGTGTGGCGCCATCACAGGCTAACCCGGCAATGCGCCCACGCGCAGTTCCACGTGACGTTCAAGCGACTGTAACGGTGAGCGTGGTGGGTGTAACAAGCGTGTTACACCCCTCGCGGGGACCGGATCCCGCAAGGGGACGGGGCATCGGCCGGAGAAGAGCGCCTGCGCCTGCAACGCTGCTGTTACACCCGACGGTGTGGGTACGCACCAGTTTTACTGCAAGCTCTTGATTTATAAGATTTATATTGTTTGGCACGGCGTCTGCGTACCACCACTCGCAACCACTGCGAGCGCACTTCATGTCCAGACAATCCCTTTTACTCCTGCTCACTGCCGTCAGCGCGATGGCCTTGGCGCCTGTTGTTGCACAGGCGGCCGGAGCGCGTGCAGGCGTGCATCCCCAGCACGGGGAAATGGTGCTGCTGCGCAACGTCCATGCGCGTCCCGCCTACCGTCCGGCCCCCCCGGGCATCGCGTTGATCGTTGATCCCAGGCCCAGCCGCGAGCTGCACGCCGGACTCGGCACCGGGGAAATGAGCGATGCCGATTTCGCCGCGATTTCCTCCGGCCACAGCCTCGGGCCTGTCCGTCCTGCTTCCGGCATTGATGGCACGGTGAACAGTGCGATCGGCGCCAGCCTCGGTACCGGTCAGGTGCAGCACTCCGGCGCCTTGGGCGGCAGCGTTGGCGGAGCGCTTTCGGGCCCGTTGGGGACCGTTGGCAACACCACCCGCGGCATCGGCAGCCATGTGACCGGGGCCATGTCGCACTTCCCGATCGGCAAGAGCCCGGGCGGACCGTGATCATGCGCCGTCTGGTGAAGACTGCTGCTGTCTTGATGCTGGGTGTACTGGCGATGGGGCTGCCGCTGTCGGCGCTCCCCGCCCATGCCCAGCAGCCGGATGACTACGCGGACATGCTCCAGTACCTGGCGCAGACCCGCCTTGAGGGCAACGCGCTGGCGGGCGCAAGCGGCGCAATCGCGGTCAACATGGCCGCCGGTGATCTCAACCAGCAGGCGAACCTGCGCAGCATCGCGATCGGTGAGCTTGCCCAGGCGTCCGCCACCGCACTCCAGCGCAGCCGGGGCGATGTGGGCACCGCTCCCGACCATGCCATCGCCGTGATCAGCGGCAACGTCCTGCAGGGCGCCGGCGGCCTGGCATCCATCAATCAGGCCAGCGGCACCGGCAATGCGGAACTGAACGCAGTCACGGTCGCGCTGGCACAACGAGGCATACGTGAGGCCAGCGACGCGATGTTGGCGTCGACGGACTTCGCGTCGGCAGGGATGCAAACCATCTCCGAACCAGGGGCCGCACGAACGCATACCCGCGAGGTGGGCGTTGAAAGGTCCGCCTTGCAGGGGTTCGACGGGG
This sequence comes from Luteimonas qiangzhengi, assembly GCF_039548515.1. Lineage (NCBI taxonomy): Bacteria > Pseudomonadati > Pseudomonadota > Gammaproteobacteria > Lysobacterales > Lysobacteraceae > Luteimonas > Luteimonas qiangzhengi. The sequence continues at coordinate 172,315 of NZ_JBCLVE010000003.1, read as the reverse complement.
TTCTGCAACTCAACCAGGCCGCGGGCGTCGCCAATCTGACGGAGAACAGGCTTCTGATCTCCGTGCAGGGCGCCGGCCCGGGCATTTGATCCAGACAGAGTTCAACAGGAGACAACCATGAAACGCAATCTGAAGATGACTGCACTGGCAGTCGCCGTCGCGACCTTCGCGATGGGTACCGCCGCAGCGCAGGTCGCGCCGGCGGACGTCACCACTACGGTCGACACCGATATCCTCATCTATGGCGACATCGAAGCCGTCGGCGAAGTGGCCGTGGGTGGTGAGCTGCTGGTCGGGGGCGACATCAACCTCGACTACGATTACGACTACAACGACAACTTCGACCGCAACGTCACCCTCAACCAGACGGTCACCTCGGACGTCAGCGAGTTCGTGACTTCCGACGTCAGTGAATTCGTCAGCAGTGATATCAGCGAGACATTCACCTCGGACATCAGCGAGACATTCACTTCCGACATCAGCGAGAGCGCCAGCTCCGTTGTGACTGACTGGCAGAACACGGAGACCAACCAGGTCACCTCCGACATCGTGCGCAACGAGCTCGGCCGTACCGACATCCGCACTGAGCGCGACGAGCACGGCGTGAGCGTCAACATCGACAAGTCGATCTCGCTCAGCTCGGACATCTCCTTCACCGGTGATCCCACCATCACCGGAGCGATCGATCTGGATTCGGCCGCGATCTCACTGATCGACAATCGCCAGTCCAACACCGAAAACGTCGGCCTGAACGACATGGTCACCAACGACGCATCGATCGGTGATGACGTGGGTACCGCGGCTTCGGGCAACCTGCAGTTCAACGTTGCCGCCGGCGACAACAACATGCAGGACAACGCCGCCGCGCTGGCCGCCGCCGATGCCGGCTTCTCGTTCGGCATGGCCGACGCGGAGATCTTCGTCAACCAGTACGGCGCCGGCAACGCCACCGTCAACATGGGCGTGACCAACAGCGCCAGCCTGGGCAACAACGCCTTCAGCGACGCATCGGGCAACATCGGCGCCAACATCGCGTCGGGCAACAACAACATGCAGAAGAACGCGATGGCATCCTCGGTGGCCACCGCCGCCTACGCGCAGGCCACCGTCAGCTCCAACCAGATCTCAACCGGCAACGTCGTATCCAACACCGGCGTGATGGAAGAGATGACCGACACGATCGACATCACCCTGAGCGGTACGGTGAGCGGCGAGACGACCGGTTCGGCGACCGGCACCTATCAGGGTTCCGCATCCGGTGGCTACGCCGGCACGGGCAATTCCTACCAGAGCAGCAACTTCTACCCCGGCATGTGGGAAGGCGAGGAGCATCCGTCAGGAGGCACTCCGATCGGCCACGCCGACTTCGACATCGACGGCGTGGGAGCCGTGGCCAACCCGTTCCAGGACGGCGTTGGTGGGCTGGGCTTCGACAACGTCGAGGAAGGCGACTACGTGGGCAGCGAGTCGGGCGTGCTGTCGTTCGATGAGCTGTCCTTCAGCGACCTGCAGGCCAGTCTGGCCGGTACCGTGACGACCACCCAGTGGATCGTGCGCGATGCCACCAACACGGCGGCCCTGTCCGACAACGCGTTTGCCAACGCGTCGGGCAACATCGGCGTCAACCTGGCTGCCGGCAGCGGCAACATGCAGGCCAACAGCCTGTCGATGGCGGTGGCCCAGCCCGGTGCCAACGGTGGTCCGCCGCCGGCCGAGTAAACAACGCCTGACGGCGTAAAGAGGTTTCCCGGTCCTTCCCCTGTGGCCGGGATGCAACGGACGCCCCGCTCCGCCTCCCCCGCGGAGCGGGGCCTCCATCTTCGAACAGTATCCCGGACATCCATCTGGGACATTCATCGTAGAAACGGGACGACCAGGATGGAGAACACCTTGTTGCCGCACTGGACCAGGACCTGGCGCCGGACGGCGCGACGGGCCGCCGCGATGGCGGCCCTGGCCGTGGTTGTCGCCCTGCCGGGTGTGCATGCGGCAGACATCCAGTTCGCCGGCGTATTGCCCAACGGTGCGATGTTCACCAAGTCGGTCGAAAGCATGACCGAGGGCCGGTTCCGGCACGTGGTGCGCCAGTACACGGACTACAGCTGCGGGGCCGCGGCGTTGGCCACGATCCTGCGCTACGCCTACCGGCTGGACGCGGATGAGGCGAAGGTGATCGAAGGGATGATGATGGTGTCCGACCCGGAGATCGTCCGCGAACGCGGATTTTCACTGCTGGACATCAAGCAGTACGTTGAATCGCTGGGCATGCGCGGACGCGGCTACCGGGTGGATGAGGATCGGCTGCGCAGCCTGCGCGTGCCGGCAATCGTGCTGATGGACGTGGCCGGATTCCGGCATTTCGTGGTCCTCAAGCAGGTCCAGGGCGACATGGTCGAGATCGGCGATCCGATGCTCGGTAACCGCAGCATCCCACTGGATGAATTCATGGCCGGGTGGCCGTCGCGGGCCGTGTTCGTCGTGATAGGCAGTGACTTTGACCGCAATACCGTGCTGCTGGACCCGCCTTCGCGCCCAAGCGCCAAGGCCCTGTATGCACGCCAGGGCCCGTTGACCGACGCCGAGCTGCTTGATTTCGGCTTCACCCACGCGGACCTGTTCTGACAGGAGCTGTGAAATGAACACTTTCCACTCGCTGGGCTGCGCGCTGCTGCTGGGAGCGCTGCTGTGCAGTGCCCCGGCGCTGGCCGAGCAGGCCCCGGCGCGCAAGGCGGCGGGACTGACCGAGATTCCCGACCCGGAACTGGACCTGATGCGCGGCCGCTTCATCGCCGGCGACAACAAGGTGCTGTGGTTCGGGGTGTCGATGATCTCCAGCTGGCAGACGGGGTCCGGGCAGATGCTGCAGGGCCGGCTCGATATCGGGTTTGATTTCAGGGACGGGCAGCCGGTGGTGAGCTTCAGCCCCAACGTGGTGCTGACCGACGAATACGCGCCGATGCCCGTGCCTTCCGGCCAGCGCAGCGTGGACAGCGCCGGCCTGGCCAATGTGTCCGGCCTGGTTCAGGGCGTGCAGGTGGCCGGGGACGGCAACGCCGCCAGCAACCTGACCTCGCTGACGCTGCGTGATGGCGAAATTCCGGCGGCCGCTCCCGGCGGTGCATCCCGGGGCGGGGTCAGCCAGAGTGCCGGAGCGGCCTCGGCCAGCGCCCGGTTTGATGGCAACACGGCCGGCGTGCTGCTTGCAGTAGAGGGCCACGGCGCGGTCGAACAGTGGATCCGCGCGGGCAGCATGGGCCAGAGCATCCGCCTGACCAGCGACGGCCAGTCGGTCAGCAATCAACTGCATCTGGACATGGTGCGCGAATCGCTGCCGGCGACCGCGATGCTCAACCAGAACGTGGCCCAGGCGCTGGTGACAACGCGTGGAATTGGCGGTTTCTGATGCGGTTCGGGGGAGCGCATCAGGGACAGGGACACGGGGCGGTGCGTTGGGGCAGCGCCCCGCGACCGGTGCCGCTGGCGTGGGCGCTGGCCGCCGCCCTGGCATGCATGGCCGGGCCCGTGGTGGCCCAGGACCAGCCGACTGGAATGGCCCTGAGCGCCGAAGAACGGGAAGCCGTGGCGCGCATGATGCAGGAGCTGGCGGCGCTCAAGGCCGCCTATTCCGAAGAAGTACGGCGACTGCGCGAGCTGGACATGCAGATGCAGGCGCTGCAGGCGCGCATCACCGGACGCGCACCGGCCAGCCAGTCGGACCCGCCCTCGCAGGCGGAAGCCGTGGCGCCGGCAGCGCCGCCGGCCATCGCGCAGACACCGGCCGCAGCGCCCGCGCCTGATGCCGGCTATGCGAGCACGGCCGAGGACGCCGCGCGCGCGCGCGAAGAAGAGGCCCGCAGCGTGTCCGACGTGCGCCAGCAGCAACAGGCGCTGTTCAACCAGCGCCTGGTGATTGACCAGGGCATCAGCTACAACCGCTACGACCGCAAGCAGCTGACCCTCAATGGCTTTTTGGCCCTGGATGCAATCTTCCTGGGCAATATCGCGATCGAGAACGTCGAATCCGATACCGCCACCTACAACCTCGGCGCACGCTGGGGGGTGTCGCCGCGGCTGACGGTGAATCTGGACGTGCCGTGGATCTGGCGGCGCACCGTGTACCAGAAGGGCGGCGCGGGCGGCGCGGCGGCGGTCATCGCCCAGGCGCACACCAGCGGCTCGGGCCTGGGCGATATCACCGCCAGCGCCAACTACAAGCTGTTCTCCGAGCGAAGGTTCCTGCCCGAGACCGTGCTCACCCTGGGCGTCACCGCGCCGACCGGGCGCGAGCCGTACGGGATTCCGTGGCGGGTGCTGGAGCGCGACGAGGACGAATTCATCCGTTTCGCAGTGCCCGAGGAACAACCCACCGGCAACGGCGTGTGGCAGGCGTCGGCCAACCTGTCGGCGGTCAAGGCCACCGAGCCGGCGATCCTGTTCGGCAGCATCGGCTATACCCATGCGTTCGCGGCCAGCTTCGACGATCTGGACAACAATCCGGCCACGGTCAATCCGGGCGATGTCCGGCTCGGCCATGCGTTCACGCTGGGGGCCGGCGTGGCGTTTGCCTTCAACGAACGCACCAGCCTGAGCATCGCCTACAACAACCGGTTCAACGCACGCGCGCGCACCCGCTATGAAGGCGGTGAGTGGACGAAACTGATCGGCTCGGATGGCAACGCCGCCACCCTGAGCCTGGGCGTGACCCACGCGCTCAGCCCGCAGGCGACGTTTGTCGGCATGCTGGGTATTGGCCTGACGCCCGACGCGCCTGACTTCAGCCTCAGCTTCAAGATTCCCTACACGCTGTAGATGGGGGCGATGCCCCCGACGGCTGCTCAGCGCAGTTCGGCCAGCGACAGGTGGTGCTTCCTGCACAGCCGGTAGACCGTGACCCGCGAGACCCGCAGGCGACGGGCGCAGGCGCTGACGTTGAATCCGGTGTCGCGCAGGGTCGACAGCACCGCCTCGCGTTCGGCGCTTTGGCGGGCGCTGTCCAGGCAGTCTTCGCCGTTGCCGGCGTCATCGTGCTCCAGCTGCAGGTCGGCCACGCTGATCAGCGGCCGGCGGGTGATCACCGCGGCCCGGCGCACCCGGTTGAGCAGTTCGCGCACGTTGCCCGGCCACGGATAGGCGAGCAGGGCGCGCCGGGCCGACGGGTCGAATCCGCGCGCGCTGACCGGGTTCAGGCTGCGGAACTCCTCCAGAAAACACCGGGCCAGGATCTCGATGTCGCCGCCACGCTCACGCAGCGGCGGCATGTCCAGATGCAATACGTCCAGGCGGAAGTACAGGTCGCGGCGGAACCGGCCGCGTTCCACCGCTTCGGTCAGGTCCACGTGGGTGGCTGCCAGCACGCGCACATCCACTTGGGTGGAATGGCTGTTGCCGACCCGCTCCAGAGTGCCTTCCTGCAGCACGCGCAGCAGGTTGGCCTGGGCGTCCATCGGCAGGTCGCCGATTTCGTCGAGAAAAATGGTGCCCGTGTTGGCCGATTCGAACAGACCAATGCGTCGGCTGGCGGCGCCGGTGAAGGCTCCGCGCTCATGGCCGAACAGCTCGGACTGGATCAGACCGGGGGGCAGCGCACCGCAGTTGACCGCAATGAACGGACTGCGGCGGCGCGCGGACAGATCGTGCAGGGCGCGCGCGGCCAGCTCCTTGCCGGTGCCGGTTTCGCCGGTCACCAGCACCGGCAGATCCACGCGCGCGTAGCGGTGCAGGGTGGTGCGCACCTCCAGCATCGGCGCGCTCTGGCCGATCATGCCGCCGATGTCGCCGCTGCCCGGCGCGCGCTGGTCGAAGTTCGCCAGCGCCTGTGACAGCTGCTGGATGTTGAACGGGCAGACAATACGCTCGCCGCAGGCCCGCAGAATCGGTTGCAGCGCCGGATCGTCGGTGCCGTCGTCGGGAATCATCGCGATCAATGGAAGATCGGCATGATCGATCACAGTGCGCTTGAGCGCCTCGATCACCGCCGGGGCGCCATTGCGCAGATCCACCAGGGCCACCACCTGGTCACCGCCGCGCATGCCCACGTGGGCATCCGCGCACGGATCAATCACGCGCAGGTTCCAGCCCGCTGCGGCCAGCATGTGGATTTCGTGCGTGGACGGCGCTCCGAACCAGATGACGCAGCGTCGAGGAGGAGAAGCGCTGTCCATGGATCGCACTGTCAGCATGATGTTTCCCCCGGCAAGTGTGTGCTTGTCCTCGTACTTTGTCAGTGCATGGGTAATAGACGCGAGGAACGTGGGTGACCGGCCACTCGCGCATTTTCCGGGTCTCATGCGGGTCTTCAGACTGACTCCTTCAGCTTGCGTCTCGGCGGCTGCGACCGCGGCGTGCCAGCATGGCCACATGCGAACCCGCGCCAGACCCCACGGCCCCGCCACCGAGCCCGTCCGCGGCCGCGGCGCTGCGTCTTTTGTTGATGGACGCTTCCAGCAGCAGGCCGTGCGCCTGGAAGACGACGGCTGGGACAGCCTGCAGGTGCTGGCCGAAGAGGCTGGACAGTCGCGTCTTGAAACCGAGGTGACGGAAGAGAAGGCGCGCCGCGTCATCAGCCGCAACCAGTCGCCGGATATCGGCTTCAGCCAGTCGGTCAATCCGTACAGGGGCTGCGAGCACGGGTGCGTGTACTGTTTCGCCCGCCCCTCGCACGCCTATCTGGACCTGTCGCCGGGCCTGGATTTCGAAACCCGGCTGTACGCCAAGACCAATGCCGCCGATCGGCTGCGTGAGGAGCTGGCCAAGCCTTCGTACCGCTGTTCACCGATCGCCCTGGGCATCAACACCGACGGCTACCAGCCGATCGAGCGCGAGTGGGGCGTCACCCGCCAGCTGCTGGAAGTGCTGGCCGAGTGCCGCCATCCGTGCAGCATCGTGACCAAGGGCGCGATGGTGCTGCGTGACCTTGACCTGCTGGCGCCGATGGCGCGCGAGGGCCTGGTCACGGTGTATCTGTCGATCACCACGCTCGACAATCGCCTGTCGGCAAAGATGGAACCGCGGGCGGCCGCCCCCCACGCGCGCCTGGCCACGGTCAGGCGCCTGTCCGATGCCGGGATTCCGGTCGGCGTGCTGGTGGCTCCGGTGGTGCCGGCGATCACCGACATGGAGCTGGAATCCATCCTGGAAGCGGCGCGCGAGCACGGTGCCAGCGCCGCCAGCTACGTGCTGCTGCGCCTGCCGCATGAGCTCAAGGAAATCTGGCGCGAGTGGCTCGCTCTGCACTATCCCGACCGCGCCGCACACGTGATGAGCCTGATCCAGCAGATGCGCGGTGGCAAGGACTACGACAGTGGCTTCGGCCGGCGCATGCGTGGCGAAGGCCCGTTCGCCGACCTGATCGGCGCCCGCTTCGCCCGCGCCCAGCGGCGCCTTGGCTATGGCCGGCTGCCGCCGCTCGAGTGCGGCGTGTTCGTACCGCCCCGTCCGCCTTCGCCCCAGGGCGAGCTGTTCTAAAGAAGGACGCAGCGCAAAAATTCAACGTGACCATCATCGCCATGCCAGTACACTGCGGTCGTTTCACAGGGGCTTCGCGCCATGCGTTCCGATTCGGATTCCTGCCTGACGCCGCTCTCGTCCGAGGAGCGGCTGGCAGCGGCTGAGCAGGCGCTGCAGACGCTGCGCACCCAGCAGGAGGTGCTGGCAGCCGGCATTTCCCATGATCTGCGCGCCCCGCTGCGCGCCATCAGCAGTTACGCCCGTCAGCTCGATCAGCATCATTCGGCCGCCCTGGGGGAGGAAGCTAGCGGCTACGTGCAGCGGATCCGCGAGGCGGCTGCGCGCATGGATGGCCTGATCGACGGGCTGCTGCAGCTTTCCCACGTGGCCCGCGCGTCGCTGCGCATGCAGCGGGTGGATGTGGGCATGCTGGTGGAGTGGTGCCTGGCCGAACTGCAGGACGCCGAGCCGGGGCGCGCGATCGAGGCCACGGTGCAGCCGGACCTTTTCGTCCGCGGCGATGAACGCCAGATCAAGCAGCTGTTCGAGCGCCTGCTCCATAACGCGTGGAAGTTTTCCGGACCCGACACGGCCCGGATCCAGGTCAGCGGCGAGCCTGTCGACGGGCACCTGCGGATCGAAGTCCGCGATGAGGGCAGCGGCTTCGACATGCGCTATGCCGGCCGCCTGTTCGAGCCCTTCCAGCGTCTGCACCCCACGGAGCAGGGAGGTGGCAACGGCCTGGGCCTGGCGATCGTCCATGCGATCGTCGAGCGTCATGGCGGGCGCATCGAGGCGGACTCGGAACCAGGCCGGGGCAGCGTATTCCATGTGGAATTGCCGCTGGATGCCGGCCCGGACACGCAGGAGTAGGTAAACGGGGGTGCTGGCCGGGATCGGATCCCGGAGTGCAGATCAACCTGCGGCTGGCGCGGCGCCGTACAGCTGTTCAGCGCGCTGGAACAGGATCCAGCTGGTGGCGATGAACTTGTCCCCACCCTCGGGCCGGTTGCCGCGGTGGGTGTGGGTGAACGCGGTGGGCGCGATCAGCAGGTCACCGGTGCGCGGCGCAACCTTGCGCTGCTGGAACAGGAATTCGGTTTCGCCGGCGCTGAACCCGTCGTTGAGGTAGATCGTCCACAGCAGATGGCGGTGCAGGGTTTCGCCTTGGGCATCGCGTGGGTACAGCTCGCAGTGCCAGTACGGGTAGCCGCCTTCGCCAGCGGTATACCACTGCAGGTTGACCGGGCCCGGGCGCAGGCAGGTGCGGGCCAGCGCGCCGAGGGCGGCATTGTCCATCGCCGCCAGGTCGGCCGCTTCCAGCCGGCGCAGCTGGCCGTCCGGGCCCGGCTGCTGCAGCATCAGGGGTGCAATCAACGCCTGCGGCCAGCGCCGCAGGTAATCGAGCAGGCCGGCGTAGACCGCCACGTTCAGGGCCTGCTCCACATCGGCCCATTCGCGTTTGCCGGCCAGTGTCAGGTCGTGGCTGCGCTTGAGCTCGGGGTAGACCCCGCCGCCCACGCGCCCCGGCTGCAGCTGGCTGCTGGTACGCATGCGCTCAACGATGAGCGCACAGGTATCGGCATCCAGAGCGCCCGGCACCACATGGATGAAATCGTCCATTGCTGCGTTGTCTGCGCCCATGCGTGCCCGCCTTCGTCAGCCGCGGCTGACGGTGGACACCGCTTCGGCCACGTAGTCGATGTTGTCCATGTTCAGACCGGCCACGCAGATGCGGCCGGTGCCGACCGCGTAGATGCCGAATTCCTCGCGCAGGCGATCCACCTGGGCGCGGCTCAGGCCGGAGTAGGAGAACATGCCCGCCTGGTGGCGGATGAACTCGAAATCGGCCGTGCCGTGCGCCGCCAAACGTTCCACCAGGCCGTCGCGCAGGGCGTGGATGCGGGTGCGCATCTGGCCGAGCTCGGCTTCCCACTGGGTGCGCAGCGCGGGGTCGTTAAGCACCCCAGCCACCAGCGCAGCGCCGTGGTTGGACGGGCTGGAATAGTTGGTGCGCACCAGGCGCTTGACCTGCGACTGCACGCGCGCGTTTTCCTCGGCGTTGTCGCTGACCACGGTCAGCGCGCCAATGCGCTCGCCGTAGAGCGAGAACGACTTGGAGAACGAGCTGGCCACCAGGAAGCTGCGAATCGGCGATTCGGCCAGCAGGCGGATCGCGTGCGCGTCCTCGGCGATGCCCTGGTCAAAGCCCTGGTAGGCCATGTCCAGGAACGGCACCAGGCCGCGTTCGTGCAGCAGGTCGATCACCTGGGCCCACTGCGCGCGGGTCAGGTCGGCGCCGGTCGGGTTGTGGCAGCAGGCGTGCAGCAGCACCACGGTGCCGGCTTCCATCTTGCCCAGGTCCGCCAGCATGCCGTCGAAGTCCAGGCCGTGGCTGGCATCGTCGAAATAGGTGTAGTCCACCACTTCGAACCCGGCCGCCGGGAACAGGGCGCGATGGTTTTCCCAGCTGGGCGTGCTGATCGCCACGCGGGCGAACGGCAGCGCGTGCTTGAGCAGATCGGCGCCGACCCGCAGCGCGCCGCTGCCGCCGATGGTCTGGGTGGTGCTGGCACGGTTCTCGCGGATCAGCGCCGAATCGACGCCGAACAGCAGTTCGCGGGTCGCACTGCGGTAGTCGGGCATGCCGTCGATCGGCAGGTAGCCGCGCGGCGGGCTCTGTTCGGCCAGCGTGCGCTCCACCTGCTGCACCGCACCCATCACCGGGATCCGGCCTTCCTCGTCGTAGTAGATCCCGACCCCAAGGTTGACCTTGGTCGGGCGCGGATCAGCGCGGAAGGCATCGGTCAGGCCGAGGATGGGATCCCCGGGAACGAGTTCCAGGTTCGAGAAAATGGACACGGCATCACTTCGTCAGCGAAAGGGGGAAGGGCCGGGAAAACACCCGGCACGCATCCCGTCAAACATAGCATTTCCGGTGCGCGGACTCAGTGGTTCCCGGTCCAGTGCAGGCCGATCAGCCAGGTGCGGTCGCGGCCGGGTTCATAGAAGCGGCCGTTGCCTTCGTTCACGATCACCGAGCCGATATGGTCGTGATCAAGCAGGTTGTCGATGCGGGCGAATGCCCGCCAGGTGCCAGCGCTGCTGCGCCAGCTGCGCGAGGCCTCCAGGTGCAGCTGGCCGTAGCCCGCGGCGGATTCGGTGCCCAGGTCGTTGACCGGGACGGACGAGACCGCTTCGCCCACCAGCGCTGCGCTCCACGGCCCTTCCTGCCACGCCAGCCGCGCCGAGAGCTGCTGCTCCGGCACGCCGGGAATGCGCGCGCCTTCCTCCACCAGGATGGACGGCGTCGTGCAGCCGGCGTCCACGCAGACCAGCTCGCTGCTGCGGAAGGTGGCATCCAGCTGGGTCGCGGCGACGGCCAGGTCGAACGCCTCGCCCAGCGGCATGCCCCAGGCCAGCTCCAGGCCCTGGCGGCGCGCGCTGCCCACGTTGCGGAAGCTGCTGCGACCGCCGGCGTTGCGGGCCACGGCCAGCTCGTCGTCGGTGTCGGCGCGGAACAGGGCCGCTTCCAGGCGCATGCCGTCATCGCCGCGCCACTTCACGCCCAGCTCGTAGTTGTCGCTCACCGCCGGCTGCAGGTCGAATGCCAGCCCGGCGCCGCCGTCGGCGCGGTAGGAGATCTCGTTGAAGGTGGGGGTCTCGAACCCGCGCCCGGCCGACGCGTACAGGCGCAGGTTGTGGCTGGGCGCGAAGCTGATGCCAGCCACCGGTGCGGTGTGGTGGTGGCGCACCCGGCCGCTGTCATCGGGATTGACCGCGGTCACGAAATTATCGTTGGAATCGAACTCCACCTCGCTGTGGCGCGCGCCCAGCAGCAGCGACCACTGGTCGGCCAGGCGCCACCAGGCCTGGGCATAGACATCGGCATTTTCCAGCCGGTTGCGCTCGTCGCGGCGCAGTCCGCCGCGCACGCCCAGCTGGTCGCCGACGAAGTTTTCCCAGCCGCGCCGGTCCTGGCGCTGACGGTCCACGTTGGTGCCCACGGTCACTTCCAGCGATCGCCCGGCCAATTCGGACTGCAGCGACCAGCGCGCATCAAAGCCGTGGTAGCGGTTGTCCAGGTCGATCACCCCGCCGGCATGCAGCGGGCCGCCCTGTGGCGCAGGCGGAATGGGCAGGTACTGCAGCACCTCGCGCTCGCCGCCGTAGGCCATTACCCGGACCACTTGGTTGGTGCCGATGTCGTGTTCGTACACCGCGCCGGCCTGGCTCTGGCGCACGCTTTTGCGTGTGTTGTACAGGTGCGCATTGGCCACGGCCTGGCGGGGGTTTTCGCGCACCTGCGCGGCGGTCAGGCCCAGCGGATCCTGCGCCTCGGGGATATCCACGTGGTTGGCTATCAGCTGCAGGCGCCCGCCGGTGCCGACGTCAAAGCCGAGCTTGAGGTTGGCCACATCGCGGCGCGCGGCGCTGTGGTCGCGCCAGCCATCGGTGTCCAGACGCGAGAGCGCCAGGTTGTAGCCCATGCGTTCGGTGCCGCCGAGCAGCTGCGCGGCCGCGGTCCAGGTGCTGTCGGCGCCCCAGGTGGCGCGGGCCTGCCAGGGATCGCCCGGCTGGCCGTCCGCGCTCCAGATCTGCACCACGCCGCCGGACGAGTTGCCATGCAGGGCCGAGAACGGCCCGCGCAGCACTTCCATGCGCTCGCCGCCCATCAGGCTGAAGTGCGACAGCTGGCCCTGGCCATCGGGCATGGACGCCGGAATGCCATCGGCGTACAGGCGCAGGCCGCGTACGCCGAAGGTGGCGCGCGAGCCGAAGCCGCGGATCGAGAGCTGGGTGTCCTGGGCGAGGTTGCGGCGGTCGCGGGCCAGCAGGCCGGGGATTCCGCGCAGCACTTCGGACACGTCAGCATCGGCGCGGTTGGCGTCATTCTCCAGCGAAACCACGCTGGCTGATGCGGGCATGTCGAATGCGTTGACGCCGCGCAGGCGGCTGGCCTGGACCACGACGCGATCAAGGGTGGCTGCATCGGTTGCGGTGCCCGCCGCGTCATCGGCGGGGCTGGAAGCGAGCAGGGGGGTACCGACCATCAGGCCGGCCAGGGTCAGGGAAAGACGGGAGAGGGAATGCATGCGCGCCATGATCGCTGATCCCCCGTGTGGGAAAGATCACGACGTTGAGACAGTCCTTTGCGTGCGATGCCCTTTCGGGCGGACACGGTGTCGTGCCTGCCGGGCTCAGATGTCGCCGTCGGTGGCCCAGCCCTCACCGGTGCCGCGATGGAACACGCGGTCATCGTCCTGCACCTCGCCCGCTGGGAACGATTCCGCCTGGGCCAGTCGCGCATAGATCGGGGTGAAGTCCGGGTCGGTACCGCGCATCAGCTGCTCAAAGCTGTCGATCACGAAATAGGTCTTCTGGTAGGTGTCGATGCGGTAGCGGGTGCGCATGATCCGCTCCACGTCGAAGCCGATCCGGTTCGGTGCGTCGCTCTCGAGGCTGTAGATCGACTCGCCCTTGGACGACACGATCCCGGCGCCGTAGATCCGCAGTCCTTCCGGCGTATCGATCAGCCCGAACTCCACCGTGTACCAGTACAGCCGGGTCAGCGCCTGCAGCGCCTCTTCGCCGACCCCGTGGGCCTTCAGCCCGCCCTCGCCGTAGGCCTGCATGTAATCGGCGAACATCGGATTCATCAGCAGCGGCACGTGGCCGAACAGATCGTGGAAGAGGTCCGGTTCCTCGATGTAGTCGATCTGGTCCGGGCGCCGGATCCACCAGGTCACCGGGAAACGGCGGTTGGCCAGGTGGTCGAAGAAATCGAGCTCCGGCAGCAGCCCTTCCACGCCAATCAGGGTCCAGCCGGTGGCCTTGCGCAGCTCAATGTTGAGGTCGGAGAACTTCGGGATCCGGTCGGCGGTCATGCCCATCGCGTCCTGGGCGTCGAGGAACTCCTGGCAGGCGCGGCCCGGCAGGATCTCGCGCTGGCGCGCGTACAGCGTGGCCCAGGTGGCGTGGTCGTCGGCGCTGTAGTCGCCCCAAGGCTGTTCCACCACGCCGGTGGCGTACACCGGCACCTTGCCCTTGTCGGTATGCAGGTTCTCAACGCGGCGTGGCTGGTTCATGGTGGTTCCTGACGGGGCTGACATTCCAGCGTAGCGCGCGGGCGGCGCAACGGGTTTGCGTTGTTGCGCAGGATGAGGTTAATTGCACATCTTTGTTGCGTCATAACCAAAAGAGGCGACAGATCAATGCAGCCGATCCAGATGGACCGCACGGACCTGCAGCTGCTGGCCGAGCTGCAGCGCCACGGTCGCCAGACCAACACGGAGCTTGCCGAGCGCGTGCACCTGTCGCCCTCGGCCTGTCTGCGCCGGGTGCAGCGGCTCGAACGCAGCGGGGTGATCGCCGGCTACCGCGCTGAGCTGGACGCCGAGCACCTGGGGCTGGGCCTGCAGGTGTTCGTGCGGGTACAGCTGGACAAGCACGACGTCAGCTACGTGCAGCGCTTCAGCGATGCGGTGCAGGGCTGGAACGAGGTGGTGGCCTGCCACGCCCTCAGCGGCGACATGGACTACCTGCTACAGGTGGTGGTGGAAGACCTGGACCACTTCTCCCGCTTCCTGCTCGACCGTTTGCTCAACGCCACCGGCGTGGCAGACGTGAACTCCAACTTCGTATTGCGTACGGTAAAAGCGTTCCGGGGACTGCCGCTGCCGGGTTGAACGGCGAGCGAATCAGCGCAGTCCGGTTGCACCCGTTGTGGTTTGGCAGCTGTCCGGACCGCTGAACGGGTTGAGCGCCTGCACCCAGCCGCGGCTGCATTGGGCCGGTTCTGATTCCGGCTCGGACAGCGTCCGCGGAGCCAGTGCGGCCGCGCGCTGTTCCTGCATGCGGGCGATGGCGGCGCGGATCTGTGGCAGTGCCGCCAGCGCCGCACGCTCACCCTGGGCAATGGCCCGGGCGCGCTGGGTGAAATCGGCCGAGCCGATATCGTTGACCTCGGGGCGGATCACCACATCGGCGCGCCCGCGCTCTTCCGCGCCCAGGCGCTGGCCCATGATCGCGATCGACTGGTTGACGATGCCCAGCAGATGATCCGGGGTCCGGCCGCTGGCCTGGGTGGAGATATCCACCGCGATCACCACGTCGGCGCCGAGTTGGCGCGCCGCGTCCACCGGTACCGGGCTGCTGACCCCGCCGTCCACATAGCTGTAATCGCCGATCTTCGCCGGTTCAAACACGCCCGGCACCGCGCTGGATGCGCGCACGGCCTGGCCGGTGTTGCCGCGGGTGAATACCGTGCGCGCACCGTTGTCGAGCCGGGTCGAGACCGCCGCGAACGGCTTGCCCAGCCGTTCGATGGGCCGTCCTTCCACTTGGGAATTCACATAGTCCTGCAGCTTCTGGCCCTGCAACAGGCCGCCGCTGAACAGCCTGACGTCGCGGATCGCAGCCTCGTCCAGCGCCACCGAGCGCTCCTGCAACGCAAACGCATCCATACCGCCGGCATACATCGCGCCCACCACGCTGCCAGCGCTCGTGCCGGCCACCACGTCGATGGTGATGTCGTTGGCCTCCAGCATCTTGATCACGCCGATATGCGCGAAGCCCTTGGCCGCGCCGCCGCCCAGCGCCAGGCCCACCCGCACCGGTGGTGGTTCGGGCAGTGGCGCGGGCGTGGGATCGATGCTGACCGGAGCAACCGGCCGCACTTCGTTATGCCCGCACGCTGCCAGCAGCGCCAGCGTGCACAGCAGGGCCAGTGGTAAGCGGAAGAGGGAGGATTGGGCGGTCATCATTGGCGGAGTCCGGAACATCCGCCTGAGCATATCGGTCCGCGCCCTGTCAGCAGCTGAAGGCCGGTGCCTACCGAAGCACTGTGGGCTGCCCCACTGTAGGAGCGCGCCATGCGCGCGAAGCCGCGTGAATCATGGCGACGCAGTGTGGCCTCACAGCCGCGGTCGCGATGGGCTTCGGATCCTGCGTTGCGGCCGGAACCGCGTCGCACTGACAGCCGTCACGCGGCTTCGCGCGCATGGCGCGCTCCTACAGGGAGGAGCCGAAACGCTCACCGAAGAAGTCGCCGGGGTTCCACTTGGGACGGGCGTCGTCGTTGCCGATGCGGGTGGCGATGGCGGCGCTGAGGCGGGCCAGGCGGGCGGCGTCGTCGTACTGGATCGGCTGGGTCGCGTCGTCGCAGGGCTGGTGATAGCAGTTGCGCAGGAAGTAGGTAAGCGCCAGACGCGGGTCGCGCTTGCCGTCGGCCGACTCCACCCCGCCGTCCAGGTACACCGCGGGGATGCCGCCGTGCACGAAGGCGTACTGGTCGCTGCGCACGAAGGTGACCTCTTCGGGGAAGGGATCCGGTGACAGCTTCACCCCGACTTCTTCAGCAGCCGCTTCCACCGCGGCTTGCAGGGTGGAGTGCTCCGCACCGATCACCACCGCGTCGGTGCTCGGGGCCAGCAGCACCGGCATGTCGATGTTGATGTTGGCCACCAGGCCCTCGCGCGGCACGGTCGGTCGGGCCACGAAGTGCTGGGCGCCGAGCAGGCCCTGTTCCTCACCGGTGAGCGCGGCGAACAGCTGCGAGCGGCGCGGCGCCGTGTCGGCAGTGGCCATCATGTTGGCGGTCTCGAGCATGATCGCCACACCCAGGGCATTGTCGATGGCGCCGTGGTGGATCGCATCGCCATCGCGCAGCTGGATGATGCCCACGTGGTCCAGGTGCGCGGTGTGCACCACGTGCTCATCGGCCAATGACGGATCGCTGCCGGGCAGGCGGCCGATCACGTTGTGCGAATCCAGCGCCTCGATGCGGGTGCCGCCTTCAATCACCACCGTGGCGTCGAGCGCGAACGCGCGTCCCTTGCCGGTGCGGGCGGTTTCGAACACCTGGGCCGCAGTGCGTCCGGGCGCCATCAGCAGCTTGTCGGCCTGGGCCACGCTCACCGCCGTCACGGCCTGCAGCTGCGGGAAGCCATCTACCGCAAAGCCGTCGCCATCGCGCAAACGCATGGCCGGCTTGTCCCACGCCGCCTGCATCCGCGCCCACGGCAGGCGCGCTTCAAACTGCGGCGAGGACACGATCACCACGCCCACCGCGCCGCGATCCACCAGCGCCTGCATCTTTTCCCGGGTGGCCGAATGGAACGCGCGCGCATGGTGGTCGAAGGTGTCCGGCGCGCCCGGCAGGATCACCGCGATCCGGCCGCGCAGGTCCACGCCGGTGAAGTCGTCGTGGTCCAGCTCCGGCGCATGGATCGCATGACCGACGAACACCGCCGGCGCGCGCACCGAATGGCGTGCGACGTTGAAGTTTGACCACGGCAGGAAGTCGTCGCTGAAGCGCAGCTCTTCCACCCGGTCATCGCGTTCCACCGCCAGCCGCGCGCCGTCGCGCAATGGCACGCCGGTCAGCAGCGGCACGCGCTGGAACCAGGTGCCGTCATCTCCGGCAGGCTGCAGTCCGGCTTCGGCCATGCGCGCGGCCACCAACGCCGCCGCGCGTTCGAAGCCGGGCGTGCCGGTTTCGCGGCCTTCCAGGGCCGGGTCCGCCAGGCGCCGCAGATCGGCCTCGATCCGCTGCGCCGACGGATCGCTGGACTGGGGCACGGCATCGGCGATCGGTGTGGCCACCGGTGCCGGCGCATCGGGCTCCGTTGGAGTCTGCACGCAGCGCCAGCCCAGCACAGCCAGTGCCACGAGCACGATCAATACCAGGGCAATCCGCAGCGTTCGGGACATGGCAGTCAGGAAGTCGGTGTTTAAAGAAGGGTTGCCACGCCGGCATGGGCGTGGCGCCTGCGCAGGATCAGCGGCTGAACTCGTCCATGATCCGCCGCGCCAGCGGATAAGGGCGCGGGGCGTTGCGGTTGGTCAACACCAGCACCGTCAGGTGCTGCTCCGGATCGCGGATGATCACGTTGCGAAAGCCCATGGTCTCGCCCGAGTGCCACATGCGTTCGCCGTCCAGGCGCCAGCCGTAGCCGTAAGCGTCCACGTTGTCCTCGTCCACCGACACGCCGGTCTGGTCGGAGAACGCCAGCGCGCGGGTGGCGTCGGACAGCAGGCGCCCGTCGTACAGGGCCGCATCCCACTTGGCCATGTCTTCCAGCGAGCTGTAGATGCCGCCATCGCCCAGCACCGCGCTGGTCGGGCTCTGGTCGGTGCGGGTCCACTCACCGTCGACCAGGCTGTGGCCAAAGGCGCGGTTGGCCACCGTGGAGATGCCGTCCTCGAAAGCCACGCTGTTGTCCATGCCCAGCGGGCTGAAGATCCGCTCGCGCAGAAAGTCGGCATAGCGCTCGCCGGTGGCGGCGTTCACGATGAGGGTCAGCAGGGCATAGGCGCTGTTGCTGTAGCGGTACTCAGTGCCGGGTTCGAAATACAGACGGTCCTGACCCTCCAGGATGGCGAGCACGTCGGCATCGCGCACCTGGCGGTCCAGGCCTTCCGGCATCACGTCTTCGTAGTCGATCAGGCCGGAGGTGTGGGCGAGCAGGTGGTGAATGGTGATGGTGTTGGCCGCTTCGGGCAGCGAGGGCAGCCACTTGCGCACCGGGTCATCCAGCTGTACCAGGCCGTCTTCGGCCACCAGCAGCACGGTGGCGGCGGTAAACGCTTTGCTCACCGAAGCCAGGCGGAAGTTGGTGTCCGGGGTGACCGGGGTGCCGGATTCCACATCGGCCAGGCCGTAGCCGCGGCGAACCACCGGCTCGCCATCGCGCAGCACCAGCACCGCGGCGCCGGGCACGTTGCCGTCGTAGTCGGACATGATCGCGTCGATCGGATTGGCTCCGGTGTCGGTGGCGGTGGGTTCGGCGGAACCGCCGTCGGTGCAGCCGGCCAGGGCGGCAAACAGCGTGGCAATCAGGAGTGTGCGCATGCTCCCGAGTCTATCCACCCCAGTAGGAGCGCGCCATGCGCGCGAAGCCGCGTGACGATTGGTTTGCCGGTGCGGTCCGGCGGGTCAGCGTCTGTCAGGACACGCTGTGAATACGTCCATGTACGCTTGTCGGCGACGTCCATGTCGCCGACAGTCCTGACAGACGCTGACCCACCGGACCCTCGACGTTGCGGCGATCGGCCGGGGACAGGCGTCACGCGGCTTCGCGCGCATGGCGCGCTCCTACTGGGGAGGGTCGTCATTTTTGCGGGGGCGGAATTCGAGCACCTGGCCTTGGCGGGGTTCGTCGCGTTGCCAGAGCACGGGGACGTCGTTCGGGGCGGCGGTTTCGAACTGGTCGCGGTCGCGCGCTGCGTCCTGTTCGGCCTGCTCCTCTTCCAGCTCCCAGCTGTACTGCTTGCGCGGCGGGCGCGGGTCGCTGGCCCGGAACAACCAGGCGGCCAGCACGCCGCCCAGCGCCCCGCCAAGGTGCGACTGCCAGGACACGCCCGGCTCCTGCGGCAATACGGTCAACAGCATGCCGCCATAGAAGAAGAACGCGATCATCCCGGCGGCGACCGATGGCCGGTCGCGGCGCAGGATGCCGAGGACAAACAGCAGGAACATCAGTCCGTGGGTCACGCCGCTGGCGCCCAGGTGCCGCGAGCCGGGGTCGCCCAGCCACCACGCGCACAGCCCCGCCCCCAGCCACATCAGCGGCAGGGCGCGCGGCGTGGCGCGCGGGTACAGGGTGAAGGCCAGCGTGCCCAGCATCAGCAGGGCGGTGGCATTGGCGAACAGGTGTTCGGGCGAGCCGTGCAGCAGCGGCGCGGTCAGCACGCCCAGCAGGCCGGCCGCCTCGCGCGGCGATACCGCGAACGGGCGCCAGTCGATCATGTGCTGCACGCCGAACATCACCGCCAGCAGGGCGACGAAACCCACCGCCAGTTTCAGCGCCGAACCAAGCCGGCGGCGGTCGGCCGCACGCTGTGCTTTGGGATCGGCGGGCGGTTCAGGCATCTCCAGGTGCATGTCCAACACAATGGCGCCGGAATCCGGCGATGCAACCTGCCTTAGAATTGCGGCATGGATTCCCCACTGCCCACGGTCAGGCTCAAGAACGCCTGGCGCTCGTCCCATCCCTGGATTTTCCAGCGGCTGGTGGAAAAACCCGCCCAGCGGATCAGCCCCGGCAGCATCGTCGACGTGGTTGGCGTGGATGGCGACTGGATCGGTCGCGGCTTCTACAACGGCCGCTCGCGGATTGCCCTGCGCATTCTGGAAACCAACCCTGAAGCGGCCGTCGATGCGGACTGGTTCCAGGGCCGGATCGGCGAGGCCGTGCGCCTGCGCCGCGAAGTGCTACGGCTGGACGAAGTGTCCGACGGCTGGCGTGCGGTGAACAGCGAGGGCGACGGGCTGTCCGGCCTGATCGTCGATCGCTACGCCGACCTGCTGGTGATCGAATTCTTCTCCGCGGGCATGTTCCGCCATCGCGAGTGGATCTACGACGCGCTGCGCGAGCATTTCCCCGGCTGCCGTATCCACGCTTCGGCCGACGAGCACGTGCAGAAGCAGGAGAGCTTCGATTTCAGCGGCAGCGTTCCGGCCGAGCCGGCGGTGATCACCGAGCACGGGGTGAAATTCCGCGCCGATCCCGCTGGCGCGCACAAGACCGGTTTCTTTGCCGACCAGCGTGAGAACCGCGAATGGCTCTCGCGCCAGTGCGAAGGCAAGCGAGTGCTGGACCTTTGCTGCAACACCGGCGGCTTCGGCATCTATGCCGCCGCGCGCGGGGCCGCCGAGGTGACCGGCGTGGACATTGACGAGGCGGTGCTGGAGATCGCCGCCGCCAACGCCCGCCTCAACGATGCGCGCGTGCGCTTCGTGCAGGCCGACATCTTCCCGTGGCTGCGTGACGTGGCCGCCCGCGATGCCGATGGCTGGGACGTGGTGGTGCTGGATCCGGCCAAGATGACCCGCGACCGTGAGCAGGTGATCCCCGCGCTGAAGAAGTATCTGGACATGAACAAGCTGGCGCTGGGCGCGGTGAAGCCTGGCGGCCTGTTCGCCACCTTCTCCTGCACCGGGCTGGTGAGCGAGGAGCAGTTCCTCGACATGCTGCGCCGGGCGGCGTTCTACGCCGGTCGCACGGTGCAGGTGATCAAGGTCGCCGGCGCCGGCGCCGACCATCCGTTCCTGGCCCACGTGCCCGAGTCGCGCTACCTGAAGGCGGCCTTCTGCCGCGTACTGGATTGAACCGGCGGCGCCGGGCCGCCCGGCCCGGTATGCGCCGTGCGCTGCTGGGCGTGGTGGCGCTGGTGCTGCTGGCACTGGCGGCCACCGCGCTGTGGCCACCGCAGGAGGCCGATGGTCCGGTCGCTCCGGCTGAAACTTCGTTCGATTGGCAGGCCCGGATTGCCCTGCTGGCCGGTGACGGCCATCGCGGCGTGCGTGACGGCGCGCTGGTGCGGGCGCGTTTCGATGAGCCCTGGGGCCTGGTGCGCGGCCCGGATGGCAGCCTGTTCGCCGCCGATGGCGGCGAGGCCAACCGGATCCGCAGGATCGCGCCGGATGGCACTGTGCAGACCCTTGCCGGCGCTGAGGAAGGCTTCGCCGATGGCATCGGCACGCAGGCCAAGTTCCACACCCCTTCGTCGCTGGCGGTCGACAGCCACGGCAATCTGTACGTGGCCGACACTGGCAATCACGCCGTGCGCCGGATCAGCCCCGATGGCAAGGTGACCACCCTGGCCGGTGATGGCAGCCCCGGCTTCCGCGACGGGCCGGGCGCGCAGGCGCGTTTCCACGGACCGATGGGCGTGGCGGTGGATGCGCTGGGCCGGGTATTCGTGGCCGATACGTGGAACGACCGGATCCGCGTGATCGACCCCGATGGCAGCGTACGCACGCTGGCCGGCGGCGATCGCCCGGGGTTCCGCAATGCGATGGGGCTTCAGGCACGTTTCGATACGCCCACCGGGCTGGCACTGGATAGCGAGGGCCGGCTGTGGGTGGCCGATACCGGCAATGGCGCGCTGCGGCGGGTCGATCCGGACGGGCTGGTGGATACCTGGCGTCCTTCGCCGTGGGAAGACTTCGAGACCGGACTGGGCCGGCCGCTGGCGATCGCTGCCAGCCACGACGGGCATCTGTACGTGGCCGAACTGTCGCCGGGGCGAGTGTTGCAGCTGTCCCCGGATGGCCGGATCCGGGTGCTGACAGGCGGGCATGAGCGCCAGTGGTTCGCCCGCCCGTCTGCACTGTGGCTTGAGACGGACGGCAGCCTGCTGCTGGCCGATGCCGCGGGCCATCGCCTGCACCGCCTGGCGCCGCGCATCGACGGCAGCGCCGACAGCGCTACTGGCCCCGACCCCGAGCGCCTGCTGCCCGCCACCGCCGGTCGCTGGCCGCTGGCGCCGCAGGACGGCTGGCATGAAGTGGTCGGCACGCTGGGCGAAGTGCGTGGCAACTTCCGCGGCGAAAGTCGCAGCCACCTGCATAACGGCCTGGATATCCGCGGCGACGTGGGCGCGCAGGTGCTGTCGATCGCCGATGCCAAAGTCAGCTCGCCGCTGGCGGCATGGAGCTTTGGTGGCCAGGCCGAAGGCATCGCCACCGATGAACTCACCTACCTGCACCTGCGGGTGGGGCGGACCCCGTGGGGCGCGAATCTCGACCCGGAAAAATACCAGTTCGTGCACCGCGAGGATGGACGCCCGGAGCGGGTGCGCATCGCCCGCGGCACCCGCTTCGCCGTCGGCGAGGCGCTGGGCACCATCAACGCCCAGGCCCACGTGCACCTGATCGTCGGCCCCTACGGCCACCAGCTCAATGCGATCCGCCTGGGCCTGGTGAACTACATCGACACCGTGGCCCCGCGTATCGAGGGGATCATGCTGCTGGATGGGCACGACCGGCTGCTGGAGCGGCGAAGCGCCGATGGGCGCGTGCTGGTGCCCGGCGATGGCGGCGGCGTGCAGGTGGTGGTGGATGCCTGGGACCAGGTGGATGGCAACCTGGCCCGCCGCCGGCTGGGCCTGCACAGGGTCGGCTGGCAGATCCTCGCCGCCGACGGCAGCATGCTGCCCGGCCACACCCGGCCGATGATGAATATCGATTTCTCCCGCATGCCCGCCCACTCGGGTGCGGTAAAGGTGGCCTACGCCGCCAACAGCGGCATCACCGTGCACGGTGCCGCGCGCACCCGCTTCCTCTACGTGGCCAACAACCACGTGCGCGCCGCGGAAATGGCCGTCACCCCGTGGCAGCCAGGCGCGCTGCCGCCGGGTGATTACCTCATCCGCGTGTTCGGCGAAGACGCCAGCGGCAACCAGGCCACCGGCCCCCGCGACCTCCCCATCAGAATCACTCCGTAGGCGCCGTCGCCGGCCGGTTTGTGTCCGACCGGCCCACCGCTGAGAATCGCGGTGCCAGGAATTCATGCAATGGAGTGCACCATGTTCCAGCCCGTCATCCGATTGATGCCGTTGTTGTTCGCGGCGCTTGTCCTGTTCCCCGCCTGCTCGCCGGAGCCGCAGGAAGTTCACGCGATCACTGAGTTCGACGTGGGATATCGACCCTCGGCCAATATCCAGCAGCAGGTAGAGGTGCTGCTGGCCACTGGCTCGGGATCTTCGAACAGTCCGGTCTATTCCGACATTGCTTTCTTTCCGGTGATTCGCGCCGATGCGTTCGACCTCGGCGAACTGCCCGCGGCGTTGCGGCGCGGAGATGTTGAACCGGATCTTTCCGGCATCGATTTCGACAGCCATTTCGGCTTCCTTGTGGCACACCCCAACGCAACAAAATCCTACGGCGCCATGATGAGCGGTCAGCGCGCCACCTATTTCAGCTCGGTGCGCGTGTCCTATCCCGAAGACCGGGTGCTGATCCATCTGTCAGGCAGCCGTCTGGGTGGGCTGGATCCCATGACCGCGCTGACCGCGCGCTGGGAAGGCAGCGTCTATCCGATAGAACGTCGCGGGCGCACCGACGTGGAAGTGCGGATCGATGAAAACGCCTACATGTACTCGCTGGAGGATGGGGGGCTGGAAGCTTCTGCAACAAAGGGCAAGCCCTGACCCGCCCCCGGGTTTGCGGCGATCGGCCGGGATCGGGATTCACGCGGCTTCGCACGCGTGGCGCGCTTCACTTGGCCATGGGGCCAGTGTCCGCGGCAGCTGAAAACTCCGGGTGAAGGCGATTCGGAAAAGCCCCCGCGGCGCAGCCGATGAGACAGCCGTGGGTAGACTGGCCGGATGGAAACCCAGACCCTTTTGATCCTGATCCTCGGCCTGCTGCTGGTGGTGGCCGGGCTGCTGTTGATGCTGGTGCTCCGGCGTCCTGACGATGCGGCCGGCATGCTGCGCGAGGCGCTGGAAGACGCGCTGCGTGACGAGCAGCGCGCAGGCCGCAGCGAGCTGCGCGAACAGCTCGACAGCTCCGCCGCCAGCCAGACCCAGCGGATCGACGGCTTCGCCGCGCGCTTGACCGAGTTCAGCGTGCGCACCGACCAGCGTCTGGATACGCTGCGCGACGCGTTGCTCGAAGACGCGCGCAAGACCCGGGCCGAGCAGGGCGAGGCGCAGCAGCGCTTTTCGGAAACCCTCGGTGCCCGCCTGGCCGATGTGGCCCAGCGCAACGATCAGCGGATCGGCGAACTCACCCAGCGCAACGAGCAGCGCATGGTGGAACTTCGCAACACGCTCGACAGCCAGCTCAAGGCCCTGCAGGCCGACAACGCGCACAAGCTTGAGCAGATGCGCGAGACGGTGGACGAGAAGCTCCAAACCACCCTCAACACCCGCCTGGACGCCTCGTTCAAACTGGTATCCGAGCGCCTGGAGCAGGTGCAGCGCGGGCTGGGTGAAATGCAGCAGCTGGCCACCGGCGTGGGCGACCTCAAGCGGGTGCTCACCAACGTCAAGAACCGCGGCGGCTGGGGCGAGGTGCAGCTGGAGAACATCCTCGAACAGGTGCTGATCGCCGAGCAGTACGAGCGCGAGGTGCGGGTGCGGCCGGAGTCGGCCGAGGCGGTGGACTTCGCCATCCGCCTCCCCGGTCGCCGCGATGACGACACGCCGGTGTGGCTACCCGTGGACTGCAAGTTCCCGCGCGAGGACTACGAGCGCCTGCTCGACGCCCAGGAGCAGGGCGATGTGGAAGCCGTGCGCACCTGCGGCAACCAGCTGGAGCGCGCGATCCGGGTGCAGGCAAAATCGATCAGCGAAAAGTACGTGGTGCCGCCGCACACCACCGACTTCGCAGTGATGTTCCTGCCCACCGAAGGTCTGTATGCGGAAACCATCCGTCGACCGGGGCTGGTGGATGCGCTGCAGCGCGAGTTCCGCATCGTGGTGGCCGGGCCGACCACGTTCACCGCGCTGCTCAACAGCCTGCAGATGGGTTTTCGCACTCTGGCCATCGAGCAGCGCTCAAGCGAGGTCTGGAAACTGCTGGGTGCGGTCAAGACCGAGTTCGGAAAGTTCGCCACCGTGCTGGAAAAGACCCACGGCCAGCTCAACACGGTGCAGAACAGCATCAAGCAGGCCGGCGTGCGCACCCGCGCGATCGAGCGTCAG
The DNA here is from genome assembly GCF_039548515.1 of Luteimonas qiangzhengi. Lineage (NCBI taxonomy): Bacteria > Pseudomonadati > Pseudomonadota > Gammaproteobacteria > Lysobacterales > Lysobacteraceae > Luteimonas > Luteimonas qiangzhengi. The sequence goes on along the minus strand of NZ_JBCLVE010000003.1, from coordinate 147,430 downwards.
CTCAGGGGCGTGGAGTCATTGCCCGGACCGGAAGCCCAGCAGCTGCTGGATGAAGAAATTTCTGACGAAACCCCGTAGGAGCGCGTCATACGCGCGAAACCGCGTGAATCATGGCGCTGCCGTGCGGCTTCGGCTTGGACGCCGGTACCGACGCCCCACCGCAATGACAGACGTCACGCGGCGACGCGCTCCTACAGATCGGGGATCTGGACGGGGATGGCGTCGGCGGGGACGGTGGGGTTGGCTTCGTCGTCCAGCAGGTAATCGGGCAGCAGGTAGTCGTCGTCCTCACCCACCCGGTCGCCGTGAATCTGGTAATTGCGCCGCTGCAGCCACGCATCGCGCACCAGCGCGTATTCGTCCGCCGCGCCCTGGCGCATGCGGTCCACGGCCATCAGCTGGGTGCGGATATCCACCAGCTGCAGACCCTGCAGGCCAACGCGCACGGCGTCGTCGTCGATCTGCCGGGTCGGCGAAAGCGGCGCGTCGCCGGCCAGGCCGAACACATCACGCACCGTGCGCGGCCCGAACAGCGGCAGCTCCAGATAGCGCGAGCTCTCCCAGCCCCACAAGCCCAGCGTCTGGCCGAAATCCTCGCTGCGGTTGGGAATGCTAGCGTCAGTGGCCGGATCGAAGATGCCGCCGATGCCCAGCGTGGTGTTGATCACGAACCGGCCCAGCGACTGCCCGGCCTGCTTCGGCTTGCCCTGCAGCAGCGCGTTGAACGCGCTCACCGGCTGGCCGAGGTTGGAGAAGAAGTTGCTCACGCCCAGGCGCACCGGTCGCGGCACCACACGCACATAGGCCCGCGCCAGCGGCAGCGCCACCGTGCGGTCCACGGCGTTGTTGAAGCGGTGCATGCGCCGGTTGAACGGTTCCCACGGGTCGTAGCTGACCGGCATCTGCGCCGAAGGCGGCAAGGTGGGGTCGGCGATCGGGTCGTAGACCTCTTCGCCGTAGATCGCGGCGAAGTCCAGCTCTTCCTGGGTCGGTGCGAGGGTGGCACCTTCCGCAACGGCCGGGGCAGTGGCCTCGACCGGCTCCGCGGTATCCACGGTCGCCACTGCAGCTGCGGCTTCGGCAGCGACTGCTTCGGTCGCGATAGCCGTTTCCACAGCTGTCGGATGGCTGGTTTCCAACGCCGGATCGGTGATGACAACCGGCGCTTCGGCCGGCGGCGCATCGCTGCGCACCTGGCTGCCGCCCGCGCACGCGGACAGCGCGAGCGCCATGGCTAGCGCCGCGGTGGGGGCCAGCGTGCGGTACAGGGGGGAGGGTTGGGTGGTCACAAAGCGGTGCCGTTGGGGGAAGTGGGGGCCGATCTATTGCGGCAACTGGCCGCCGCCGAATTCCAGCGAAGGCGACAGCCGGTAGGCAGCACGAAGTTCATCCAGCCCCGCGGGGCTGCCGCTCAGGGCCAGCCCGCCGCCGCGTGCGGACAGGGCCGAGAGCAGGGCCAGGCCGGCGCTGTCGATGTGCGGGACCGCAGCAAGATCCAGGCTGCTGGCGCCATCCAGCGCGGCCACGGCCTGCGGCCACAGGCCGCCGATGCGGTCGCGGACCAGGGCACCGGTGAACACCACCGCGTCGCCCTGGCGAGCGACCGAAACGGACTCAGAGCCCGGCATCAGCCTGGACCTGGCCGCCGCGCAGCTCATCGGCCACCTGGCGGATCGACTTGTTCTGCAACTCGTTGTCGAACTGGCGGCGGAAGGTGCTGACAAAACTCACGCCTTCCACCTGCACGTCGAACACCTTCCATTGCCCGCCGCTCTGGCGCAGCAGGAAGCTCATCGGGATCGGCTCGCCGCCCTGGCGCAGCAGCTCCGCGCCCACACGCACGCCCAGTCCGCGCGGCAGCGCCGTCTCCGAGACGATCCGCGCCTGCAGGCGGGTGTTGAAGTCCAGCAGCGAGGCGCCGTAGCGGCGCAGCAGGCTGTCGGACAGCGCGTCGGCGAAGTAGCCGATATCGGCGTCGTCGGCGCCGCGGCCGTGGCGGCCCAGCACCTGGCGGGCCGCGTAATCGCGGTCGAACATGGTCTCGAATTCGGACCGCACGAACGCTTCCAGCGCGCTTGGGTCGCGCTGGAAGTCGGCGCGGCGGCTTTCAAGCGTGGTCAGCACGCGCTGGGTGTTGTCCAGTACCAGCTGGCTCGGCGTGCCCTGGGTCTGGGCGGAGCCGGCCTGGTTGGCCTGTGCGAACACCAGCGAAGGGGCCGCGGCCAGCAGGGCCGAGCCCAGGATCAGGGGAAGAATGCGTTGTTTCATCAGTTCTGCTCCTCGGGGGAGGGAGTCGGTTCGGGGGCAAAAATATCGTTGCTGTCCGGTGCAGTGTGCCCGCCGTCACCTTCCGGGCCGCTGAACATGTAGCGGCCGACCATCTGGATCAGGTCCACGGCTGGCGTGGTGAAGGCGATTTCCTCGCCCGGCTGCAGCGATTCCATATCGCCGCCCGGCTGCAGGTCCACGTAGCTTTCGCCCAGCAGCCCGCCGGTGAGAATGGTGGCCGAGGTGTCGATCGGCAGCTCGCTGTAGCGGCTGTCAATGTCCAGGGTGACGACGGAATCAAACCGCACCGGGTCCAGGGCAATGCTGCCGACCCGGCCGATGGTCACCCCGCCCACTTTCACCGGCGCCTGTCGGCGCAGCTGGCCCAGGTCGGTGAAGCGCGCGTTGATCTCATAGGTATCGGCGCCAAAGCCCAGGCTGAAGCGGTTGTTGGTTGAGGCGATCGCCAGCACCACCAGCGTGGCCAGGGCCAGCAGCAGGAAGGCACCGACGGCAAATTCGAGGCGGGGGCCACGGGAGCGGCTCATGCGGTTGTCTCCATATGGGACATGAAAATTTGAGGCATCAAAACAGGAAGGCGGACAGGGCGAAGTTGAACATCAGCACCAGCAGCGAGGCGTTCACGACCGCGCGGGTGGTGGCCACCGAGGTGCCCTCGATGGTCGGCTCGGCGTGATAGCCCACGTAGGACGCCACCAGCGCCGCGGTGCCGCCGAACACGGCGGATTTGATGAAGGCGTTGACGAAATCGTTGCGGAAATCCACCGCGTCCTGCATCTGCTGCCAGAACATGCCCGAATCGATGCCCAGCACCTGCACGCCCTGGAACCAGCTGGTGGCGATCGCGAAGCTGCAGAAGAAGCCGGTCAGCAGCGGCACCGTGATCACCGCCGCCCAGAAGCGCGGGGCCACGGTCTTGGCGATCGGATCGATCGCCATCAGGCCCAGCGCGGTGATCTGGTCGGTGGCGCGCATCAGTCCAAGCTCGGCGGCAATTGAACTGCCCGCACGGCCCACGAACAGCAGCGCGGTCAGCACCGGCGCCAGCTCGCGGTACAGGCCCAGGCCAATCAGGATGCTGACCTGGTTGGTGGCGCCAAAGGTTTCCAGCCCGCGGAAAGCCAGCAGGGTCAGCGACAGACCCACGAAGGCGCCGCCCACAGCAATGATCGGCAGCGATCGGCCGCCGATCTTGTAGATCTCGCGCACCAGCTCGGCGAAGAAGTCCGCGGTCGGCTTCGACGCGCGCAGCACCGACAGTGAGAACAGGCCCGCGCGGCCGACGGAACGTGTGGCTTCAGCGAACGGCATCAGGCGGCCCTTTCCCGCGGTGCGGTGTCGAAGGCGATGGGTCCATCCGGCTGGCCGTCCAGAAACTGGCGTACCAGCGGATCGGAGGTTTCGTACAGCTCGGCCGGCGTGCCTTCGAACACGATGCCGCCGTTGGCCAGCACCACCGCGCGGTCGGCGATCGACAGGCTTTCGCGCACGTGGTGGGTGACTACGATGCTGGTCAGGCCCAGGGTGCTGTTCAAGCGCGCGATCAGCCCGATGATCACCCCGATCGCGATCGGGTCCAGCCCGGTCAGCGGCTCGTCGTAGAGCATCAGCGGCGGATCCAGCGCCAGCGCCCGGGCCAGCGCCACGCGCCGGGCCATGCCGCCGGACAGCTCACGCGGATACAGGTGCCCCGCCGTGCGCAGGCCCACCGCGTGCAGCTTCATTTCCACCAGCCGTTCCAGCACCGGGCCGGCCAGTTTCGTGTGGGTCTGCAGCGGCAGGGCGATGTTCTCGGCCGCGGTCAGGTCGGTCAGCAGGCCGTTGTTCTGCAGCAGCATGCCGATGCCCTTGCGCAGTTCCAGCAGCGGGCGCTGCCTGCGCGGCACCGGCTGGCCCAGCACCTGGATGCTGCCGGCCGAAATCGGCAGCTCACCGGTGATCGCCGAAAGCAGGGTCGACTTGCCGCAGCCGGACGGTCCGAGCACCGCGGTCACGCTGCCGCGCGGCACATCCAAATCGATATCGGACAGGATCGTGCGCGGCCCGCGGTCGAGGCGGACACCGGAGAGGCGCACAGCGATGTCGGAGTTCTCGGGCATTTGGCAGGCCGGTGTGTGCAGCGCGATTGACCGCACAGGATTGCAGATCGTTACTGAACGCAGGGTCCGTATTGTACCGGCCGGTACAGCAATTGCCGTCCCGCCGAGCGGGACGGAGCGTCGCGCCGCGACCGCGCTACAGCACCGCTTCGGGCGATTCGGGCAGGATCTGCCCGCCGTCGACCACGATCGTCTGCCCGGTGATGAACTTGGCTTCGCGCGAGGCCAGGAACGCCACCGCGTGGCCGATGTCCTCCGGCGTGCCCAGAGTGTGGGTGGGGATGATCGCGCGCTGCTGGTCCAGGTAGGCCTCGCCCTGGGCCTCCAGCCCCGCGGTGAGGATGTTGCCCGGCTGCACCGCGTTCACGGTGATGCCGCGGTTGGCGTATTCCAGCGCCGCGCTGCGCATGAAGCCCAGCTGCGCCGCTTTGCTCGCCGCGTAGTGGCTCCAGCCGGGGAAGCCGGTGATCGGCCCGGTGATCGAGGAGGTGATCACTACCCGCCCGTAGCCGCGCGGGGCCATCGCCTTCAGTGCTGCCTGCACCACAAAGAACATGCTTTTGACGTTGACCGCCTGCATGTGGTCCCAGTCGCCCTCGGTCATCTCGTCGAGCGTGGCCTGGGGGAAAATGCCGGCATTGGAGGCGAGGATGTCGAGCTGGCCGGACTCGGCCACGATCTCCTCCACCACCGCCCGGGCTCGGGCGCCGTCGGTCACGTCCAGCAGCTTGAACACGCCGCCGATATCGCGTGCGGTCTCCTCGCCGCGCGCGGCGTCGATGTCGGTCACCACCACCTTCGCCCCGGCCTTGGCCAGCACCGCCGCGATGCCCCTGCCGATGCCCGCCGCGCCACCGGTAACCAGGGCCACCTGTCCTGACAGATCGAACATGCTTGTGCTCCTCCTGCGCCAAATGCGCCTGCCACCATCGTACCCCCGCGGCAAAACCTGGTCTCCGGATTTGCGATCAGGGTCCGGCACAATGGCCGCATCCATGACCAAGCCTTCCGCACCTGACTTCCGCCTCTACCACTCCAACTCGCTGGAGGTGCTGGCGGGGGTGCTGGCCGACATTCTGCGCACGCCCGCGCCCGGCGCTTCGCCGCTGGCGCCGGATATCGTGCTGATCCCGCAGGTGGCCATGCGCCGCTGGCTGCAGGCCACCCTGGCCGCGCGTCATGGGGTGGCCGCCAACATTGAATTCCTCACCCCGGGCGAGTTCCTTGGCCATGCGCTGAAGGCCAACCTCGGCCCCAGCGAGGACGAGCTGGATCCCGAAACCCTGCACTGGCCGCTGTACGCCGCGCTGACCGATCCCGCGCTGCTGGCCAAGCCGGCCATGGCCGCGATCGCCGCCCACGTGCAGGGCAACGATCCGCTGCGCGCCTGGTCGCTGGCCGGCGAACTGGCGCAGGTGTTCGGCAAGTACCAGGCCTGGCGCCGCGACTGGCTGCTGCGCTGGGAAGGCGGCGCCGATCCTGACGATCCGCAGGCCATCCTGTGGCGCCGGATCGCGCGCGGGCATCACCATCGCGCGCGCCGCATCCAGCAGTACTTGGACCGCTTCGAAGGCGCGCAGCGACCGCTGCCCCAGGGTCTGCCCTCGCGGCTGCTGGCCTTCGCCACCCTCAACGTCTCGCCCGACGTGCTGCGGGTGATCGCCACCCAGGCCCGCGCCGGCACCCTGCACTGCTTCGTGCCCACGCCGGTGCAGGATTACTGGGGTGACCTGCAGCGGGTGCGCGCGCTGCCGGAAGCGGCCTGGCTGGAAGCGGGCAGCGGGCTGCTGGCCGAGGATGAAACCCCGCTGCTGCGCGCATGGGGCGCGGCGGGCGTTGATTTCATGCGCCTGGTCGGCAATTACGAAGTGATCCACGCTTCGGCGGAAGTCCACGCCCATGCCGATCCGGGCGAGGGCGGCGGCGCGCTGCACGGCAGCCTGCTGCGGCGGCTGCAGTCGGACCTGTATCACCGCCGCGGCGCGCCCGGCTGGCCGCTGCGCGAGGCGGTGGACCGCACCGATCCCAGCCTGCAGCTGCACGCCTGCCACACCCGCCTGCGCGAGCTGCAGGTATTGCGCGACCAGCTGCGCGCGCTGTTTGATGACGAGCGCTTCGACCCGCCTCTGCAGCCGCGCGAGGTCGCGGTGCTGGCGCCGGACATCGATCCCTACCTGCCGTACCTGGAAGCGGTGTTCGGCGGGCGTGGCGAGGCGGCTTCCGGACAGGCCATCCCCTACGCCCTGGCCGACGCCAGCCCGCTGGCGAACGAGCCGCTGGCCGAGGTGTTCGTGCGCCTGCTGGCGCTGCCGGTGTCGCGCTTCGGCCTGCACGAAACGCTGGACCTGCTGGCCAGTCCCGCGCTGGCCGAGGCCAACGGCCTCGACGCGCCCGCGATCGAGCGCCTGCAGGCCTGGCTCGAGGCCGCCGGCGCGCGCTGGGGCCTGGACGGCGCCCACCGCGCCCATTTCGACGCGCCTGAGGATGACGCCTACACCTGGGCCTTCGCCCTGGACCGCCTGCTGCTCGGCCACGCCAGCGGCAGCGATGCGCTGATTCGCACGAACGACGGCCGCCTCGTCGCCCCGCTGCCGGACCTTGAAGGCAGCGCGCTGGATGCGCTCGATACCCTGGTCCGCCTGCTGCGCGTGCTGGCCCGCTATGCCAGGGTGCTGGGCGAGGCCATGCCGCCGGCGCAGTGGCGCGAACGCCTGCTGGAACTGCTCGAAGCGCTGCTGCCCAAGCCGCCCTCCGGCCCGGCCAGCCAGCGGGCGCTGGACCGGCTGCGCACGCTGGTGGACGACTTCGCCAAGACCGCCGACCGCGCCGGCTTTGAAGACCCGGTACCTGCCGAAGCCGTGCGCGCCCATTTCGGCGCCGTGCTGGCCGAGGCCGATGTGCGCGCGCCGCTGCTGACCGGCGGGGTCAGCATCGCGCGCATGGTGCCGATGCGGCTGCTGCCGTTCCGGGTGATCTGCGTGCTGGGCATGAACGACGCCGAGTTCCCGCGCCGTGATGCCGCCCCCGGCCTCAACCGCCTCACCGCGGAACTCGGCACCGACAAGCGCCGGGCCGGCGACCGCTCCACCCGCGATGACGACCGCTTCCTGTTCCTGCAGCTGTTCACCGCCGCCCAGGATGTGTTCTACGTCAGCTGGCAGGGCGCCGACCCGCGCGACGGCAGCCGGCGCGAGCCGTCGGTGCTGGTGTCGGAGCTGATCGATGCCGCCGTCGGCCAGCACGCATCGGGTACGGAGGAACCGGTGGCCGACGCGCTGGTGGTGCAGCATCCGCTGCAGCCGTTCTCGTCAGAAGCGTTCGGCTCCGCCAGCGAGCCGCGCCGGTTCTCGTATCACGCCCAGTGGCAGCAGGCCGCGGCCGGCGCCGTCGACCGGCGGGTGGTCCTGCCGCCGTGGTTCGTCGGCGATCCATTGGCGCCGGACGAGGCCGGGCCGGAGCTTCCAATCAGCGTGCTGCAGCGGTTCCTGCTGCACCCGGCTGAAGCGCTGCTCGCCCGCATGGGCATGCGGCTGGTCGACATCGAGGCGCACGGCGTCGATCTCGAACCGCTGGCCGCACCCGGTAGCGGGCTGGAGCGCAGCGTGCTGCAGCGGGAACTGTTCAATGAACTCCTGCAGGGCCGTGACGAGCCCGCCATCCACGCCTCGCTCCGGGCCCGCGGCCTGCTGCCGTCTGGCGCGTCCGGGCGCCGCGTGCTGGCCGACCAGCGCGAGCTGCTGGCGCCGTGGCTGGATGCGTTCTCGCAGTGGCGCGGCGATGCCGGGCCAGGATCGGTGCTGGCCGAAGTGGAGATCGACGGCGTGCGCGTGCACGGCCGCATCAACGATGCCTACCCGCACGGCATCGCCCGCCTGCGCTTCGGCAAACTCAACGGGCCCAGCGTGATTCGCAGCGGCCTGGACTGGCTGCTGGCGCGCGCTGCCGGCATCGACCTGCCCATGGTGGAATTCTTCGACGCTGGCCGTGCCGGTCCCGGCCCGTTCGAGCGTCCGCAGCTCCCGGCCGAAGACGCTCGCGACGCCCTGCGCGAACTGCTGGCCCTGCGGGCGGTGGGCCTGCGCGAGCCGCTGCCCTGGGCGCCCTACAGCGGGTGGGAGTTCTACAGTGCCGCTGAGGCGCCGGCCCGCGCGGTGAAGGCCGCCCGCAGCCGCTGGCACGGCGGCGGTGGCGGCGCGGGGGGCCATATTGAAGGGCACGGCGACGCACTGCGCCAGGCCCTGCGCGGCAGCGACCCGTTCGCCTGCCAGGGCACCCTGCAGCGCTTCGCCGATACCTCGCTACTGGTTTTCCACGCCCTGCGCGATGGCAAGGTCCATGGCGGCCTCGACCCCGACGCGCTCCACGGCCTGGCCGAACGCTTCGAACCGGAGGACAGCGAATGAGCGCGTCGCAGGATCCGTACCTGACCCAGCCGCTGGAAGGCGTCTACGCCATCGAGGCCTCGGCCGGCACCGGCAAGACCTTCACCCTGGCGACCCTGCTGGCGCGGCTGGTGCTGGAGCGCAGCCTGGGCGTCGGCCAGATCCTGGCGGTGACCTTCACCGAAGCCGCCACCCAGGAGCTGCGCGCGCGGGTGCGCCAGCGCCTGGTGCTGGCCGCCGAAGTGGCCGCAGGCCTGCCCATGGACGCCTCGCCCGAGGCCGACCTGATGCACGCGCTGATCGAAGCGCACATTGAACGCAGCGGCGAATCGGCCGTCGCCGTCCGTCGCCGCCTGCGTACGGCGGCGAACGACATCGACATGGCCGCCATCTTCACCATCCACGGCTTCTGCGCCCGGGTGCTGCGCGAGCACGCGCTGGAAAGCGGCCAGGGCTTTGATCCGCCCGAATTGCTGGCCAGCGATGCGGAGCTGCGCGCCGGCATCGCTGCCGACCTGTGGCGCGCCCACGCGGCGGATGCCGCCAGCGTTGACGACCTGTACGCCGTGTGGCCGCAGGGCCCCGATGCGCTGGCGAAGGATCTTTCCCCTCTGGTGCGCGAACCGGTGCTGCTGCCCCCGCCGCCGGCCGCGCTGCCCGATCCGGGCCCGATGCTGCAGGCCGCTGCGAAGTCCTTTGCCGAAGCCGCGCGCAGCCATGGCGACGGCTTTCGCGAAGCCTTGCTGCAGGCCACGGAAGCCAAGGTGCTGAAGGGCGGCAGCTACAAGGCCGAATGGATCGAGGACCTGTTCGCTCACCTGGCTCGCTGGTGCGAACGCGCCGAACCCGGTTCGCGCTTCCAACACGGCAAACTGCAACATCTGCAGCGTGACAAGCTGATCGAGTTCACCAGCAAGGCAGGCACCGGCCGCACCCCGGATTCGCCGCTGTGCGACGCGGTGGCCGAGTACGCCGCCGCGCTGGCGGAGGTTGATCGCCTGCGCGAGGCGCGCCAGGTGGCCCTGCTGCACCGCCTGCGCGATGACGCCCGCCGCCGCATGCTTCGCCACAAGCAGCAGGCGCGCGTGCACACCTTCGACGACCAGATCGACCGCGTCGCCGATGCACTCGATGGCGAGCACGGCGATGCCCTGGCCGCGCGCCTGCGCGGGCAGTACCGCATCGCCCTGGTGGACGAATTCCAGGACACCGATCCGCGCCAGTGGCTGATCTTCAACCGCGTGTTTGGTGCCAACAGCCCGGAGCCGGCGCTGTTTTTGATCGGCGATCCCAAGCAGGCCATCTACGGCTTTCGCGGCGGTGATGTGGAGACCTACCTGGCCGCGCGCGAAACCGCGCACATGGCCCCGCCGCTGTCGCACAACTTCCGCTCGCGTCCCGCCGTACTCGGCAGCATTGCAGCCCTCTACGGCCAGGCGCAGGCCGCGCACGAAGCCGACCAGGACAACATTGCCCCGCCTTTCATCGACCCGCGCATCCAGTTCCATCCGGTGCAGCCCGGGGGCGCGCGCGATGACGCCGAATACCAGCGCAATGGCGTACCCGCGCCGGCGCTGACCCTGTGGCAGGCGCCGCAGCCGACTGAAACCGACAGCAAGGGCAACCTGAAACCCCACAGCTCGCCCCAATCGCGCGAGCTGGCCACCCGCGCCTGCGTGGCCGCGATCCACGGCGTGCTCACCGATGCCCGCGACGGGCGCGCCACCATCAAGGGCGAGCCGGTGCGCCCCGGCGATATCGCCGTACTGGTGCGCAAGCACAGCGAGGCCATCCAGATCCGCGACGCGCTGGCCGCGGTCGGCATTCCGGCGGTAGCTGCCGGCAAGCAGAGCCTGTTCGCCACGCCCGAAGCGCGCGAGCTGCACACCCTGCTGCAGGCGCTGGTGCACGGCTCGGACGATCGTCGCCTGCGCGCCGCCCTGGCCACCGTGCTGGTGGGCGAGGACGCGCACGCCGTGGCCTCGCTCGATGCCGAAGGCACCACCCTGCAGCAGTGGCAGCTGCAGGCCCTGGCCTGGCGCGAGCGCCTGCAGCGCGGCGGCCCGCTGGCGCTGGTGAACGAACTCTGCGCCGCGCACGCCCCGCGCCTGCTCGGCCTGATGGACGGCGAGCGCCGCCTCACCAATTACCTGCAGCTGGCCGAACAGCTGCAGGAAGCCCAGCGCAATGCGCTCGGCCTGCACGGTCTGCTCGACTGGCTTGCCCGCGCCATTGCCGAAGCCAGCGCCGACGACGAAGCCCAGCAGCTCCGGCTGGAATCCGACGCCCGTCGCGTCCAGGTGGTCACCCTGCACAAGAGCAAGGGCCTGGAATATCCGCTGGTGTTCCTGCCCTACGTGGGCATCGGCAGCATGCCCCGCAGCCCCGGTCGCAACGTGGCCGTGCATGGCGATGATGGCCGCGCGCTGCATTGGAAGCTGCAGGAAGAGAGCAGCGGCTGGAAGGACGCCGTTGAAGCCTGGAAGCGCAGCGAGCGCGCCGAAGACGCGCGCCTGCTTTACGTCGGCCTCACCCGCACCCGCGATGCGCTGTGGCTGGCGACCGGCATGTTCTACAGCCATGCCCAGTCGCCGCTGTGGACCATGGTGTCCGAGCCCGAAGCGCTGGCCGCGCGCGCCCCGGATGCCATCGCCATCGACGCCGCGCTGCCGCCCGCGCAGCTGCCCTGGCTTGGCGCCGAAACCGTGGAAGCCGTGCCCGCAGCCCGCACCGCCAAGCGCACGCTGGCCAGCGACTGGTGGGTCTACAGCTTCACCCAGCTGGCCAACGCCGACGCCGGCCACGACCTGTCCGCCGCCGCTACCCAGCCCGTCGCCGGCGGCCGCGACGAGCCGGAAGAAAACGCGGAAGCGGCCCCAGCGGATGCAGCCGAATTCGACCCGCGCTTTGGTGGCGCCCGCTTCGGCGTGGTGCTGCACGAGGTGTTCGAGAACACCGACTTCGCCGCATGGCACGCCTGGCGCCCCGGCGACGAAGCGCCGGAAAGCGAGCGCAAAAAAATCACCGATGCCCTCGGCAAGGGCGGCTATGGCGCCGACGACATGGACGACGGCGTGGCCATGATCGCGCCGATGATCGGCCACAGCCTCACCGCCGTCCTGCCCGAAGGCGTCGCCCTGACCCGGGTACCGGAGCACGACCGCCGGGCCGAGATCGAATTCCAGTTCTCCCTCGCGCCTACCCGCGTCGACGCGCTGCTGGCGCTGCTGCACCGCCACGGCCTGCTCACAGCGCGCCAGGGCTTTGGCATGCGCCGGCGACTGGAGGGCCTGATGACCGGCCTGATCGACCTCACCTACCTGCATGACGGCCGCTGGTACGTGCTCGACTGGAAATCCAACCGCCTGCCCGGCTACGCCCCCGCGCAGCTCGAGGACGCCATGGTGCACAGCGAATACCACCTGCAGGCGCTGATCTACACCCTGGCCCTGCACCGCTGGCTGCGCTTCCGCCTGGGCGACGCGTATGACTACGAACGCGACTTTGGCGGCGCCCGCTACCTGTTCTGCCGCGGCATCGATGCCGGCAGCAATGACGGGCAGGGCATCCAGGCCTGGCGCTTCGAGCCGGAGCTGGTGCACGCGCTCGACGCCCTGTTTGCCGGTGAAACCAGCGAGGCCGCCGCATGAGCCTGCTGCAAGCCCTCGCCAAAACCGGCGCCCTGCGCACCCTCGACCATGCGCTCGCGCAGAGCCTGCGCCGGCTGGATCCGGATACGCCTGACGCCGTGCTCGCCGCCGCCGCCTTGGCCTCGCTCGCCGTCTCCGCAGGCCACGCCGGATTCGACCCCGCCGAGCCGCAGCGCTTGGTGGAAGAACCCATCGACTGGCCCACGCCCGAGGCCTGGCGCCAGGCGCTGGAATCCTCGCGCTGGGCGGCCTGCCCGCAGAGCGGCGACGCAGAATCCCCCGCCGACGCCCCGCTCGTGTTCGAGCACGGCCTGGTCTACCTGCGCCGCTACCGCGAGTACGAGCGCCGCCTGGCCGAAGGCCTGCGCCGCATCGGCGGCATCGCGCCGGATCCCACAGGCGCCGCCGAAGCACCTGAAGGGCAGGGCGCCCAGATACCCGCGCACCTGGCGGACCTCTTCGCAAAACTCTTCCCCGAAGCCGCCACCGGCGAAGACCTGCAGGCCCAGGCGGCCGCCGCGGCGCTGCACCACAACCTGCTGCTGGTCACCGGCGGCCCCGGCACCGGCAAGACCACCACCATCACCCGCATGCTGGTGCTGCTGTTGGCCCAGGCACTGCAGGCCGGCGCCGCCCCGCCGCGCATCGCCCTGGCCGCCCCTACCGGCCGCGCCGCTGAGCGCATGGCCGAAAGCGTGCGCAACGCCGTGCATGCGCTGGCGCAGGCCGGCATCGACCCCGCCCTGAGCGCCCACCTGCCCACCGCCGGCACTACCCTGCACCGCCTGCTCGGCACCATCCCCGACAGCCCCAGCTTCCGCCACCACGCCGACAACCCCCTGTCGCTCGACATCGTGGTGGTGGACGAAGCCTCCATGATCGACCTGCCGCTGATGGCCAAACTGGTCGAAGCCGTCCCCGACGGCGCCCGCCTGGTCCTCCTCGGCGACCCCGACCAGCTGCCCTCGGTGGAAGCAGGCGACGTGCTCGCCGGCATCCTGCGCGCCGCCGAAACCAGCAAGGACACCGGCAACTTCCCCGCCCGCCACATCCACCTCACCCGCGGCTGGCGCCAGAGCGCCGAACTCGACCTCGCCCCCCTCGCTGCCGCCGTACGCGAGGGCGACAGCGACACCGCCCTGAAGCTGCTGCGCAGCGGCGAGCTTTCCGGCGTCCACTTCCACGAAGGCAACGCCGACCCCCTGCAGACCCACCGCGACCACCTGCTCGCCCACTGGACCACGCTCGCCGAAGCCACCGATCCCGCCGAAGCCCTGGCCAACGCCAACCGCTTGCGCATCCTTACTGCCGTGCGCGAAGGGCCGCAGGGCGCGCGTGGGCTCAATACCCGTATCGAAGAACTGCTCGCCGGTACCCGCCGCGGCACCGGCCCGGCATCAGTCGCCGGCCGCTACTTCCACGGGCGCTTGCTACTGATCACCGAGAACAGTTATCGCCACCGACTGTTCAACGGCGATATCGGCATCTGCATGCGCGATGACAGCGGTACGTTGATGGCCTGGTTCCCGGGTGACGACCCGCAGAACCCGCGGCCGTTCCATCCCGCCGCGCTGCCTGCGCACGACAGTGCGTTCGCGATGACGGTGCACAAGGCCCAGGGGAGTGAGTTTGAAGAGGTGTGGCTGGTGTTGCCAGAGCGGAATAACCGGGTGTTGTCGCGAGAGTTGGTGTACACCGGGATGACGCGGGCCCGGGGGCAGTTGCATCTCGCCGGTAGCGCTGACGTTATCGCTAAAGCGCTTCCGCAGTATGCCGGCAGATGGTCTGGACTAGGTCAGCGTTTGAGTTAATTGGTTAGCGGCCGCTTCCGACGCCGAGCGGACATTCGAAGCCTATCCGAAGAATAGATAATCGATCTCCATAGACCAATCCGGCCTCCGTTTGGGGTAGGTTTAGAATCTAGTAAAGCAGCCGGATCTTTGGTGGCGCTGAAGTTCCGGATAAGACGAACTAAGCAGGGGGTGACAAATGCACTTGAAGGTGCTGGCTGTCCGAAATTTCAGGCGGCTTCAAAATGTTGTAGTTGATCTTGCTTCCGACATTTCTATTTTTGTTGGAGCAAACAACAGCGGCAAAACATCGGTCGGACACGCACTCCAGTTATTCACTGGCAGTGGTCGTTTCAATATTCACGACTTTAGCGCCGAACTCTGGACGGATATCGTTGCGTTTGGTGAGGGCCATGGTGAGGCTAGCCTTCCCACGATGGAAATCGACGTTTGGTTCGAGATCGGTCCGGAAGATGTTCATCGTGTCATCGATCTTCTTCCCAGTCTTGCTTGGGAAGGCAAGCTGGTGGGGATGCGTGTTGCCTACGCGCCCACCAATCCTGCGGCGACGCATGCTCGCTATGTCGAAGTACGCCAGCGCGTGCTCGATGCGGTCGCAAAGGGTGAAGACGGAGCACTCGCCTTCGATCCCTCGCCACGTAACCTGCGGGAGTTCCTTAGCGACAGGCTACATGACGAATATGAGCTCCGCTACTTCGTACTCGATCCCGCGCGGTTCGATGCGGAGATGGTCGCAGAGGCTGGCTATGACCCAGCCCCCCTCACCGGACGTGACCGGAGCGGTCGTGAGATCTTGAACGGTCTTCTCCACATTGATTTCTTGAGCGCGCAGCGCCATCTCTCGGATAGCCCAGGCGGCTCCCGCGCCGAGGATCTATCCCGTGTACTCAGTCGCTTCTACGGGCGCAACCTCGAACAGAAAGGCGAAGATATCGAAGCGCTGCGCGCGCTCGCTGCATCCGAAATCTCGCTTAATGAGCATCTTGAACGAGTGTTCGAACCGACGCTCAAGAGCTTGTCTAAGCTCGGCTATCCGGGCCTCTCAAACCCGCGCATGATGATCCGCTCGGCCCTCGATCCTGCGCAGATCATGAGCGGTCGAGATGGCGCGATCGTTCACTATGCGCTGGGAGCCGATGACGGGAATCCCGACCCGCCTACCTTGCCCGATCGGTATAACGGTCTTGGCTTCAAAAACCTCATCTTCATGGTCGTCGAACTGCTCGACCTCCACGCTCAATGGTTGGCGATCGACGAAAATCGCCCGCCGATCCACCTGATTTTCATCGAGGAGCCCGAAGCGCATCTCCATGCCCAGCTTCAACAGGCCTTCATTCGCAAGGTGATGGAGATCCTAACGCTGAAGGGCGAGGACCGCACGCACTATACGAGCCAGGTCGTCGTCACGACCCATTCGACTCATATCCTTTACGAGAGAGGCTTCAGACCGATCCGGTATTTTCGTCGAAGCCGTGCACAGAATGGGTTGACCTCCGATGTGCTCAACCTCTCGGTCTTCTACGACCACATCGATCCGGATATTCGAAGTTTTCTCGAGCGCTATTTGAAACTGGCGCACTGCGATCTGTTCTTCGCCGACGGCGTGGTGCTGGTCGAAGGCAATGTCGAACGGCTGCTATTGCCGCAGATGATCGCCAATGCCGCGCCCCGGCTGCAATCGACCTACCTCACCGTCCTAGAAATCGGTGGAGCGTTTGGCTACCGATTCAAAGCGCTGATTGAATTTCTCGGATTGACAACGCTCATCATCACCGATCTCGACAGCGTGTTCGGTCCGCTGAAGCAGGATGGCGAGGATGCGGCACGCGCTGGTCAACGGGAAGCCGCAGAGCCAGCCGTCGAGAACGCACAGGCGGCCGGAGCCAACGATGAAGGCATTGACGATGACGAAGAGGATTTGCCTGTGGCTGCGGAGAAGCCCGGGAAGGTATGCATCGCCGGTCACCCGGGCGCGGCGACTTCCAATCAGACTTTGCTCCAATGGCTACCGAAGTTCGACACGGTCGCCGCCCTGTGGGAGGCCACCGCTGAGCAGAAGATACAGGCGAGGACGGACGACAATGACGCTTTGGTACGCGTTGCCTATCAGTGCCGGACCGATGTTACTTGGGGCGGAGAAACTTTGGCGCTCGCCGGGCGCACGCTGGAGGAGGCGTTTGCGCTTGAGAATCTTGCATGGTGTCAGGACAAGATCCGTAAGCCGCTTCAGCTCCGCATCGCCAGGGCCGACGAGAAGAGCCTGATCACGCTTGCGGAACGCATCCACAAGCGCGTGCAGGCTAAGAGCTTCAGTAAGACTGGCTTCGCGCTCGCCTTGTTAGCCGAAGATCCGAGCAGTTGGTCGGTCCCAACCTATATCGCTGAGGGTCTCAGCTGGCTTGAAACTGCGATTGCGCCGCCGGAACCAGAAGAGGACCAGCCGCATGAGGGCGTACCCCAGGATGCGCCTGCCGCTGCCGGCGACGAGGTAGCAGCATGACAAGCCGGATCGGTAGTCCTGACACACAAGCCGATCTAGATCTTCGAACGTGTCTCGATCGGACGCCTCCGCGCTCGTTTGTCATGGTCGCCGGTGCGGGGTCCGGGAAAACGACCTCGCTGATCAAGGCTATCGCGCACTTAGCCGAGACCCGGGGTGCTGCACTGCGCCGCGCCGGACAGAAAATCGCCTGCATCACATATACCGACGTCGCCGTAGGTGAGATTTTGGCCGATGTCGGGGCCTCACCGCTATTCCACATCTCGACCATCCACAGTTTCCTATGGTCAGTCATCCGGCCGTTCCATTCGGATATCGCGGCGTGGGTAGCCACCCGCATCGACGAGAAGATTGCGGAGCGCCGCGAACACTACGACAAGCCTCGGACTCAGGCGAAAACAAAGACCCGCCTCGAACAGGAGATCGCAGATCTCGAGGCTGAGTTGGCTACGATCAGTGAAGTAGAGAAATACGTTTACGGTACCGGCAGCAGCTACGCTGAAGGCATTCTTGGGCACGACGATATCCTCAAGCTCACCCCAGCCTGTGTCGCAGCCCATCCACTGCTGAGGCAGCTCGTCGCTAAGCGCTTTCCCTACATCTTCGTCGATGAGAGCCAAGACACAAATCCGGAGGTCGTCGAGGCGTTACGGCACATTTCGGGCGAACATCCTGCTCTGTGCGTCGGGTTCTTCGGAGATCCGATGCAGAAGATCTATATGAGCGGAGCAGGCGCTGTCCCACTGAACGACGGCTGGGCAGAGATCACAAAGCCCGAGAACTTCCGATGCCCAACATCGGTGCTTGGGGTTATCAATGCAATCCGCGCCCCTGGAGACGGCCTTGAGCAGGTGTGTGGCCGGACGGTAAGCATTGATGGAATCGAGCAGCCGGTTGTCGGTACCTTCAATCTGTTCATCATGCCGGCGGACGCGGAGCGGAGTGCGCGCCTCTCGGCCATTAGGCGGTGGCTGGCCACCGAAACCGGTGATGGCCTGTGGCTAAGCGACGTGCGGGAAGGCGATGTCCGCCTGCTTGTACTGGTACATCGTATGGCGGCCAACCGACTCGGGTTCCCTAATTTGTATGCTGCGCTCAATGACCGAGCGCCTATGAGTCTGAGGGAAGGGCTGAGCGATGGCACGGCCTGGCCGCTCCGTCCACTTGTCCAACACATACTTCCGCTCGTTGTCGCGGCTCAAGCGGGCGATCGGTTCACAGTGATATCTACCTTGCGTGGCGAATGCCCGAGGCTTGAACCAGCGCGCCTTCGAGGGCAATCGATAGCACCCGTACTCGCCGCGCTACAGCAATCGCTCGACGAGCTTGTCGGTCTGCTGGCGGTAGGGTCGCAAGCGACTATCCGGGACGTCTTGACACATGTGCGAGCAACACAGTTGCTGCGCCTTGATGATCGCTTCGCAATGCATCTGGTTGCAGAGCCAGTGGATGACGGCAGCAGCAGCTTCGAAAACGTTCAAGCCTATCTAGCATGCGGTGTCAACGAACTTTGGGCCTACCGGCGCTACTTCACAGAGGAGTCGCCGTTCGCGACACATCATGGAGTGAAGGGCGCCCAATTTGAGCGCGTGTTGGTCGTCATCGACGATGAGGAAGCGGGCTTCCGGCAGTATTCTTACGGGAAGTATTTCGGTTACGTCCCCCTTTCTGACAAGGACGACGCAAACATTGCGGCAGGTGAAGAATCCGTACTTGATCGAACCCGCCGTCTCTTCTATGTGTGCTGCTCGCGTGCAACGAAGGACTTGGCAGTCGTGGTCTTTGCGCCCGATGTCCCAGCAGCTCGCGCCGCGATCGTTGCGCAGAATCTATTCCCCGAAGCCGTAATCCGAGGGATTGAACATCTGGACTAACGCCAGTAGGAAGAGCCTATTGGATGCCTTCTGCGTGGCGGCGGTGCCAACGGTGGTTGCGCTTGGCCGATAGCAGCCCCACGGCTTAGGGTCGCGCGATAGCTTGGATTCCGTTTCGCCATCATGCCGAGTTATCGTTCCAGCCGGGCACTTGTCAGGGGAGGAGCACGTGGCTCGCACAAGGAACGGCTTGCTGGATGCGCTTGCTGTCCAACCGTGGCCGGTCGGATTAATCGTTGGGCTGACCGGCTTGGCACTCATCCGCTGGGCCGCGCCTGCGTGGCTTTCCCGGCAGGGCGGACAGATCGGCAAGGCGCTGGCGCAATCGACAGCGTTCACCGCCTTCGGCTGGCTGTTCCTGGTTGGATGCTCGATCGCGTCGCTGGTGTCGTTTATCAATGCCGACCGCAAGCGTCGTCTGCTGGATACGCGCACAGGACTCGAGAGTGTGTCAGCAATCGGCTGGCGGAACTTCGAGGAGTTGGTGGGGGAGGCGTTCCGCAGGCAGGGCTATGTGGTGGAAGAAACGGGACTCGGCGGCGCGGACGGTGGCATCGACCTTGTGCTGCGGAGGGATAGGCGCC
The DNA here is from genome assembly GCF_039548515.1 of Luteimonas qiangzhengi. Taxonomy (NCBI): domain Bacteria; kingdom Pseudomonadati; phylum Pseudomonadota; class Gammaproteobacteria; order Lysobacterales; family Lysobacteraceae; genus Luteimonas; species Luteimonas qiangzhengi. The sequence continues at coordinate 128,241 of NZ_JBCLVE010000003.1, read as the reverse complement.
GGGTGCTGGTGCAGTGCAAGCAGTGGCGTCGGCGGCGGGTGCCGGTGAACGTGGTCCGGGAAATGTATGGGCTGCTCCAGCATCACGGGGCGGACGAGGTGCAGATCGCCACCGTTGGCGGATTCACCCGTGACGCGGAGCGGTTCGCCAGTGGCAAGCCGATCCGGCTGATCGACGGCCAGACCCTCCTCACCATGATCCGCAGCGCGCAGGAAAGCGAACCGGTGGGGACCAGGCACTCCGAGCGCATTGAGCCGGTGCTGGGGAACATGGACCGCACACCGTCGGAACCCACCTGCCCTCGGTGCAACGAAGGAATGGTCCGGCGCACGAACCGCCGCGATGGGAGCGCATTCTGGGGCTGCTCGGCCTTCCCCCGATGCAGGGCCACGCGCACCGCCCGTTTCGCCTCTCCATCCGAAGCCGGTTTTCAGCTCCGGCCGGTCCCAACGAGAGGAGGACGTCACAGCTAGAATGAGCGGTCGTCGTCGTACGACAGAAGACTAGGGGGAGCACCACATGCGGGTCCGGGAAAGCACCATTGAGCAGGAGTTGATCGAAAAGCTCGGTGAGCTCAAATACACCCTGCGCCCGGACATTCGCGACCGTGCCGCGCTGGAGCGCAACTTCCGCGAGAAGTTCGAGGCGCTGAACCGGGTCACGTTGGCCGATTCCGAATTCCAGCGCCTGCTGGACGAAATCGTCACGCCCGACGTCTTCGCGGCCTCGCAGAGACTGCGCAACCGCAACGCCTTCATCCGCGACGATGGCACACCGCTGAACTACACGCTGGTCAACATCACCGACTGGTGCAAGAACACCTTCGAGGTGGCCAGCCAGCTGCGCGTCAATACCGACTACAGCCACCACCGGTTCGACGTGGTGTTGCTCATCAACGGCGTGCCTGTCGTGCAGATCGAGCTGAAGACGCTCGGCATCAATCCCCGCCGGGCGATGGAGCAGATCGTCCAGTACAAGGCCGATGTCGGCAACGGCTATGCGCGCACCCTCCTGTGCTTCCTCCAGCTGTTCGTGGTCAGCAACCGCGACCGCACGTACTACTTTGCCAACAACAACGCCCGCCACTTCGCCTTTGACGCGAAGGAGCAGTTCCTGCCGGTGTACGAGTACGCGGCGCCGGACAACCGCAAGATCACCGGCCTGGATGCCTTCGCTGACGCGTTCCTGGCCAAGTGCACGCTGGGCCACATGATCAGCCGTTACATGGTGCTGGTGCAGAGCGAGCAGAAGCTGCTGATGATGCGGCCGTACCAGATCTACGCGGTCAAGAACATCGTCGAGTGCATCGACAGGAACCTCGGCAACGGCTACGTCTGGCACACCACCGGTTCCGGCAAGACGCTGACCAGCTTCAAGGCCTCGACGCTGCTCAAGCACAACCCGGACATCGCCAAGTGCCTGTTCGTGGTCGACCGCAAGGACCTGGACCGGCAGACCCGCGAGGAATTCAACCGCTTCCAGCCCGGCAGCGTGGAGGAGAACACTAATACCGGCGCGCTGGTGCGGCGCATGCTGTCAGAGGATGCCGCCGACAAGGTGATCGTCTGCACCATCCAGAAGCTGGGCCTGGCGCTGGATGAATCCAGCACCCGCAACCGCGGCCGCGAGAAGCGTGGCCTGGCCAGCCATGCCGAACAGCTCGCCGCGCTGCGCGACAAGCGCATCGTCTTCATCTTCGACGAGTGCCACCGCAGCCAGTTCGGCGACAACCACCAGGCCATCCGCGAGTTCTTCCCCAAGGCGCAACTGTTCGGCTTCACCGGCACGCCGATTTTCGAGGCCAACGCCAGTTACAAGCGCATCGAGGGCGAAGAACAGACCCTCAAGACCACCGAGGATCTGTTCCAGCAATCCCTGCACGAATACACCATCACCCACGCCATCGAAGACCGGAACGTCCTGCGCTTCCACGTGGACTACTTCAAGCCGGACGGCACGCACCCGGTCAAACCTGGCCAGACCCTCGCAAAGCGCGCCGTGGTCGAGGCCATCCTGGCCCGCCATGACACCGCAACCGCCCACAGACGATTCAATGCCTTGCTGGCCACCGCGTCCATCAACGACGCCATCGAGTACCACGCGCTGTTCCAGACCGTGCAGTCCGAAAAGTCCGCCGCCGATCCGGGCTATAAGCCGCTCACCGTCGCCGCGGTGTTCTCCCCGCCCGCCGACGTCAGCGCCGACGTGCGCCAGCTGCAGGAAGACCTGCCCAACGAACTGGAAGACAACAAGCAGGACCCGGAAGGCAAGAAGGCCGCGCTCACCGCCATCATCGCCGACTACAACGCGCGCTTCGACACCAACCACCGCATCGCCGAGTTCGACGCCTACTACCAGGACGTTCAGCAGCGCATCAAGAGCCAGCAGTTCCCCAATGCAGACCTGCCGGGCAAGGGCGCGGAAAAGCTCGACATCACGATCGTCGTGGACATGCTGCTGACCGGCTTCGACAGCAAGTACCTCAATACGCTGTACGTGGACAAGAACCTCAAGCACCACGGCTTGATCCAGGCGTTCAGCCGCACCAACCGCGTGCTCAACGATTCGAAACCGTATGGCAACATCCTCGACTTCCGCGGCCAGCAGGCGGCGGTGGATGCGGCCATCGCGCTGTTCTCGGGGGTCAAAACCGAGCAGGCGCGCACCATCTGGCTGGTGGACCCGGCGCCGGTGGTGATCGAGAAGCTGAAGGACGCCCGCGACACGCTCGCCACTTTCCTGCAATCGCAAGGCCTGACCGGCGAGCCCGACGACATCGCCAACCTCAAGGGCGACGCCGCCCGCGCCGGCTTCGTCGAGCACTTCAAGCAGGTGCAGAAGCTGAAGGTGCAGCTGGACCAGTACACCGACCTCACACCCGAACAGGCGCAGCAGATCGAGCAGGTGCTGCCCACGGACGAGCACCGCGCCCTGCGCGGCGCGTATCTGGAAACCGCGCAGCGCCTGCGCGTCCAGCAGGGCAAGGGCAAGGACGAGAGCGGCGGGGAAAGCGAGGTCGATCAGCTCGACTTCGAGTTCGTGCTGTTCGCCTCCGCGACGATCGATTACGACTACATCATGAAGCTGGCCGCCGACATCTCCATGCAGCCGGCCGGCAAGGCCAGCATGAGCCGCGAGGAGCTGGCAGGCCTGATCGCCGGTGACGCCAAGTTCATCGATGAGCGTGAAGACATCACCGAGTACGTGCGTGGCCTGAAGGCCGGCGCGGGCCTGGACGAGGCTGCCATCCGCGCCGGGTACGAGACGTTCAAGAAGGACAAGGCCGCCCGCGCGCTGGCCGGGCTTGCCGAACGCCACGGCCTGGCGGTGGACGCGCTGACCGCCTTTGTCGATGTCGTGCTGGCCCGCCGCATCTTCGACGGCGAGGCGCTGACCGAGCTGCTCAGCCCGCTGGAGCTGGGCTGGAAAGCCCGCGCGCAGAAGGAAGGTGAGCTGATGGCTGAACTGGCGCCGCTGCTGCGTAAGCGCGCCGCTGGGCGCGACATTGCCGGCCTCAAGGCTTACGAGGGTGCGCGGTGATGGTGAAGCAACGGGTCAGCGCGGTGACGCCGAGGTTGAGGTTTCCGGAGTTTCGACAAAGGAACCCCTGGACTGTGATCCGCCTCGGTGAAGTCTTGAAGATCGGAAACGGCCGGGACTACAAGCACCTTGAAGAGGGACCGATCCCGGTCTACGGGTCTGGCGGGTACATGTTATCCGTCAATGACTATTTGTATGACGGCGAAAGCGCTTGCATCGGGCGAAAAGGAACGATTGACAAGCCAATCTTCCTCGCGGGGAAGTTTTGGACTGTCGACACGCTGTTCTATACGCACTCGTTTACCAACTGCCTGCCGTATTTTGTGTATCTGTATTTTCAGCAGATCGATTGGCTCAAGCACAACGAAGCGGGTGGTGTGCCGAGCCTGTCAAAGACGAATATCGAAAAAATCGAAGTCGCCATTCCCGACGTTACAGAGCAACAAGAAATCGCCGACTGCCTGACGTCGCTGGACGAGGTGATTGCCGCGCAGGGGCGCAAGGTGGAGGCGCTGAAGACGCACAAGCGCGGTCTGATGCAGCAGCTCTTCCCCCGCGAAGGCGAAACCCGCCCCCGCCTCCGCTTCCCCGAGTTCCGCGACGCACCGGAGTGGCAAAAGACACCACTTGGCAGGATCGCCGAGATCAAGCTCGGCAAGATGCTTGACGCTAACAAGCACAAGAGCGGTCGTCTGCTGCCCTACGTCAACAACCTGTCGTTGCGGTGGAATGAAGTTGACACATCAGATCTGCCGCAAATGTACTTCAAGGAGAGCGAACTCGAACGCTTCGGTCTGCGGAGGGGCGATGTGCTCGTTTGCGAAGGAGGTGAGCCTGGGCGCTCAGCGGTCTGGGATGGCCGTTTGCCTGACCTGAAGTTTCAAAAAGCTGTCCATCGAGTACGCTTTAACTTGCCGGTTGTCCCAAAGATTCTGGTTTTGTACTTGGAGGCAATTGCTGGTACTGCCGCGTTCGAGAGCTTATTTACTGGCGGAGGCATCAAGCATCTGACGGGCGAGACGTTTTCCAAGCTTTCGATCCCACTGACGAACTTTCCCGAGCAGCAACGCATCGCGGATTGCTTCAGCTCCGTCGATACCCAGATCACCGCCGAGACCAACCAGCTCGTCGCCCTCAAGACCCACAAACACGGCCTGATGCAGCAGCTGTTCCCCGCACCGGAAGCGATAAGCGCATGAGCGGCCTGATCCTCTACACCACCGAGGACGGCGCCAGCCACATCCAGCTGCGTGCCGATGGTCGGACGGTCTGGCTGACGCAGGCGGAGATGGCCGAGCTTTTCGATGTCACCGCCGAAAACATCCGCCAACACCTCAAAAACATCTTTTCAGACAATGAATTGGAACCTGAACGAACATCCAAGGATTCCTTGGTAGTTCAGCCGGAGGGCGGGCGCGCCGTGCGCCGGCCTGTCACGCTCTACAACCTCGACGCAATCCTTGCCGTCGGCTATCGCGTGCGCTCCCCGCGTGGCGTGCAGTTCCGCCGCTGGGCCACGACCGCGCTGAGGGAGTACCTCGTCAAGGGCTTCGTCATGGACGACGAGCGCCTGAAGAACCCGGACGGCCGACCGGACCACTTCGACGAGATGCTGGCGCGCATCCGCGACATCCGCGCCTCGGAGAAGCGCTTCTACCAGAAGGTCCGCGACCTGTTCGCGCTGAGCGTGGACTACGACAAGAGCGACCGCGCTACCCAGACCTTCTTCGCCACCGTGCAGAACATGCTGCTGTATGCGGTGACCGGCCACACTGCCGCCGAGCTGATCCTGGCCCGGGCCAATCCGGCGGACCCGCACTTCGGCCTGCGCAACTGGAGCGGCGGCCGGGTCCGCAAGCACGACGTTGTGGTGGCCAAGAACTACCTCACCGAGGACGAGATCGACACCCTCAACCGGCTGGTGGTGATCTTCCTGGAAACCGCCGAGCTGCGTGCCAAGCGCCGGCAGGACATCCCCATGCGTTTCTGGATGGAGAACGTCGGCCAGATCATCGCCAGCAATAGCTTTCCCCTGCTCGAAGGCCCCGGCACCATCAGCCGCGACCAGATGCAGGCGACCACTGATGCCCGCTGGCTGGGCTTCGACGAACAGCGGAAGAAGGAAGAAGCGCGCGCAGCCGATGCTGCTGACGAGGCCGAGCTGGCCGCTCTGGAAAACCGGATCAAACGACGCAGGACCCCATGAGCGATAACGACCAGAAACAACTCGGCAAGACCCTGTGGGCCATTGCCGACCAGCTGCGCGGCAGCATGAACGCGGACGACTTCCGCGATTACATGCTGTCCTTCCTGTTCCTGCGCTACCTGTCCGACAACTACGAGACGGCCGCGAAGCGTGAGCTGGGTGCGGACTATCCCGACCCGGATGCCGTCGGGAACGGCGGCAGGACGCCGCTGTCGGTCTGGTACGCGGAGAACCCCGATGACGTGGCGCAGTTCGAACAGCAGATGCGGCGCAAGGCGCACTACGTGATCGAGCCGCCGTATCTGTGGGCGAACATCGTGCATCTGGCGCGCACGCAGGACGGCGACCTGCTGGACACCTTGCAGAGGGGCTTCAAGTACATCGAGGAACAGTCCTTTGAAAGCCACTTCCAGGGCCTGTTCTCCGAGATCAACCTGGCCTCGGACAAGCTGGGCCGCGACTACGCCGCACGCAACGCGAAGCTCGCCACCATCATCGGCCGCATCGCCGAAGGCCTGGCCGGGTTCTCCACCGACACCGACACGCTGGGCGATGCCTACGAGTACCTGATTGGCCAGTTCGCGGCGGGCAGCGGCAAGAAGGCCGGCGAGTTCTACACCCCACAACAGGTCTCCAGCATTCTTTCCGCGATCGTCACGCTGGATAGCCAAGAGCCGTCATCGGGTCCGCGCCGGTCACTGGGCAGCGTGTTCGACTTTGCCTGTGGCTCGGGATCGCTCCTGCTCAACGTGCGCCATCGCATGAAGGAAGCGGGCGGGCAGATCGGGCGGATCTATGGCCAGGAATCCAACATCACCACCTACAACCTGGCGCGCATGAACATGCTGCTGCACGGGGTGAAGGACACCGAGTTCGAGATCCATCACGGCGACACGCTGAAAAACGACTGGGACTGGCTGCGCGAGACCAATCCGGCAAAGAAGCCGGCCTTCGATGCCGTGGTGGCCAATCCACCTTTCAGCTACCGCTGGGACCCGAAGGACGAGGCCAGCCAGGATCCGCGATTCAGGAACCACGGCGTGGCGCCGAAGAGCGCGGCCGACTTCGCCTTCCTCCTGCACGGCCTGCACTACCTGAAGGATGACGGCGTGATGGCCATCATCCTGCCCCACGGGGTGCTGTTCCGTGGCGGGAGGGAAGCGGCCATCCGCCGCAAGCTGCTCGATGACGGCCACATCGACACGGTGATCGGCCTGCCGGCCAACCTGTTCTATTCCACGGGCATCCCCGTTTGCATCCTGGTGCTCAAGAAGTGCAAGAAGCCGGACGATGTTCTGTTCATCAACGCCGCCGAGCAGTTTGAGAAGGGCAGGCGCCAGAACCATCTTTCAGATGAGCACATCGCAAAGATCGTCGACACCTACCGCCAGCGCCCTGAAGAGGGAATTGAGCGCTATGCCCGGCGCGTGCCGATGCAGGAAATCATCGACAACGATTACAACCTCAACATCTCGCGCTATGTCAGTACCGCCGAGCCGGAGAAGGAGATTGATCTTGCCGTTGTGCACGGTGATCTGGTGAAGATCGAGAAGGATTTGACCCAGGCCAAGGCCCGCCATAACGCTTTTCTCATCGAGCTGGGCTTGCCTCCGTTGCCTTGAGTTGCCAAGGGCTGCTATCGCCTCATCAGTGCGATGCCCCTGCCGTGTCGTGGCGTGGCACGCAACGGGGGGAACCAGTTGGTGCGGCGGCGCGAAGGGTACAAAGGGAGCAAGACACGGCTGGCACCCTCCGGCTGGCGGATGTGCGCGAGACCGTGCTGGTCGGGGAATTCGAAGTGGAATAGGTCCGGGGCCGAAAAGGTCCGGCGGGCGTCGTTGCATGACAGGGCATGTCGTGACTTCCGGCGCAGTCCGGGCCGCAGGCGCGCTCACGCGCGATCGACGACCGCAGAATCCGGCGCCGCCGCCCGTCCCAGCGCATCGATGAGTTCCTCCCCCAGCCCCAGCCTCCCCACCAGGCCACGCTGGGTCCCGGTCAGCACCCGCAGCATCTGCCCCCGCCCGCCCGGCAGCCTTCCCATCGGCCGGAACGCCAGGTCGCGCATCTTCGCCACGGTATCGCGCTCAGACTGGAACACCGGCGTCAGCCAGCGGCTCCACAGCTGGTAGATCCACACATGCGCGCGGCGCTCGCGGTGGTAGGCCTGCAGTGCGTTGTCCAATGACGGGGCGTCGCGCAGCGCAACCGTGAGGGATTCGGCACCGAGCAGTGCCATGTTCACACCTTGGCCCAGCTGCGGGCTCATGGCGTGCGCGCAGTCGCCCACCAGCACCACGCGGCCGCGGTGCCAGCGCTTCATGGTGGTGTCGCGGTAGCGGGCGCGGGCCAGCTGGGCGGGGTCGGTGAGGTGGGCGAATACGTCGCGCGCCTCGGGCCACAGCCGATGCAGTTCGTCCATCCAGGGGGCCAGGCCGTCGGCCTCCCACTGGGCGAAGGCGTCGGTGCGCAGGCTCCAGAAGAAGCTGAGGCGGCGGGTCGGGTCATCCGGGCGACCGCCCACCGGCAGCAGGCCGATCATCTTGCGTGCGGCCACGTAGCGCTGGCGCAGTTGGGCCACGTGGGGCCAGCTTCCGGCGGGCAACAGGCACCACAGCGCGCCCCACGGGTAGGGGCGATCAACGCTGGGCGGCGCCACCAGGCTGCGCAGCGTGGAAGCGGCGCCGTCGGCAACCACTACCAGATCAAACGGGCCGTGGGAGTCGCCACAGGCATCGTGCAGCAGGCCGGCTTCCGCATCGACATCAACAATCTCGCAGCCAGGCTGCAGCCGCTCCGGTCTGCCCTCCCATGCGGCATCGAGGATCGAGAACAGCGCGCCGCGCTGCAGGCCCACGCCGTAGAGTCGCGAGTCCAGGCCGTCGTAGCGCATGTCCATCACCGGACGGCCGCAGGGCGTATCGCCGAACAGGCGGTCCACGCGTGCGCCGTGCGCCAGCACCTGTGGCAGCAGGCCCATGCGCCACAGCACCTGCAGGCCGCTGGGCTGGAGCAGGAAGCCGGCGCCCACCGGGCCGGGCGCGGGCACTCGTTCGAACACCGATACGTCGTGACCGTCGCGGGTCAGCAGCACGGCGGCGGCCTGGCCGGCAGTGCCGTAGCCGACGATTGCGATACGCAGCTGTTTCATCTCGCAAACGTCCGCGCAAACCGTGCCACCACTTCGCGGTTCTGTATCGCGACCTTTCGAAATTCCTCGGAGCGCACGTGCTCCGAACCGCGCACCTGCTCCCAGAACCGGATAGCGGCTTCTGCGGCACGCGCGATATGGCCGGTCTGGCCGGTACGTTCGGGCGGGCTGAGGCTCAAAGGCACGGCTGGACGCACGGCACCAGTCCGTGAGGGCGCGAGATACATCGGCAGCATGTCGTAGGCGGGCGCAAGGGTGAGCGGGCCGGCATCGACGAGATGGAAACCCAGGTTGCCGGCATGCATGTCGCTGTTGCCGATGAAGCGCCCGAACCAGTGCAACTCGGCCATCCGGGCGACGGTGTCCGCGTCTATCAGGCCTTGAGCGGCGAGCTGCTCGCCTGCGAGCGACCAGTCGTGCCCGCCGGTGCCGGCGAAAGCCGCATCCAGCGCCAGGAGGGAGACGAATCCCCGGCGGCCGAGGTCGTTGGGAGTGCGGTCGAACCGGCGAACCTCCAGGCACAGGTGTCGTTCGGCATCGACCAGCTCGGCCTCCGCAGCGGGCAGGCCGGCCTCGCGCAGGCAGGCCAGTGCGATCTGCTCACTTGCGAGCAGTTCGGCCCAGCGGGCCGCCGCTTGGCCGCTGTCATGGACGGCGAACTTCACCAGCGCAGCGTACCGGCCCCCTGACATAACGACGGTGCTGGTGAACTTGGGTTGCTCGCCGCCGGGCGACGAACCGATGTCCTCGCCCGCCAGTGCCGCATCGGCCCATTCGGAGTAGCGTGCGTGCCGCCTGCCTGCCTCGATGGTGTCCGGCGGCGTGTCCAGTTCGGCAAGGGCGCGTTCGACGGCGTGGCTGCCCAGCAGCAGGTCCCCGATCGCGGTCCCGCCGGTGCGGGTGATGGCGAGCAGGGTGTCCCGCAGCTGCCATCGGTTGAGATCCGTTGGAACGCCAAGCTCCGGGCCACTGCGATGGGCGAGGCTGCGGCCGAGGAAGCCCTGCGGTCGCAGGTCATCCAGGAACCAGGGGAGCCCGGGGAAGTGGCCGGACACGCCATCCACCGGCCGGACGAGATTGGGCCGTTCGCCCGTTGGTTCGAACTGGAACCTTCCCCCGCGCAGCAGATACAGCGCACCGAGCTCTTCGAGCGTGGCATCGGGCAGCATCCGCCACACGGGCCAGGTGCTGCCGGCATCGGTGCTTGCCCGCGCAACATAGGCCGTCGCGCGCGCCCGACCTGTCCGCAAGACCTGGCTGCCGGCTTCACGCACCAGCCGTCCCAGCACGGGCCGGCTGATCCCTAACGCCTGCAGGATGCGCGAGGCAGGTACGGGCTCACCGGTAGCAAGAAGCGCCAGCAGGTCGGCCGGGGTGGCGGAAGGTGGGCGGGCCATTGATGCCTTGTTTCTTTACGATAATCGAACGATATCAGGCTTCTTTTCCTGCGTCGAAGCGCGTGGTGCGAGGATTTACAAAAGAAACGCGGCTTTGTTTCTTTACGATTGTCTGCTGCCATGCCCGCGCAGGAAGGACCATCTTCTCAGTCACTTCTTCCGAAGATAGACCCCCCAGTACGCAAGCCCCACGCCAGCGCCGCCGATGATGTTGCCGAGCGTCGACCACAGCAGGTTGGCACCCGCCGCGCCCCATGACAGGTCGACCGGCAGTTCGGCGCCGGTAGTCGCCTGGGCGAGCAGGCCGAGCGGTAGCAGCGACATGTTGGCGACCGAATGCTCGAGCCCGAGGGCGACGAACGCAGCGATCGGCGGCACGATCACCGCCACCTTGTCGACGGCGGACTTGGCGCCGGCGGCCATCCACACGGCCAGGCACACCAGCATGTTGGCGAGGATGCCGCTGGCGAGGATGGCCATGGGCGGTTTGGACGCCTTTTCGGCGGCGATGTCGATGGCCGAGGTGGCGACCGCGCCGTCGCCCGCCAGGTGCATGCCGGCGCCGATGGCGATGCCGACCAGGAGCAATGCGCCGACAAGGTTGGCGAGCCACACGACGGTCCAGGCACGGGCAAGCTGACCAGGGCCGATGCGCTTGCGTGCCAAAGGCAGGGCCATCAGGGTGTTGCCGGTGAAGAGCTCCGCGCCGGCCAGGATCACCAGGATCAGCCCGAGCGAGAAGCCCAGGCCAACTGCGATCTGTGCGAGGCCGAAAGGCAGCTCATCGGCACCGGCGCCGATGAGCGCGGCCATCAGGCTGCCCAGGCCGATGTAGGCGCCGGCCAGGATACCCAAGCCGATCATCGCGCCTGCACTGAGCGTGGCCTGTTCGGCGGTGCTGTCTGAGATCGCCTCGCCGATCTCCTCTGGCGGCGTCATTACGGGGGAGTCGTTCGCCATGGCGTCGGTCCATGCGGAGGGGAAAGCTATACTTGAGGCGACGTGAACGCGCGATCGCTTTGACACCGGTCGACGACAGCAGCCACCCCGGCGCTTGCTGCCGGCGCAGACAGAACTCCCCCATGGCGACAGCATGCCCCTGCAATCCCCCGGCGACCTACGCCTCTTGCTGCAGACCCCTGCACGAAGGCGCGCCGGCTGCCTCCGCCGAGGCGCTGATGCGCTCGCGTTACAGCGCCTATGTGCTCGGCCTGCGCGACTACCTGGTGGACACGTGGCATCCCTCCACCCGGCCCGATCCATTCACACTGGACGACACCCCCGGCCTTCGCTGGCTGGGCTTGGACGTGAAGCGCCACGTGGACCGGGGGGACGGCACCGCCGTGGTCGAGTTCGTCGCCCGCTGCAAGGCCGGTGGCGCGCGGGCGGTGCGCTTGCACGAAGTGAGCCGTTTCGAGCGGGTGGACGGGCGCTGGCTGTACGTGGATGGAGAGTTTCCTCACTGAGCGACCCACATGCGTGCATAGGCGCGGCGGCTGGGTGAAGCTTACGAGGCGGTGGGTTTCATTGCTCATCCAGCGGATAAACCGCTTTGATCGGGCAACCAAATTTTGCCCCCAGTGTCTGTACGTGATCGCTACCGGTCATCAGGAACTCGGTGGGCCGGCCGCTCGCCACCATCAGTGGCTCGAAGCCGCCCTGCAGGCTGCCCGCACTTCCTGATTGACCACCGGATCCACGCGTTCCCGTCAGGATCGTATCGCCGGGGTTTCCGCAAATCAGACCGATCCCCATACGAGAACGCATCTGCATGGCGCTCCCTCCTGCAAGCTGGGGACAGGTACCCATCAGTTCGACACGATAGAACCTGTTGCCCCCGGAGCGTCGAGGGTTGACCTCCACCAGAACCCCTTCTCTATCTTCAGACCATCCGCGCACGTGGCGAGGATTGAAGCAGTAATTCGAAGAGGCCGCGAATCCGCGCCGTCGCTCGCCTTGAACATGTACGGTTGCGAGCGTCAATGTGCCGTCCGCGCTCGTATAGCTTGCCCGTGCATGCTTGGCATATTCGGCAGCATCAATCCGGGAAACGCCACTTACCGGGCAAAGGTGCTCATCTATTGCGATGAACTCGTTGCCGACGCCGCACATCCAGCCATCTTTGGCCAGCATCCTCGCGTTGGCTACCGTCGTGACACCCTCACATGCCTGGGCCAGGTCCAACCGATAGCGCTGTCCATTGGATGTAGCGACGGCGAGTGTTCGCTCATTCGCCTGGAACACTTCATCAACCTGTCGGCTATCCAGACAGTGGTCTGCAGGCGCCACGCGTCCGGAGCCAAAACCCGGAGGCGCGACCAGCATGCAAAGAGTCGCGAAAAGGAATTTCTTTATACCGATGTCAGTCATCGTTGCCACGGTACCGCACCTTGGCGCGACCCGATGGGACTTTGAAATGTAATCGGCATTTCACATTGGAAGCCCACCGTTGCCGGTTCTCCAAGACCGGGTTTCTCGCATGCGTTCCACGTCACAGATTCCTATCAGTTGGTTGGCATTAGCGGTTTCGATTGCGCTCGGCGCACCAGCTGCAGGGCTGGCGCAGGAAGGCGAAAGCACCACCACGCAGGCGGAGATCGAGGCCAGCAATCTGGACAAGGTGGTGGTGACGGGCACCCGCATCGCACGTCCGGAGCTTGAGTCGGTGATGCCGATCTCGGTGGTCGATTTCGACGAGGTCAAGGACACCGGCCGCTTCACCGTCTATGACGCGCTGATGCTCAATCCCGCCATCGGTCCCGGCCTGGGCGAGATGAACTCGATGGGCCAGGAGTACGACAAGGGCGTGGCCAACATCGACCTGCGCAGCATGGGCACCAACCGCTCGCTGGTGCTGGTGGATGGGCTGCGCTGGGTGTCGGGCGGCGCGCGCACTGCGGCGGTGGACCTGAACACCATTCCCTCGGCGCTGATCGACCGCATTGAGACGGTGACCGGCGGCGCCTCGGCGATCTACGGTGCCGACGCCGTGACCGGCGCGGTCAACATCGTGATGAAGAAGCGCATGGACGGCACGTCGGCGTCGATCAGTACCGGCATGGCCGAGGAGGGCGATGCGCGCCAGACCCAGGCCTCGATCGCCACCGGCTTCGATTTCCTGGATGACCGCGCGCACCTGGTGGTCGGCGCGAACTACGTGTTCACCGATGACATCCCGCTGCTGGACCGCTTCAGCAACCGGCAGGTGTACCAGGTGAACCCGGACAACACCGGCCCGAACGATGGCATCCCCGACAACATCATCATCGACTTCCGCCAGTTCTACCGTTCTCCCTATCCCACCTGGTGTGTATACGGGGGCATGGCGCCGTGTGGCACCAATGCGCGCGACGGCGACTGGTACCAGCTGATCGACGGCCAGGTGACCCACATCCCGCGCGACAGCTACCGCACCATCTCCAACAACGACACCGGCACCCAGGACGGCGGCCCCGACACCGCGTTCGGCATCTACGACTACATGCTGCTGCGCGACAAGTCGGAGAAGGCATCGACCTACGCCAACCTGGAATTCCAGATCAATCCGGACCTGGTGTGGAACACCAGCTTCGGCTACGCCACCAGCTACGTGAGCGGCCACGCCCAGTGGCCGGGCCACCGCGACGACGTGCGACCGACCAACTGGTGGGGCCGCGATGCGGAAACCGGTGTTGCCCATCCGGGGGGCATCGCGCGGCTGGATGATCCGTTCCTGTCCGATTCGATGCGCGAGCACATGCTGGCTGAAGGCCTGACCGAGCTGCCAATGAGCCGGCACTACTCGCACCTGCCGATGTCGCGCGAGATCCACCGCCGCGATGCGATCAGCTTCGGCACCGACCTGACCGGCCGCCTGACCGACTGGATCGACTGGAAGGGCTTCCTGCGCTGGGGCACGGTGGGTGACGACATCACCACCACCAACATGGTGGGCCGCAACGAATGGCTGCTGGCCCGCGACGTGGCCGTGGACGCCGCCGGCAACGCGATCTGCGCCGATGCCGACGCGCGTGCCGCCGGCTGTGTGCCGACCAACATCTACAGCACTGAAATGCCCAGCCAGGAGTGGCTGGACTACGTGATGCCCTACGAGCGTTACGAGACCACCCGCAACACCATGCTCAACGTGGGCCTGGGCATGAACGGCGAGCTGTTCGAGCTGCCCGCCGGCATGGTGCGCTTTGCCGCCGGCGCCGAGTGGCGCGAGGAAAAGCTGGACACCCGCGACGACGGCGATGCGGCCAAGCTGGCCAACATTGTCTGGTCGCCGGGTAACGACCACGGCCTGCATCCGGACATGTACGCCAAGCGCCGCGTGTCGGAGGTGTACGGCGAGGTGGTGGTGCCGCTGCTGGCCGATCTGCCGGGCGCACGCCGCCTGGACGTGGAAGGCGCCTACCGCTACTCGCACTACAGCGACAACCCTTCCACCAACACGTGGAAGCTGGGCGTGATCTGGTCGCCGTTCGAAACCGTGAGCCTTCGCGCCGTGAAGGGTTTCAGCACCCGCGTGCCGAACTTCGGCGAGCTGTTCTCGCCGATCAGCATGGTGACCCTGGGCCACATCGGTGACCCCTGCCAGGACGGCCGCATCATCCAGGACGATGACCGTCCGGGTAACTGCGCGGCCACCGTGCCGGGCTGGACCGGCCCGCTGCCGACCCCGAACCAGAACGCCCCGCGGGTGTTCACCGGTGGCAACCCGGACCTGGAGCCGGAAACCTCCGATTCGCTCTCCTACGGCGTGGTGTGGCAGCCGAGCTTCGTGCGTGGTCTGGACATCACCGCCGACTACTGGGAAATCGACATCGACAACGTGATCACCGCCATCGGTTACGGCACGATCATGAACAACTGCGTCAACCCCACCGGCGGCCCGGACATGGGCTACTGCCAGTTCGTGCACCGGCATGAAGCCGACGGTCCCGGCCACCTGGCGGGCGAGGTGGATTACGTGCAGGCCCAGTACGCCAACCTGGCGGGTCGCCGCACCCGCGGCATCGATTTCGGCCTGAACTACCGCTTCGACCTGGGCCCGGGCCGCTGGCGCGTGGGCTTCAGCGGCACCCGCAACCTGGAGCGCCGGGTCATTGCCCAGCGTGGCAGCGCCGGTACCGACAACGCCGGCCAATACCAGTACCCGGACTTCAAGTTCAGCCTGCTCAACCGCTATGACGTGGGTGATTTCAGCTTCGGCCTCAACACCCGCTACATCAGCAAGAGCTTGTACGCGGTGAACGACCAGTCGCTGGAAACCCGTGAGATGCCGTACGTGCCGGAGTACTTGCAGCACGATCTCAACGTCACCTGGTATGCCAACAGCAACTACTCGGTGTCGCTGGGCGTGAAGAACCTCACCGACAGCAAGGTCAAGCACCCGGTGCTGCGTTCGTACGCCACCAGCCCGCACCTGACCGCCGACAACACCAGCAACACCAACGGCGCGGCATACATGGACGGCGTGGGCCGCTACTTCTTTGTCACTCTGAAGGCGGACTTCTGATGCGGGGCAAGGTAATCGGCCTGGTCCTGGCGATTGCCACCGGGCTGCTTGTGCAGTCCGGTGGCGCCGCGGCCCGGGCTCCGGTGCAGGATCCGGCGGCCAAACTGCGCGATCCCGCGCAGGTGCTGGTGATCGCCCACCGCGGCTGCGTGGGCGAGGCGCCGGAGGTGTCGCTGGCTTCCATCCATGCCTGCGCCGATCAGGGTATCGACGGGATCGAACTGGACATCCGCAAGTCGAAGGATGGCGTGCTGGTGGCCATCCACGACGCCACGGTGGACCGCACCACCAATGGGACTGGCCGGGTGGCGGACCTGACCCTGGCGCAGCTGGAGAATCTGCGGCTGCGCCGCGGCAATGGCGGGCCAGGCGTGGTGGTCACTGAAGAGCATCTTCCAACGCTGGAAGACATGCTGCTGGCCGCAAAGCAGCACGGCTTCATCGTTCACCTGGACATCAAGGATGCGACCCATGCCGAGGTTGCTGAAATGATGGAACGGCTCGGAATGCAGGGCCAGGGCATTGCCTGGGTGACGGGCTCACCTGATGCTGCCGACCAGCCTGATCCGGAGGTCGGCGCGACGCTCGCCGTCGTGGCCCGGATCCAGGATTGCCCGGACGGTGCTCCAGCTTCATGCAGGCCCAATGACATGACGGACCTGATGGGGTTCGCCAGATACAACCCGGTGGGCTACTTCCTCTGGTTCCGGAGTACGCCGGAGTTTTTCGCCGCGTTCAATGCGGCTGAGCGCCCGGAAGGTACGCGGCTATCCACCGAGACCCTGTGGGAGATCGACAACCTGCCCACCCCCGAACGCCATGCGCGCTACCGCGGGTTGCTGGAGGCGGGAGCGACCATGTTCCTGACCGACAAGCCGGATGACATGGTGAATTTCTTGCATCGTGAACTGGAGCAAAGCAATTGAACATCCTTGGATCAGTGGCGTCCCTGGCCGCAGCGCTTGTGGTCTCAACGGCAGTCCCGGCAGCCAATCCGGACATCATTGCCCATCGCGGCGGTGCGCTTATGTGGCCGGAAAACACCGTTTATGCGTTTGAGCGGGCTGCCGGGGCCGGGGTGGAGTATCTGGAGTTCGACCTGCAGTTGACCGCCGACAACGAACTGCTGGTGACCCATGACAACAACATCAACCCTGCGTTCTGCACAGCGCCGGAGGGGAGCGGCATGGTTCCCAAGCCCGTGCGCACGTTGACCCTGGACCAGAGCAGGGCGTTCGATTGCGGCAGCCGGTCGCGGGGCATCTATCCGGATGCGGAGAAGCGCTCCGCCGGCATGCCGAGCCTGGAGGAAGTGTTCATCGCCTTCCGTGATGACAGCCGTATCCGGTATTTCATCGAAACCAAGCTGCCCAGGGATGGCGCGCCGGGAAAGCCGATTGACCCCACCCTCTATGCGGCCAAACTCGACCAGCTTGTCCGCAGGTACGGGCTTGAAGACCGGGTGGTCCTGCAATCGTTCGACTGGCGCACGATCAGCGCCATGCACGATCTGAACCCCAATGTGCGCACGTGCCCGCTCGGGGTGCCACGCAACAGCCACGATTACGCGGCGACGCTGCGGGAACTGCACGCCGGCTGCATCGTGCTTGCCGCCCGGGAGACCACCCCTGCACAGGTCAGGCAGTTCCAGCGCGACGGCGTGCTGGTGTTTTCGGGCGTGATCGATAACGAAGAAGACTGGCGGGAAGCCATCGAATTTGGATTCGATGCGATCTTCACCAACGACCCGCTGGGGGTCATCGACTTCCTCGGATCGGGTGCCAGCCCCGGGTCCTGATCGACGTTCCCCGTCAGCAGAGCGAACCCCGCAAACGCCCGCTTGCGGGCGCTGTCGGTTGCTGAGCCACCGGGGTGACTGGCCGCTCCTTCCCTCCGAACCCGTTCAACTGGCTGTACGGAGGTGTTCCGGGGGGGAGCGGCTGGATGGTCACGGGTGACGCGAAAGGCGACTGGAAGTCCGCATTGGCCGGAGCGCCCCGGCACGGTGCAGCCGTGGAGCATTGGAACGGTACAGCCGTGGCGTTCCCGCAAGTTGACGGCGTGCACCGCCTGTTCCAGGCGCAGGCCGCCCGCGCGCCAGACGCGATTGCGCTGGTGCACGGGGGGGAGCGGGTAACCTACGGCGAGCTCAACGCGCGCGCCAACCGCCTGGCGCGTCATTTGCGCAGCCATGGCGTGGGCCGCGACGAGCGCGTGGCGATCCACGCCGATCGCGGCGTAGGGGTGGTGCTCGGCCTGCTGGCCACGCTGAAGGCCGGGGGCGCGTATGTGCCCCTGGACCCGACCTATCCCGCCGACCGGCTGGCCTGGACGCTGGCCGATTCACAGCCGCGGGTGCTGCTGACCATGCCCGGGATGGCGCCGGTTGCAGGCGGCGCACACACCGACCCGGCAGATGGTCTGACCGTGATCGACCTGTCCGCGGACGCGGACTGGGCGGATCAAGCTGCCGGCGATCTCGACCCCGCCGAATGCGACGTGCGTGCGGACGACCTCGCCTACGTGCTCTACACCTCGGGCTCGACCGGCCAGCCCAAGGGCGTGGCGATGCCCCATGGGCCGCTGGCCAACCTGGTGCAGTGGCAGCTGCGCGAGCCGGGCCAGGGCGGTCCGCTGCGCACGCTGCAGTACGCGGCGCTGGGCTTTGACGTGGCCTTCCAGGAAACCTTTGTCACGCTGGCCGCGGGCGGCGAGCTGCACCTGATCGACCAGGACACGCGCCTGGACGCGGGCAGGTTGTTCGACGTCATCGTGCGGCATCGGATCGAGCGTCTGTTCCTGCCGTACTTTGCGCTGCAGATGCTGGCGGAAGGGCTGGAAGGGCATTTGGCCGCGTTGCCGCCGGGCGCGCCGCTGCGCTGCGACCTGCGCGAGGTGATCACCGCCGGCGAGCAGCTGCGGATTGAACCGAAGATCGTACGCTTCTTCGAGCGCCTGCCCGGCTGCCGCCTGCACAACCACTACGGCCCGACCGAGACCCACGTGGTCACCGCGCTGACCCTGCCCGAGGACCCCGCCACCTGGCCACGGCTGCCCAGCATCGGCCGGCCGATCGCCAACGCGCGGGTGTACGTGCTGGACGGGCGTGGCCGCCCGCTTTCCGAAGGTGCGGCCGGCGAGCTGTACCTGGCAGGGGCGGTGCTGGCACGCGGATACCTGGGGCGCGATGGGCTGAGCGCCGAGCGGTTCCTGCCGGACCCGTTCGCCGGCGGCGATGCGCGCATGTACCGCACCGGCGATCTTGGCCGCTGGCTGCCCGACGGCACCCTGGAGTGCCTGGGACGGCAGGACTTCCAGGTGAAGATCCGCGGGTATCGCGTTGAACCGGGCGAAATCGAGGCGCAGGTGATGGCGTTCCCCGGGGTGCGCCAGGCCGGCGTGCTCGCCCGCGAGGACGTGCCGGGCATGAAGCGCCTGGTCGCCTATGTGTCGCCGCAGGACCCGGCGGCGCCGGTTGATCTGGAACAGCTGCGCCGGCATCTGGTGGCGCAGCTGCTGGACTACATGGTGCCGGTGGCCTTCGTGCAGATGGATGCGCTGCCGCTCTCGCCCAACGGCAAGCTGGACCGGGCGAAGCTGCCCCGACCCGGCCGGGAACGCCCGGAGTGGGCCGGCCCCTATGCCGCCCCGCGCACGCCGGTGGAGGTCGCGCTGTGCCGGATCTTCGCCCAGGTGCTCGACCTTGAGGGGCTGGGTCGTGATGACAGCTTCTTCGACCTGGGTGGCAGCTCGCTGCTGGTGCCAAGGGTGCTGGAGGCCGCACGCCGAGAAGGCATCGGCGATGTGCCGGCGACGGCGCTGTTCCGTTCGCCCACGCCGGCGACGCTGGCGACGGAAATCAGCTGCGGGGACGCTCCGCGTGCCCTCGATGCCACGCGCATGTCGCGCGGCCGCGGCGGCAGCGACGGTGAGGCGATCGCGATCATCGCCATGGCCGGGCGCTTCCCGGGGGCGCCTTCGGTTGAAGCGCTGTGGGACAGCCTGTGCGCGGGCCGCGACGGTGTGACCCGATTTTCAGCGGACGAGCTGGACCCCGCCGTCCCTGACGCGCTGCGTGCGGATCCTGCCTATGTGCCCGCGCGCGGCGTGTTTGACGACTTCGACTGCTTCGACGCGGCGTTCTTCGGCATTTCACACAGGGAAGCCGAGCTGATGGACCCCCAGCAGCGCGTGTTCCTGGAGCTGTGCTGGGAGTGCATCGAGCGCGCTGGCCACGTACCCGACGCTACCGGCGCGCCGGTGGGCGTGTTTGCCGGCATGTACAACGCCAGCTACTACCAGAACCATGTGCTGGCGCACCCGGAACTCATTGAGAACCTCGGTGCCTTCCAGGTCATGCTGGGCAACGAGAAGGACTACATTGCCACCCGCATCGCCCACAAGCTGGATCTCACCGGACCCGCGGTGAGCGTGCATACCGCGTGCTCCACCTCGCTGGTGGCGATCGTGCAGGCCGTCGACAGCCTGCGTGCCGGCCGCTGCACCATGGCCCTGGCCGGCGGCGTGGCGGTGACCTGCCCGGTGCGCAGCGGACATCTGTATCAGGAAGGCGGCATGCTCTCCGCCGACGGGACCACGCGTACGTTCGACGCCGGCGCCACCGGAACGGTGTTCAGCGACGGGGCCGCGGTGGTGCTGCTCAAGCGCCTGTCCGAGGCCATCGCCGACGGCGACCCCATTCACGCGGTGATCCGCGGGGCGGCGATCAACAACGATGGCGGCGGCAAGGCGAGCTTCACCGCGCCAAGCAGCGACGGGCAGGCAGCGGTGATCGCGATGGCGCACGCGGATGCCGGCGTCAATCCGCGCAGCATCGGCTACGTGGAGGCGCACGGCACAGCCACGCCCATGGGCGATCCGATCGAGATCGAGGGCCTCACCCGCGCCTTCCGGCTGGGCACGCAGGACAGCGGGTTCTGCGTGGTCGGATCGGTCAAGAGCAACATTGGCCACACGCTGATGGCCGCCGGCGCGACCGGGGTCATCAAGAGCGCGCTGGCGCTTGAGCACGGGCTGATCCCGGCCACGGCGCATTTCCAGCAGGACAATCCGGCCATCGATTTTGCCTCCACGCCGTTCCGGGCGAGTGGCGAGCTGCTGCCCTGGCCGGTGTCGGGCAGCCCGCGCCGGGCCGGCGTGAGTTCGTTCGGCGTGGGCGGCACCAATGCGCACGTGGTGATGGAAGAGGCGCCGCCGCTGGCGCTTTCCGATGCCGCTGAAGGCGCGCAGCTGCTGGTGCTGTCGGCACGCACGCCGTCCGCGTTGCAGGCCTCGGTTGCTCGTCTTGCCGATCATCTGGAAGCCAACCCTGCGCAGAACCTCGCCGACGTGGCGTGGACGCTGGCGGTCGGGCGCAAGGCGATGGCCCACCGGGTGGCCGTTGCCGCCGCGGACAGCGCCGCGGCGATCGCGCGGCTGCGTGGCGCCGGCCTTGCCGCAGCTGCGAAGGCGGTGCCGGCGAAGGACGGCCCGGTGGTGTTCCTGTTCCCGGGGCAGGGCTGCCAGTACGCGGGCATGGGCCGGGCGCTGTACAAACGCGAGCCAGCGTTCCGCGAAGCCTTCGATGCCTGCGCCGAGGTGCTTGATGCGGAGCTGGGGCAGGACCTGCGCGCGCTGGTGTTCGGTGACGATGCCGAGGCGCTGTTGCCGACGGCGATCATGCAGCCGGCGATCTTCAGCATTGAATATTCACTGGCGCGCTGGTGGATGGCCCAGGGGCTCACCCCGGCAGCAATGGTGGGCCACAGCGTTGGCGAATTCGTTGCCGCGACTCTTGCCGGGGTGTTCGAGCTGCCGGATGCGCTGCGCCTGGTCGCGCGCCGCGGCCGCCTGATGCAGGCCCAGCCGGCTGGTTCCATGCTGTCGGTGCGGCAGTCGCGTGTGGGGCTGCTGGCACGGCTTCCCGAAGGTCTGTCGATGGCCGCCGAGAATGCGCCGGGAGCCTGCGTGGTGTCGGGCCCGCACGACCTGGTGTCCAGCTTCCAGCAGCAGCTGGAAGCGGAGGGCGTTGCCTGTCGTGCGCTCAGGACCTCGCACGCATTCCATTCCTCGATGATGGAGCCCGCGGTGGCACCGTTCCGCGCCGAAGTCGAGGCGCTGTCGTTGCATGCGCCGTCAATCCCGATCTTCTCGACCGCCACCGGCGATCTGTTGGACGCGGCGCAGGCGGTGTCGGCCGATTATTGGGCGCGGCACTTGCGCGACCCGGTGCGCTTCTCCGCGGCGCTTGCCCGCGCGCTGGAGGTGGTGCAGCCGCGCGCGCTGCTGGAGATCGGTCCGCGCGGCACGCTCACCGCACTCTCGCGCCAGCAGCCGCTGCTGCGCGAGCAGGGCGTAGCCGCAATCGCTTCGCTGGGCGACAGCCCGGACGGGGAGGCGGGCACATTGCTGGACGCGTTCGGACAGGCGTGGAGCCGGGGCCTTGCCCTGCACCCGGCAGGCCTGGACCGGCGCGCGCGCAGGCGCCGGGTTGCGTTGCCGGCGTATCCATTCGAGCGCAAGCGGTACTGGCTGGATGCCCGGCCCGTGGCCCCGGCGGCCGCTGGCAGCGCAGTCGCCCAGGATGCCGCCGATGCGGCGGTTCCAAGCGCTGTGGCAATGACCACCCCGGCCCCGGGTGGACTGGCGGAGGTCTTCGACCAACAGCTCCGGCTGATGTCCGCGCACCTGGACGCGCTGGAGCACAGTGGGGTGGCCGACCGGGAGTTGCTGCTGTCGGTCGTGCGCGAGCAGCAGGCGCTGATGGCACAGCAGATGGTGCTGGCGAACGCAGTGCAGCCGCAGGCACTGCAGCAGGGACAGGAACCTGACCAGCAGCCCGGCCCTGCGGACGGCACTCCCGTACCGACGACAGAGCCGCAGCGGG
Source organism: Luteimonas qiangzhengi (assembly GCF_039548515.1). Taxonomy (NCBI): domain Bacteria; kingdom Pseudomonadati; phylum Pseudomonadota; class Gammaproteobacteria; order Lysobacterales; family Lysobacteraceae; genus Luteimonas; species Luteimonas qiangzhengi. Next base: position 105,558 of record NZ_JBCLVE010000003.1, on the reverse strand, counting down.
AAATCTGGCTGGCGGCCCGAATTGATCCTTCCGTCGCCCTGGCCTTCAACCAGTCGATCTCGCTCTCCCTGCAGGGCGGGCTTGACGTTGCTGCGCTGCATGCCGCCTTGCGCGCCATCGTCGACCGCCACGACGCCCTGCGTTCGACGATCTCAGCCGACGGTGAATGGCTGAACGTCCAGCCGACGATGTCACTGGACATGCCGTTCACCAACCTTGGCGCGCTGGCCGCCGACGCGAAGGCCGAGGCTCTGGTCGACCGCAAGCGTGCCGGCGTGCAAACACCGTTCGACCTTGAGCGCGGTCCGCTGTTGCGGGCGGAGCTGGTCCGCCTCTCCGATACACACCACGTGCTGCTGCTGCACGCCCATCACATGGTCTGCGACGGTTGGTCGTGGAACGTGATCGTGCATGAGCTGGGTGCGCTTTACTCCCGCGAATCCGGCAGCGAAAACCCGGGCCTGCCCGCCGCGCGCTCGTTCCACGAGTACGCACACGAGCTGGCGCAGCGGCCGGAGCTGTCGGTGTCGCCCGACGACGAAACCTGGTGGCTGGCACGGCTCGCCGACGGCGGACCGGTGCTCGACCTGCCCGTGGACCGGCCCCGGTTGCCAGAGCGTGATCCGGTCGCGGGATTCGCCGTGCGCACGCTGGACGCCGGATTGATGGAGGCGGTGCGGCGCACGGGCGCGACGCACGGTGCGAGTCTGTACGTCAGCCTGCTCGCAGCCTTCAGCGTCCTGCTGTCGCGGCTCAGCGCTCAGGATGACCTGGTGGTGGGCATCCCGGTGGCCGGCCAGGCGGATGAAGTCGCGGCCGGGCCGCTGGTCGGGCACTGCGTCAACATGCTGCCGCTGCGACTGGCGATCGACCATGCGAAGTCGGTCGCAGCGCTGCTCGAGGCGACCCGCACGACCGTGCTCGATGCGATGGAGCACCAGCGCTGCACCTTCGGCTCGCTGCTCAAGAAGCTGCGGATCGAACGCGATGCGAGCCGGCCGCCGCTGGTGTCCGCCGTGTTCAACGTTGACCAGATGGCCGATCGTGAACGCGATGCGTTCGCCGGGCTGGTGCTCGACCTGTCGGTCAATCCGATGGTCTGCGACAACTTCGATTTCTCGATCAACGCGGTGCCGTCGCAGGACGGCCTGCGTCTTGAGTGCATGTACAGCAGCGCGCTGTTTGATGCCGCCACGGTTGATGCGTTCCTGCAAGCCTACGAGACCGTGCTTCGCGGCCTGGTGCGAGATTCCGCGCAGCCGCTGTCGGGTCTTTCGCTGGTGGAAGGCGAGCCGCTGCAACGGCTGCGCGACCTGCAGCCGGCGCCGGTGGCTTTCGACGCGCAGTGCCGGATGCACGAGCATTTCGAACGGCAGTGCGATGCCGACGGCGGGCGCATCGCGCTGTGGCAGGACGGCGCCACGTGCAGCTACGCGGCGCTGGACACACAGGGCAATCGCATCGCCCACCTGCTGCGCTCCAGAGGCATCGCCCGCGGCGCCCTGGTCGGGATCATGCTCGACCGCACGCTGCGCATGCCGGCGGCGGTCCTTGGCACGTTGAAGGCCGGGGCAGGCTATGTGCCGCTGGACCCGGAGCAGCCGCCGGCGCGCCTGGCCGCGATCGCCAGCGACGCGCGGCTGTCGGTCATCCTCACCGAGACCGCCAACGTCGGGCGGCTTGAGGTCCAAGGCGTGACCCTGCTCGCGTTGGATGCTCCAGGCGACCTTCCGCCGGGTCTGCCCACGACCCGCATCGGACGCGATGCGGATGCGGCGACGCCGGATTCGGTGGCCTATGTGATCTACACCTCGGGCTCGACCGGCACGCCCAAGGGCGTGCGCGTGCCGCATCGCGCGGTCTCGAATCTCATCGCCTGCATGCAGCGCTGGCTGCGGCTCGGCCCGGACGACGCGGTTGCCGCGGTCACGCCCCTGTCGTTTGATCCTTCGGTGGTGGACCTGTGCCTGCCGCTGTCGGTGGGCGCGCGGGTGGTGCTGGTCGACAGGGACACGGCTGTCCGCGGTGCCGCCTTCCGGCAGCTGATGGAGCGCAGTGGGGCCAGCTATCTCGATGCCACGCCTTCCGGCTGGCGCATGCTGCTCGACGCCGGATGGCACGGGCCGGCCGGATTCAAGGCGATCTGCGGTGGCGAAGCGATGCCGCGCGATGTGGCGACGGCGCTGCTCAGGCACGGCGCAGAAGTCTGGAACATGTACGGCCCAACCGAGGCCACGGTCACTGCCACCGGCGCGCGGATCACGGCGTTGGCAGACGGATTGCCCGATATCCACATCGGCCGCCCGGTGGACAATTCGAGCGTGTGGATCACCGATCGCTTCGGACACCTGTGTCCGCCCGGCACCGCGGGCGAGATTTGCATCGGCGGCGAGGGCCTGGCCCTTGGATACCTGGACCGGGCGGATCTGACGGCGACGCAGTTTGTGCCCGATGGGTTGAGCGCGGCCGACGGCGCAGGAGCGCTGGGGGTGCCGGGATCACGACGGCTGTACCGCACCGGAGATCGCGGCCGCTGGCGCGACGACGGCAACCTCGTGCACCTGGGGCGCCAGGACCGTCAGGTGAAGCTGCGCGGCTATCGCATTGAGCCGGGCGACATCGAAGCCGCGCTGCGTGCCGATGCCTCGGTGGCGGAGGCTGCCGTGGTGGTGCGCGAGGAGGGGCGGGGTGCCGCGGGACTGATCGCCTATGTGGTGGCGCGCAGTGGCACGAACGTTGATACAAGGGCGCTGGCAGAAGGGCTCCGCAACCAGCTGCCACCCTACATGCTGCCCGAGCGCGTGGTGGTGCTCGACGCCATGCCGGTCTCGGCAACCGGAAAGCTGGCCGTGTCGAAGCTGGCCGCGCTGGCGCACGAGGAAGCGGCCGTTGCTGCCGTGCGCCGGGACGACGGATCGGCGACTTCGCGGATTGCCGCAAAGATGGCCGAGCTGCTGGACCTTCCGGATTTCCACCCGGAGCAGGATTTTTTTTCCGCAGGCGGCCATTCGCTGCTTGCGGCACGGCTGGCGAGCTGGCTGGAACAGGCGTTCGGAACCCGGGTCAAGCTGCGCCTGCTGTTCGACACGCCCACGCCCGCCGCGCTGGCTGAAGTCCTGCTCGCGCATCCTGAAGCGCAGGCGACCGGAGCAGGCGTGCTCGACATCCCGCGCCAGCCGGACCAGTCCATCGGCCCGCTGTCGCTGATGCAGCAGCGGCTGTGGGTGCAGGAACAGATCCAGCCGGATTCGACCAACTACATGATCCCGTCGGCCCTGCGCCTGCGCGGGCCGTTGGACGTGCAGGCGCTGGATCGTGCGCTCGCCGATGTGGTCCGCCGACAGCCCGCCCTGCGCACCGTCCTGGAAGCGTATGAGGGCGGTGCGGTGCAGCGGGTGCTGGACGACCTGCCGGTGACGCTGCTGCCGGAGGAAGACCTGACCGCGTACCCGGCCGGGGAGCGCCATGCCGGGTTCCTGCGCCGGGTCGAGCCCCTGTTCCGTGCCCCGATCCGAGCCGACGACGCGCCCCTGTTCCGGGCGCGCCTGTTCCGGCTGTCCGACGAGGACCACATCTTCTATCTGCAGGTCCATCACGCCGTCTGGGATGGCGGCTCGTTCCGCCTGTTCTGCAAGGAAATGGCGACGTTCTACGACTGCCATACTTCGGGCGTGCGTCCGATGCTGCGTCCGCTGGAGCGCAGCTACATCGACTTCGCGGCCTGGCATGCGGCCGCTGCCGACAGTGACGACGTCCGTGCGCAGATCACCCATTGGCGCCAGCGGCTGTCTGGAGACATCGAGCCGCTGCGCCTGCCCGAGGATCATCCGCGCCCGCCCATGCCCAGCGGACGCGGAGGAAGCGAATGTGTCCGCGTCGAGGCGGGGCTGGCGCAGCGGCTGCGCGCACTCGGCCAGGCCCACCACGCCACCCTGTTCATGACCCTGCTCGCCGCCTATTTCGCCTTCCTGCACCGCACCAGCGGACAGCGCGACCTGGTGATCGGGCTGCCGGTCCGCAGCCATCTCACCGAACAGCTGCAGGAGGTGATGGGCTTCTTCGCCAACGTGCTGCCGATGCGCTTGGAGCTGGATCCGCAGTGGACCTTCGCCCAGCTGCTGGGGCACGTGCGCGATGAAATGATGGCCTGCTTTGCGCATCCGGATGTGCCGGTTGAGCGTTTGCTGCAGGAGCTGGGGGCGGGTCGTGACATGAGCCGCTCGCCGCTGTACCAGGCCCTGTTCTCCATGGAGGACTCGCGCGACCAGGTGCGTCAGTGGGGCGAACTGCACTGCGAGGATCTCAACCTGCCGCACTACAGCGCGCTGACCGACCTCTCGCTGTGGGTGGATGAGGATGACGAGCGGCTGCTGATCGACCTCAACTACAACGCCGATGTCATCGCCGCCCCGTCTGCGAAGTTCATGGCGCAGCGTTTCGCCGGGCTGCTGGAGCGATTCGTCACCCGGACCGATGTCGCGATCGGCGACATCGAGATCCGCGGTGACAACGACCGCGAGGCGCTCGCAACCTGGAACGACACATCCCTCGACCTGCCGCAGGCCACCAGCCTGCCCGGGCTGCTGGCGCCGCAGTTTGAACGCTCACCGGAGCGGATCGCCCTGCGCTTTGGTGCCCACACGCTGACCTACGGCGAGCTCGACGCGCGCGCCAGCCGGCTTGCGGACGCCCTGGCGGCGCGAGGCGTCGGCAAGGGCGATCTGGTCGGTGTGTGCCTTGAACGCGACCCGGAGCTGGTCGCGACCCTGCTGGCGATCCTGAAGCTGGGCGCCGCCTACGTGCCGCTCGACCCGGCCTATCCCGCCGACCGGCTGCGCTTGATGGCCGCCGATGCCGGACTGGCGCTGCTGGTGTCCACGGGCGGGCTTGCGGATGGCTTCGCGCTGCAACCCCCGCAGCTGCTGCTGTTGGACCAGGACGCCGCCGGGATTGCGTCGGCTCCGATGCTGACGCGCGAGGTCGATCCGGTTGGCCGCGATGCGGCGGCCTATGTGATCTACACCTCGGGCTCGACCGGAATGCCGAAGGGCGTGGCCGTGCCGAACGGGGCGGTCATCAACTTCCTGCAGAGCATGCGCAGGAGCCCCGGACTCGGCCCACTGGATGTCCTGCTTGGGGTCACCACGACCTCGTTCGACATCTCGGTGCTGGAGATCTTCCTGCCGCTGTGCGTCGGGGCCACCCTGGTGCTGGCGACGCGCGAGCAGGCCGCCGATGGTGCCAGGCTTGCCGCGCTGCTGGAACGTGAGCGCGTGACCGTACTGCAGGCGACGCCCACCACATGGCACCTGCTGCTGGACGCGGGATGGAAGCCGCAGCGCGGATTCCGGGCCCTGTGTGGAGGCGAGCCGCTGTCGGCGGAGCTGGCCGGCGCGCTCATCGATCGCGGGGTCGAACTGTGGAACATGTACGGGCCGACCGAGACCACGGTGTGGTCGACCTGCGCCAGGATTGAGCGCACGGGCGGAGACGGCGCGCTGGACATCCACGTTGGCCACCCGATCGACAACACCACGGTCTGGGTGATGGACCCCCGCGGCCAGGTGTGCCCGGTCGGCGTGCCGGGTGAGATCTGGATCGGCGGCGCGGGCGTTGCCCTGGGCTATCTAGGCCGCGAGGAACTGACCGCGGAGCGGTTCGTTCGAGATCACGTTGCGCCCCGTCACCATGGCACCGGCCTGGCGCCCAGGCTGTATCGCACCGGTGACCGCGGCCGCTGGCGCCACGACGGCGTGCTCGAACACCAGGGACGTCTGGATTTCCAGCTGAAGCTGCGCGGCCATCGCATCGAGCCGGGTGAGATCGAGGCTGCGCTCGACGCCGATCCCGGCATCGTGCGCTCGGTGGTGACCGTGCGCGAGGACACGCCGGGCGATCAGCGGCTGGTGGCGTATGTGATCGTCGCCGACCGCGACCGGTTCAACGACAGGGCGCAGCTCGCACGGCTGCGCGGGATCCTGCCGGTCTACATGGTGCCGCAGCACATCCTGGTGCTTGATGCGCTGCCGCTGCTGCCCAACGGCAAGGTTGATCGTGCCTCGCTGCCAGCGCCGGCGCAGCGCAAACCCACGGAGGTCATCCACAGAGAGCCCGAGGTGGCGCACGAAAGGGCGCCGCGCCATGGGTCAGGCGCCGCGGTCGCCTACGTGAGTTCGCTGTGCTCCGAACTGGTGGGCGCCCCGGTTACCGCCAACTACAACTTCTTCGATGCAGGCGGCCATTCCCTGCTGGCGGTGCGTTTCATCAACCGGGTCGAGAAAGAGACCGGCGTCCGCCTCAATGTCCTGGCACTGGCGACATCCACCCTGGAGCAGGTGGGTGAGCAGATTGCCGGTTCGGATCGTTTCGCTCCCGCGAAGACCAGCGCGCCACAGCGGGGCGGCGCCATGAACCAGATCAGGAGCTGGCTGTTTCCCGCCCGCCGAATGCCGTCGGAGCTGCAGGAATGACGTCTTCCGAAAATCGGTCAATACCAGCGTCCGCTGGCCGCCAAGCGCGCCTCTCGGCACGGGTCAGGAAGCTGTTCGCGGACGCCACCGGCTTCGAGATTGCCCTGGCCGACGGCGATACCCCCTTCATCGAGCTGGGGATGGACAGCCTCACGCTGACCCAGGTCTCGGTGCAACTGGGGAAAGTGTTCCCGGTCGGCATCACCTTCCGCCAGCTGATGGAGGACTGCGCCAACGTGGACCGCCTGGTGTCGGCGCTGGACGCCCGGCTGCCGCCCGAACCACCGCCCGATTACCAGCTTGATGAAGCCGGGTCTGCGCCATTGCAATCGTCACTGCCCAAAGCGGCGAGCGCGGCGCTCTCTTCAACCGCGTCTGCTGATGCGGACACCGTGCGCTTGCTCGTCGCGCGGCAGACGCAGCTGATGACGCGGCATCTGACCCTGCTGTCGCAATGCACCGGAGTGCCCGCGCAAAAGTAGGAGCGCGCCATGCGCGCGAAGCCGCGTGAATTCAATCAGCGCGCTGAAACAAAAAAGCCCCGGCTATAAGCCGGGGCCTGGTCCTTTACGGCTTCATGCCGCTGCGATCAGTTCGCGTCCTTCAGCGCGACCTTCCGGTTGCGCATGATGTCGTGGCATTCCACTACGCGCGGCAGGTATTTCTGCGCGGCGGCCTTGGCGGCTGGCGGAGTGTCGGCATCGTTGATGGTGTCCTTGAACGCCTCGAGCAGCTTGTCTTCCACTTCCTCAAGCTCGGCCACGTAGGCGTAATCCTTGTTGCCCAAGGCGGCGCGCATGTTGGCGTACATCTTTCGCATGGAGCCGGCCATGGTGCCGCTGTCCGCGGGCTCGCCACCGATGGCGGCGACGTCGGCGGTCAGACCGGTCACGATCTCGCGTTTGTGCCCGGCCATCTGGGTGAACAGGGTGGACAACTCCGGGTTGTCGACCTTGGAAGCGGCCTCGGTATAGAACTCGCTGCCGTCGCGGGCGATCTCGATCAGGTCGTTGAGCGAATGCTGGATCTTCTTCTGGTTGTTCATCGCGTGGTTCCTTGGGGGGAGGATTGGAAGCCACTCTGCAGCAGCGCCGATGAAAGCGATGTGGACCGCAGGTAATGCCCGCGTCAAGAGACGCATGCCGCGCGGGTCGAGCGCCTCAGCGATAGGCGCGGGGGCCGCGCCACACCAGTTCGCCGCGGCGGTAGACGCGATGCATGTTGATGACTTCGCGGGCATCGCCGATGTCGGCCATCTCCGGGTCATCCGGATCCAGCAGGCGGCAGGCGCCGGATTCGCGCCGGAGTGCGACTTCCAGCGGGCACACCATGTAGTCGCGGGTACCGGGCAGGGGAATGAACAGCTCGGTGATGCCGGCGTCGCGCCAGTCGCGCAGACGCTGTTCGCTGCGCACGTCGTAGAGCACCTGGTAACCGCCCACCTCCATGCTCGGCTCGGAAGACGAGCTGGTGTGGCGACGGCCCTGGCTCACCGCGGGACTGGGCGCGCGGCCGGCGTTCACTGGCGCGTGGTCTTCGGCCAGCATGCCCGGAGGCTGGCCCCAGACGTGGGCACGGCGGTTGGTGCTGGGCGTGGGCGGTGGGCTGGCCGCCGCGGGCGCGGCCTGGCGGCGCTGCATGGCTTCATCGGCCTGTACCACGGGCGTCGGCTGTACCCGCGGCGGAGCAGGAGCCGGGGCGACCGGGTCGGGGCGCGGCGGTTGCGGAGTCTCTACTGCTGGTGCGCTGACCGGCGGGACATCCGTGGGCGGAGCGGTTTCCGGGGTTTCCCCGATCATCACCACTTCCACCCGGCTGCCGCCGGCGGCGGATCCCTGCGGCGTCGGCATCTCCATCGGTTCAGCCAGCATCGCCAGCAGCAGGATGGCCAGATGCAGCGAGCCGCTCAGCAATCCTGCGGTCCACGACAGCGGGCGCTCATCCCGGGGCCTGGCGCCGGCGTCCGCCTGGTGCAACGGCTGGTTCATACAGCCGGCGGTGTCCGGTTGGTGCTGGCCTTCATGGAGAAATTGGAGTGCGCGCGGAATAGGTGCGGCATCGTAACGCGGGCGGATGCACCTAGGGTCAGCCCCGGCTGGTACATGCACGGGTGCATGGCAGGATCGATGGCTTCCAGCAGGAAGCCCGGAGCAATCCATGAATACGCTGCAGTCCGCACAAAGCCTTCCGATGCATCTCGACCCGCGGTTTGAAGCCGGGTCTCGGGCGCAGGAGACCGACAATCAGGCGTCGTCCGCCGCAGCGGATGAAGGCGATCAGCCCGCTGCCGAGGTCGCATTGCTGGATGCGCCGGAATACGCCGCGCTGCCAGCCGACGCGCAGTCCCTGGTGGCCGACGCGGCGCGTGATGGAGAAGCTGAGCCGGCAGTACAGGCAGATCTGCTCACGCTGATCCGCGACCTGTCCTTCCAGATGCTGCCCTCGCCGCAGCAGCTGGCGTCCCTGTCGGCCGTGGCTCTGCAGCAATCAGCCGAATTCCAGGATCTGTCGCCTGTCGACCAGCGCCTGGTCACCGAGGCACTGGATGCGCGTCCCTCCAGCGATACCGCGCTGCCCAGCGCCATCCGTTCGCTGATCTCCAGCCCCCAGTTCCAGCAGAGCAGCGATGTGACCGCCGCCGAGCGCACCGCCGTGCTCAGCCAGGTGCGCAACTATCCCGATACCCGGTCGGTCGAAAACCTGGAGGCGATGTTGGGCAAGGACTGGGTCCAGGCCTTCGACCTTGGCGATACCCAGCGCGCAGCGAAGACGGTGGCGTTCCTGTCCCAGTACGACGCCGGTGACCAGGAAATCATCTCCAACACTTTGGATCTGTTCCTGGGCGAATCGGCGCCCTACCGCTTCGATTTCACCGAGACCTCGGCCTACGGATCAGTGCCCTTCAGCCCCGAGGACCTGTTCCGGATCAACCCCTCTTATATCGGCGCTGACAACAATCCTGTCGATACTTCGGCCCGCTCATGGGACTCCGGCGAGCTGCGGGTGATCGGTCATACGTTCGTGCATGAGGTCAACCACATGCAGAACTGGGATCGCGGCCTGTCGCTCGGTTCCTCGTATGGATTCCATGAGGAATTCCGCGCGTACTGGGTGGGTGTGAAAGCGCAGCATGGCGAAGATCCCAGCGTGGGCGATGTGATCGACCGGGTGGCGATGTTCGTCAATCGCGGGCCGGGCTATCCACATCTTGGCGAGCTGCTGGCAGCCGGTGGCAAGGATGCCCAGGACATTGCCGGTTACCTCAACACCATCCTTGGCCGCGACGACATCACCATCCACAACGCGGTGGATGAGGTGAACGCGCTGGTGCAGATGAAGAAGGATGCCGAGGACGCGGGCCAGCAGCTGCCGCCCGAACTGTCACGCCCGGCCGCGGTTACCATCGGTCCACCGGGTACCAATAACGTGACCAATGGCTAAGCTGTTTTCCACGATCGGCTGCTGTCTGCTGCTGGCAGCGCCCGCCGCAGGATGCCAGCAGCGGCTCCAGGCCCCCACCGGAGTGGCCCCCAGCGGAGTAACCGAAGGCGTGAGTACGCAGATGCAGAATGAGTTCTCCCACCAGGTGGGACTGGCCGCGGCCGAGGCGTGGGGCTGGAACCCGAATGACGTGAGAAGCGAGCCGCTGGCCGGTACTGAAGCGCTGGACTGCCAATTGCTTGGCCTGACCTCCCCCAACGCTCTGCCCAGCCTGCGGCGGACGGTGGCGGTAGTGGATGGCGAGGTGCTGTTTCCCGGATCGGACGGCGCCCTGGACCGGGTGATCGCAGCCTGCGGTGCGCAGGCTTCCGCCGATGCCTGGGCCGAGGCGGTGGCCGCGTTCGGCGTGCCCCGGCCCGGACATGTGGTCCGACGCGAGCAGGAGGTGTCGAGCCTTGCCCATCGCCGCGCGATGGACAACGGCGGCTACGCGCTCCACGCCCCGCGCTTCAGTCGCGATGAGCCCGGCGCGCGCGCCGTGGAATTCTTCATGACCGATGTGGAAGGCGCCGAGCTGATCCAGGTCACCGCCGCCCGCGAGGGCGAAGGCCCGGTGCAGGTGTCCGCCAGGCCAGCCGGCGGATCCTGAAGCAAGGACGCCGCACTGGGCGGCGTCCTTCTGTTTTGCCCGTCAGTCCTTGAGCTCGGCCGGCACCTTGCCGCCGTTTTCCTCGAGCTTGCGCATCACCGCCCTGTGCAGGGCGATGTTCTGCTCCGCAGTGCCGTGGGCGCCTGCGTTGACGTTGAGCTCGGCCGCCAGTTCCTTGCGCGCCGTAAGGCTGGAATCCAGATCCAGCAGCTTGAGCAGGTCAACGATGGAGTTGCGCCAGTCGCTCGGGCGGCCTTTTTCTTCGGCCATCGCGGTCAGCACCGCTTCCACGTCCACCGGCTCGGAAGCCGGGGTTTCCGGCAGGCGTGCCGGTGGCGATTCCTTCGGGGCGTCCTTGCTGCCGTCGATGATGATCGGCGCCGGGGTGGCGGGCCGGGTGGGCACGGGCTCGGATGCCTTGGCCTTGCGGCCGAAAATGCTGTCCTTGATCTTGGAAAACAGGCTCATGTTGCAACCTCCGGTGGTGGGATGAGGATTCTGTTGCGGTACCCGGGGCATTGTTACCCCGAATTGATCTTGTCTGTGTGAGGCCCAGGGCCAAGGTAAGCTTCCCTACGGAAGATCCAGGTAACCACAGGGCGGACATGGACGATCAGCCGAAGGGTAGCCAGTGGCCGCGCACAGCCGGCCCGGTTCAACGCGTTGCCGGATGGCGACTGGCGCTGGCACTGCTGTGCAGCTTGGCGTTGCCCGTGTGTGCGGCGGATCCAGCCGATCCGCTCGAGGGTTGGCGCGCGGAGCTGCTGCAGGAAAAAGGCCTGCCGCGTGCGCTGCGCGGCGAGGTGCTGATTCAGGACGGGACCCGCTCCCAGGTGGCCCATATCGCGATCCGCGCGCCCTTCAGCCACGTGCAGCCGGCGGTGGAGCAGGCGCTGGCCGGGGTGGGACGTTTCGACGGGGATTTCTCGCAAAGCCCGCGGGCCTACATGGGGGACGGGTGGGGCGAGGTGCTCATGTCGCGCCATCCGGACCTGCGGCATGCGTATGCCCGCATTGCGTGGCTGGAGGGGTTGCAGGCCCAGGTCGATATGGGCGCCCTGCTGCCGTGGGAGCTGGAGCGTGAGATGCGACGTGCGGAAGCGTCCGCCGATTCTTCTCCGCAGACCCGGGTCAAGCTGCCGGAGCTGCAGCCGGACAGCCAGTTCTGGAGGGCGACCCGGACCCGGCGCCACGGCCTGGCCGGGCGCAGTCGCCGCGTTGACGTGGTGTCGGTGAGGGAGATGGACGTCGTGCTGGGTGCCCCGGCCACGGTCGTGTCGGTCCACGCCCAGCTGCGGTGGCCGAACCCGGACGGCGGGCTGATCGACCAGATTCGCGAGTTCAACATCCTTTCCCCGGGGCCATCCAGGTTCCTGGAGAGGCAGGTGGTGCCCTCGGACCTGTTGACTCCGGTGTATGAAGCGCTGCGCGCGTTGCCGGAAGGGGCGCACACCCAGGTGCATGCCTCACCCGAAGCATGGGTTGTGCCGATCGAGCCACCGTTTCCGGTGATGCGATCCCTGCTGGCGGCGCCGGCTGCGGATGCGCGGCAGCTGGATACGGTCAGTTGGCCGCTGGCCGAAGGGATCGGTGAACTGCGTGATCTGTTCCCGCTGCCGGAAGGCGACCTGCTGTTGGCTACCCATGAACGCGGCCAGCCCAGGCTGTGGCATTACCGTCCCGGTGGGGATGCGCGGCTGCTGTGGCGCAACGACGACCCGAGCGTGCGCAACACCCGTGCGCGCCTGGTTGCGGGAGAGCAGGCCGGTCGGATCTATTTGATGCTCTCCGACGTCGTGGTCATCTACGACCCGGCCACCGGCGCTACCACCCATCACCCGCTGCAGATTCCAGAAAGTATCAAAGAGCCCTATTACTGGCGGTGGCGGCGGGGCCCGGATGGTGGGCTGGAACTCTACAGCCACGTTTACAACGTGGCCGGCCCCCTGCGCAGCGGTCTGCAGAGGCTCACGTCTGGCCCCGTGCCTGTCACCGATGGCGAGCCCTGGCGGTTCACGCCGGCCTTCGTGTCACCGCGGCAGGCGATTGCGAACCGTTACCGGCGTGGCAATACCCAGCTCAAGCCGATCGATGCGCTTGATCATGAAGGGTTTTGGGTGGAGGAACCGACCGGCCTCGCGTTGCTGCATCGGGAAGACGGGCGCATCGTGCGCGCGATCGAGCTGCCGCTGCGGCTGGGGGACGTCGTTGTCGGGGACAGTGATGCAACCGGCATGGCTGGGCATGTGCCGGAGCCGTTCGGGTCTCCGGCGGGACGCTGGATTGCCACAGGCTTCACGATCGGACCGGAGCCGCAGCGTGGCATGCACGTCACCAACGTGGACACCGGGCGGACGCTGCTGTCGGCCTGGCTGGAGGGAGTCAATTCGCTTGCAGCGGGAAGCGCCAGCCCCGACGGCACCCGCATCGCCCTGGGGGGCGACGTGCTGCGTAGCGGCAGTCGCATCGCAATCTGGCCGACCGCCTCCGGCAGAAAGGCGGTTGTGGCCGATGTGACGCCGCGCGACTGCTACGATCTCGAGCGGCTGGTGTGGTCCGGCGATGGCGCCCGGCTGTGGGGCGTGTGCAGGAACGCGGTGCTGTCCTGGGCGGTTGACTGAAGCCCGCCCAGGACGGGAGGCTCAGCCCACCAGCAACCGGTTCATCCGCTGCACGAAGGCAGCCGGATCCGGCAGCTGGGCACCGGCGGCGATCTCGGCCTGCTCCAGCAGGAGGGTGGCCAGATCGGCAGCCCTGGTCTCGTCGGCCTCGGCTTCGATCTTCTGCACCAGTGCATGACCCGGGTTGATTTCCAGGGTGGGCTTGCTGTCCGGCACGTCCTGGCCGGCTTCGCGCAGCAGCCGCGCCAGGTGCGGGGCCATTTCGTGATCGGCCAGGGCGAGGCAGGAGGGCGAGTCGGTGAGGCGGGCGGACACGCGCACGTCGGCAACGCGATCGCCCAGCATCGTCTTCAGCTTCTCCAGCAGCGGGGCGGCGGCTTCGGCAGCTTCTTCCTGCTTCTTCTTTTCCGATTCGTCCAGCGGCAGCTCGCCCTTGGCGACGTTCTTCATCGGCTTGCCGGCGTACTCGTTCAGGTGGCCGAGCATCCACTCGTCGATGCGGTCGAACATCAGCAGCACTTCGATGCCCTTGGCCCGGAACGCCTCCAGCTGCGGGCTGCCTGCGGCGGCCTTGTAGCCGTCGGCGGTGATGTACCAGATCGCGTCCTGGTCGCCCGCCATGCGGCCGATGTAGTCATCCAGCGACACCGTCTGGGCTTCACCCTCGCCCTTGGTGGACGCGAAGCGCAGCAGCTTGGCGATCCGCTCGCGGTTGGCGTGGTCTTCGACGATGCCTTCCTTCAGGGTGTTGCCGAAGGCCTTGAGGAAGGCGGCGAACTTCTCCGGCTCGTCGCGCGAGAGCTTTTCGATCAGGTCCAGCACGCGCTTCACGCAGGCGCCCTTGATGCGGTCCAGCTGGCGGTTGTGCTGCAGGATCTCGCGGCTGACGTTGAGCGGCAGGTCGTCCGAATCCACCACGCCGCGCACGAAGCGCAGGTAGTTGGGCAGCAGCTCCTCGGCCGCGTCCATCACGAACACGCGCTTGATGTACAGCTTCAGACCCTTGCGCTCATCGCGCCCGCCCATCATCAGATCGAAGGGCGGCTGCGAGGGCAGATACAGCAGGGTGGTGAAGCTCTGGCTGCCTTCGACGCGGTTGTGGCTCCACGCGGCGGCATCGTTGAAATCGTGGCCGAGCGACTTGTAGAAGTTCTGGTAATCCTCGTCGCTGATCTCGGACTTGGGCTTGGTCCACAGAGCGGAGGCGTCGTTGACGGTCTCCCACTCGGGCGCCTGGTCGGCGGCCTTGTCCTCGTCGTCGCCGCCCATATCGGCCTTCGGCATGCGGATCGGGAAGGCCACGTGGTCGGAGTACTTGCGCACCAGCGAGCGCAGCTTCCAGTCCTCGAGAAACTCGTCCTCGCCTTCCTTCAGGTGCAGCACCACGGCGGTGCCGCGCTCGGGCACGGTGGCGGCTTCCAGCGAGTATTCGCCGCGGCCATCGCTTTCCCACTTCACGCCTTCGGCGGCGTCGGAACCGGCGCGTCGCGTGAGCACGGTGACCTTGTCGGCCACCACGAAGCCGGAATAGAAGCCCACGCCGAACTGGCCGATCAGGCGCGCGTCGGCCTTCTTCTCGCCGTCCAGCGCTTCCAGGAAACGGCGCGTGCCGGAGCTGGCGATGCTGCCGATGTTGGCCACCACCTCATCGCGGGTCATGCCGATGCCGTTGTCGCGGATGGTGATGGTGCGTGCGTCCTTGTCCCAGTCCACGTCGATCCTGAGCTCGCCTTCGCCGGCCAGCAGGTCGGGGTTGGCGATCGCTTCGAAGCGCAGCTTGTCGCAGGCGTCGGAGGCGTTGGAGATCAGCTCGCGCAGGAAGATTTCCTTGTGCGAGTAGAGCGAGTGGGTGACCAGGTGCAGGACCTGGGCGACTTCGGCTTCGAACTTGCGGGTTTCTGTGGTCATGAATACGGGCCAGTGTTGTTGCTCCAACCGCTCGATATGCGCCCCCGCCCCGCCTTTTCAAGTAGGAGCGCGCCATGCGCGCGAAACCGCGTGAACCCAGGCCATGCCGCGTGGCGCCGGACGCGGCAACCTGTCCGAAGCCCCGATGCGACGATCAATGTCACGCGGCTTCGCGCGCATGGCGCGCTCCTACCAAGGAGGGATGTTGGAGTCACGGCGAACGCCGGATTGCCGGATTGCCGGATTGCCGGATTGCGGGGCGTCGGGGGCGTAGCCCCGACCTACGGTGATGACTTTCGTGGGGGGCGGCGGGGCGGGCGGGCGGTTATGTTGGCGGGAATCACTTTTCCGGAAGTCCTGCATGACCCGCAACGTCCTTGCTCTCGCACTTGCCGGTGCGCTTTTCTCCCTCCCCGTCCACGCTCAGGACGCACCGCCGCCGCCCGAGGAACAGCAGGAGCAGCAGGAGGAAGGCGACAACGTCGAACTGGAGCAGGACGCGCTGGACGCGGCCGGCGTGGATTCGGCCGAGGCCCCGCTGGAAAGCGCCCGCGGCGTGCGCGCCGATGCGGACGCGGCCGAGGACAACGGCAAGTGGAGCGTGGAATCGACCCAGGGCCAGGCCAAGACGGTGCGCTTCGAGACCAGCGAAGGCACCTGGATGGACGTGGACGTGTCGCCCGACGGGCGCACGATCGTGTTCTCGCTGCTGGGCGACCTGTACCGCATGCCGGTCTCCGGCGGCGCCGCCTCTCGCATCAGCAGCGGCCGCGCCTGGGACATCCAGCCGCGCTGGTCGCCGGACGGCAGCCGCATCGCCTTCACCTCCGACCGCAGCGGCGGCAACAACATCTGGACGATTGCCGCTGACGGCAGTGACGCGCGCCAGGTAACGGATGAAAGCTTCCGCCTGCTCAACAACCCCACCTGGACGCCCGATGGCGAGTACATCGTGGCCCGCAAGCACTTCACCTCGCGCCGTTCGCTGGGCGCGGGCGAGCTGTGGCTGTATCACGCCGGCGGCACCAGCGCTGGCATCCAGCTGGTGGAAAAGCCCAACGAGCAGCAGGACATCGGTGAGCCGAGCGTGTCGCCCGATGGCCGCTACGTGTACTACTCGCAGGACGTCAGTTCAGGCGGCGCGTTCGACTACAACCGTGACCCGCACGGGGTGATCTACGCGATCAAGCGCTTCGACCGGCATACCGGCAAGAACGAGAACGTGGTCTACAGCCCGGGCGGCGCGGTGCGTCCGCAAGTCTCGCCGGACGGGCGCTCGCTGGCCTTCGTCAAGCGCGTGCGCGACAAGAGCGTGCTGCATCACCTGGACCTGGCCAGCGGCGAAGTGCGCCCGGTGTGGGATGGGCTGAGCCACGACCAGCAGGAGGCGTGGGCGATCTTCGGGCCGTACACCGGCTTCAACTGGATGCCGGATTCAAACGCGGTGGTGCTGTGGGCCCAGGGTGGGCTGTGGCAGGTGGACATGGGCAGTGGCCAGGCCACCCAGGTGCCGTTCACCGCGCAAGTAGAGCAGGTGGTTTCCGAGGCGCTGCACTTTGCCCAGCAACTGCCGGAAGGCAACTTCAACCCGCGCATGATCCGTGACGTGGCCACCTCGGCCGATGGCGGCACGCTGGTGTTCCACGCGCTGGGCCAGCTGTGGCGCAAGTCGCTGCCCAACGGGACGCCGCAGCGGCTCACCAGCAGCCGCGACGTGTACGAATACCAGCCCGGCTTCAGCGCCGACGGCCGGCAGATGCTCTACACGACCTGGACCGATGAAGGGCTGGGTGCGATCCACGTGCGCGGCGCCAGCGGCACCGGTGTGGGCCGCAAAATCACCAGCGAGCCCGGCTTTTACTACCAGCCTGGCTTCTCGCCCGACGGCCGCCACGTGGTGTACAGCCGCACGGGTGGTGGCGGGCTGACCGGCAGCCTGTGGTCGGGGGAGCGCGGCATCTACGTGATCCCCGCTTCCGGCGGCGAGCCGGTGCGGGTGGCCGAGTCCGGCCAGTCGCCGCAGTTCAACCACGACGGCACCCGCGTGCTGTACCTGGCTGGCGGCGGCATGGAGAAGAAGCTGATGTCGGTGGGCCTGCACGGCGAGGATCCGCGCGAGGTGTTCGACCTGAAGTACGTGGACTCGGTGCAGATCAGCCCGGACGGCAAGTGGGTGGCGTTTACCGAGCTGTTCCATGCCTATGTGGCGCCGATGCCCGAGGCCGGGCGGGTGATCACCCTCAACCGCGAGACCCGCGCGCTGCCGGTGCGCCAGGTCAGCGCCGATGTGGGCAGCTACCTGCACTGGGCGGCCGATTCGAACTCGGTGCACTGGATGGTCGGCGACCGCTACCACTCGCGGCGCCTGGACCAGACGTTCGCGTTCCTGCCGGGCGCGCCGCAGGAGATCGCTGAGCCCGTGCCGGGCGGCGGCATCGCCGTGGGCCTTCAGGCGCCGGTGTACCAGCCGGATGAGGTGGTGGCGTTCACCAACGCGCGCATCGTGACCATGCGCGATGCGGAGAATTCGCAGGAGGTGATCGAGAACGGCACCATCGTGCTCCGCGGCAACACCATTGCCGCGGTGGGCGCGGCCGGCGAGGTGCAGGTACCGACGGGCGCGAATGTGATCGACGCCACCGGCAAGACCATCGTGCCCGGCATGATCGACGTGCACGCGCACGCCTCCAACTTCGGCTCCGGCGTGGTGCCGCAGCAGAACTGGGCGTACTACGCCAACCTCGCCTTCGGCATCACCACCCTGCATGACCCGTCGGCGACCACTGAGTTCGTGTTCTCGCAGTCCGAGCTGCTGCAGGCCGGGCGCATGGTGGGCCCGCGCATGTTCTCCACCGGTACGATCCTCTACGGCGCCGATGGCGGCTTCAAGGCCGAGATCGATTCGCTCGACGACGCCCGCAGCCACCTGCGCCGGATGCAGGCCAATGGCGCATTCTCGGTGAAGAGCTACAACCAGCCGCGCCGCGACCAGCGCCAGCAGGTCAACCAGGCCGCGCGCGAGCTGGGCATGCTGGTGGTCGAAGAGGGCGGCTCCACCTTCCACCACAACATGACCATGATCCTGGACGGCGCCACCGGCGTTGAGCACAACCTGCCGATCGCGCCGCTGTACGGCGACGTGGTGAACCTGTGGAAGGAAACCGACGTGCGCAACACGCCCACCCTGGTGGTGAGCTACGGCGGCCTGTCCGGTGAGTACTGGTGGTACGCCCGCGACAACGTGTGGGAGGACGCCAAGCTCAATCGCTTCTTCCCGCGCGAGACGCTGGATGCGCGTTCGATCCGCCGCGAGATCGCGCCGGACTGGGACTACAACCACATCCGCGTGGCCGAGGCGCTGAAGACGGTGCGCGACGAAGGGGTGAAGGTGCAGGTGGGCGGCCACGGCCAGCTGCAGGGCATGGCCACGCACTGGGAGATCTGGATGCTGACCCAGGGCGGCTTCACCAACTTCGAGGCGCTGCGCGCGGCGACGATTGATGGCGCCGACTACATCGGCTTCGAATCGCAGCTGGGCTCGCTGGAAGTCGGCAAGCGCGCCGATCTGGTGGTGCTCGACGGCAATCCGCTGGAGAACATCCGCCACACCGCCGATACCCGCTACGTGATGGTCGACGGGCGCCTGTTTGACGTGGAGGCCGACATGGCGGAGATCGGCAACCAGGCCGTACCCGCGCCGACGTTCTACTGGCAGCACCATCGCCAGGGGCAGACCTTCGGTGAAACCTTCGGCCCGACCTCGATGTGCTTCGGCGTGCACTGAGGTAATGCGGGTCGGGGGCACCCTGTCCCCGGCCTCGCGCTGCCCCGCCACTTTTGTAGGAGCGCGCCACGCGCGCGAAGCCGCGTGACGTTGATCACCGCCGCGGGGCGTCGGTAATTACGTCGTGGCCGAGGCCACGGGGCGGCGCCCGGATTCACGCGGCTTCGCGCGCGTGGCGCGCTCCTACGGGGTGCCTGGCTGCCCGGGGTTGCGGACGTTTCTGCGCCGGCCCGGGCGGTCCAGCCCGCCGCGCGAGGCTGTCACCCGGACCGCATATCCGTCGGATAGACTGGGTGCAGCCGACGTGACAGGTACTGTCCGTTTCCCGGTCGCGCGTGTGCCCCGCCGCACCGTGCCGCCGGCGTCCCCGCCAGCCATCGTTTCGCATGGTGCCGGGAAACCCGGCCGCCCGCGCCTTCTTCGCGTGGCGTGATCCGTCCCTCGATTTTCCGCGTGTCTGCGCCAGCGGCTGCTGTCGCGTGCGCGCCCAATTCAATGTCATTGGCAGGAGCTTATGTCCGAAATCATCCGCATGGGGGCTGTGTCCTACGCCCCGAAGGTCGTCACCATCTGGGAAGGCTTCAAGCCTTATCTGAGGGAGCGCGGCTTCAACTTCGACTACGTGCTGTTCTCCAATTACGAGGCGCAGGTGGAAGCGCAGATGCGCGGCGACCTGCACTTCGCCTGGAACTCGCCGCTGGCCTTCGTGCGCGCCGATCGCATGGCCCGCGCGCAGGGCAAGAAGGTCGAGGCGATCGTGATGCGCGATACCGACATGGACCTGCAGTCGGTGCTGGTGGTGCCGACCGGCAGCAAGGTGCAGAGCGTCGCCGACCTGCGCGGGGCAAAGGTCGGCTTTGGCGCCATCGATTCGCCCCAGGCGACGCTGATCCCGCTTGACCACATGCGCCAGCACGGCCTGGTGCAGCGCACCGACTACACCGCGCGGCTGTTCGATGTGCTGGGCGGCAAGCACGGCGACCACATCGGCGGTGAGCGGGACGCGGCCGAAGCGATGGTGAAGGGCGAGATCGACGCCGCCTGGATGATCGCCGGCAACTACCAGGCGTTCGCCCAGGAGGGCACCTTGGCCGCCGGCACCACCCGTATCGTCGCCACCACTGGCGCATTCGACCACTGCAACATGACGACCGCCCCGGACACGGACCCGGCGCTGGCCAAGCGCTTCGCCGACCTGCTGCTGGCCATGTCCTGGGACGACCCGGAAGTGCGTCCGCTGCTTGAGCTGGAGGGGCTGAAGGTCTGGCACCCGGGCCGCACCAGCGGCTATGCGCTGCTCGAGCGCGCGGTGGATGACGAGAAGTTCTACGACGCCGAAGGCCGCATCACGGAGAAGAACTATGAGTACTGATCCTGCCAAGGCCTACCTGTCCACGCTCGAGCCGATCGTGGCCGACGTGATCAAGCCGCTGGCGGCGGAACTCGACCGCGAGGCACGCTTCCCGCGCGAGGCGATCACCAAGCTGGGCGAAGCCGGCCTGCTCGGGCTGATCAGCGCGAAGGGCGTGGGCGGCATGGGCCAAGGCCTGCGCGAAGCCACGCAGGTGGTGGAGCGCATCGCCCGCGACTGCCCGGCCACCGCGATGGTGGTGACCATGCATTACGCCGGCACCACCCTGATCGAACTGCACGGCCCGGAAGACATCCGCCGCGAGATCTCCGCCGGCCGCCACCTGACCACCCTTGCGTGGTCGGAGTCCGGCTCGCGCAGCCACTTCTGGGCGCCGGTCAGCACCGCCACCGCCGACGGCGACCACGTGCTTCTCAACGCCAGCAAGAGCATGGTGACTTCGGCCGGCGAGGCCGACTCCTACGTCTGGTCCTCGCAGCCGGTGCAGGCCGAGGGCGCCAGCACCATCTGGATCGTGGAAACGAAGCGCGACGGCCTGAAGTCGCCGAACCCGTTCGACGGCCTGGGCCTGCGCGCCAACGCCTCGGCGCCGGTGGCGGCCACCGACGTGCGCGTGCCGCTGGCCCATCGTCTGGGCGAAGACGGCGGCGGCCAGGGGGTGATGTTCGGCGACGAGCTGCCGACCTTCGTCAACCTGATCGGCTCGGTCTCGATTGGCCTGATGGAAGGCGCGCTGGAGCGTGCGGTGGCCCACGTGACGAAGACCGGCTTCGCCGCCGGCGGCAAGCTGGCGGATCTGCCAACCCTGCGTGCGCAGCTGGCCCAGGCCCGCCACGCGCTGGATGGCGCACGCGGCGTGCGCGAAGTGGCCCTGCAGGCCATCGACAATGGCAGCGAGGACATGTTCATGCGCGTGCTGCAGACCAAGGCCGTGGCCGCCGAGGCCGCGCTGCTGGTGACCGACACCGCCATGCGCGTGTGCGGCGGGGCCGCGTTCCGCAAGGACGTGGGCATCGAGCGCCTGTTCCGTGATTCGCGCGCGGCGGCGATCATGGCACCGACCACCGACGTGATCAACGATCTGGTCGCCAGGATGATGTGCGGCATGCCGCTGATGGAATGAATACTTCAATCAATACCGACAACGTGGTGGACCTGGGTGCGCTCGGCTTCGACAGCGGCGCGCACCTGCTGATCAAGCACGCGCTGAACGCCGTGGCGGTGGGCGAAAGCGTCACCGTGCACGGGACTGCTCCCGGCTGGCAGGCGCAGCTTGCCGCCTGGTGTCGCGCCCAGGGTCATGCGATGGAAGCCGGGGCGGGCCCGGACGATGTGGTGCGCGTGCGCCGTGGATCTGCCCAGGCCGGACGCTGGCGCGACGCCCTGCCAACAGGCCACAGTGATCCGGGCGCAGACGACGCCATCGCCGCCAGCGCCAACCCGCGCTGGGGCCTGGCCGCGCGTGGCGCGATGGTGGAGGCCGGCGCACCTGAGATCCATTTCCGCCTGTCCGAACGCGACGAACTGTGGAACGAGTCCGCCGGCAACCTGTACCGGCAGGCGGTGGCCGCGCAGTGGAGCCCGGAAGAGATCGACTGGGACAATGCCCCGGTGCTGCCCGACGAGATCGAGGACGCCGTGGTGCAGGTGATGACCTTCATGGTCGAGAACGAGAACGCGGCGCTGGTGATCCCGGCGCGCTTCCTCGGTCAGCTGCATCCGCACTACCGCGAGCTGCAGGCCGCGCTGGCGATCCAGATCGCCGATGAAGCCCGGCACATCGACGTGTTTACCCGGCGAATCCGCCGCCATGGACGCGAGCCGGCGCTGTCCACGGCCGGCGGTCAGGAATCGCTGAAAAGCCTGATGGACGAGACCGATTACTCGGTCGCCAGCTTTCTGCTTTCGGTGCTCGGCGAAGGCACCTTCGTTTCATTGCTGAAGTTCATCCAGGCCGAGGCGCCGGATCCTCTGACCCGCCAGATCGCCCGCTACGCGGCGATCGATGAGGCCCGCCACGTGGCCCTGGGCATGTCGCACCTGCTGTACCGGCTGCAGCGTGAGCCCGATTTCCGCAACCGCCTGGCGCGCGCGGTGGAAGATCGCCACGAGGCGCTCCGCCATACCGGCGGGCTGAACGAGGAAGTATTCGACTCGCTGGTGGTGATGGCGGCCGGTGCAATCACCCCGGAAGCCATCGCGCTGGGCTCGCGCAAGGTGCAGGTGCTGATCAAGGACATGGCCGACAGCCGCTACGGCAAGCTGGTGCGGCTGGGCTTTGAACCCGACCGCGCGCGTCACCTCTCAAGCCTGCATACCCGCAATTTCATGTGAACCGCGCGTCGGGGGCGTAGCCCCGACCTACGGCAAGGCACGGGTCATTCGGGGGTGCCGCCGTCAGGCGACTTCGACCCGGGCGGGGCCGGTGCGGACTTCGCCGATCACGGCGGCGTCGGCGAAGCCTTCGTTCTGGAAGATTTCCAGCACTTCGCCCAGCGCCTGCGGGGCGCAGGACACCAGGAGGCCGCCGGAGGTTTGCGGGTCGGTGAGCAGGTCGCGGGCAGTCTGGTCGATGCCGGCGCCGAGTTCCACGCCCTCGCCATAGGCCGTCCAGTTGCGGCCTGATGCGCCGGTGACCACGCCGTCCGCCGCCAGCTGCTGCACGCCGGGCAGCCAGGGCAGGTCGTCGAAGCGCAGGCGCACGGTGAGGTTGGCGCCGCGGGCCAGCTCCAGGGCGTGGCCGAGCAGGCCGAAGCCGGTGACGTCGGTCATCGCGTGCACATCGGGCAGCGCGGCCAGGGCCACGCCGGGACGGTTGAGGCGGGTGGTGGCGTCGATCATGGCCTTGTACCCGTCCTCACCCAGCACGCCGCGCTTGAACGCGGCCGACATCACGCCCACGCCCAGCGGCTTGCCCAGCACCAGCAGGTCGCCGGGACGGGCGTCAGCGTTGCGGCGGATGCGGTCGGGGTGGGCGATGCCCATCGCCGCCAGGCCGTAGATGGGTTCGACCGAATCGATGCTATGGCCGCCCGCCACCGGAACTCCGGCTTCGGCACACACGTCTTCGCCGCCACGCAGGATTGCGGCGATGTCTTCGTGCGGCAGCACGTTGATCGGCATGCCGACAATCGCCAGCGCCATGATCGGCGTGCCGCCCATGGCGTACACGTCCGACAGCGCATTGGTGGCGGCAATGCGACCGAAATCGTACGGGTCGTCCACGATCGGCATGAAGAAATCGGTGGTGGCGATCAGTGCCTGTTCGTCGTTGAGCCGGTACACCGCGGCGTCGTCGGCGGTGTCGTTGCCGATCATCAGCTGCGGCCACACCGGCGTCGGCGCGGCGCGCTTGAGCAGATCGGCCAGCACGCCCGGCGCAATCTTGCAGCCGCAGCCGCCGCCGTGGGACAGCGAAGTGAGGCGGGGACGTTCGGGGCTGGCAGTGTCGGTCATGGCGCTTGGATACGGGTACGGTGCCCCAGTATCGCAGGACGCCCCGGTAGGAGCGCGCCATGCGCGCGAAGCCGCGTGACATCCGTCGTCACGGCGTGGCGTCGGTAATGGCGACCCGTCCGAGCCACATGGGAGCGCCATGATTCACGCGGTTTCGCGCGCATGGCGCGCTCCTGCGGCGGACGCGGCATGGGATGGATGGCGGAAGGCAACAGGAGTCGAACCTGCCTGGGAGCGGCTGACGCCCCCAACCGGGTTTGAAGCCCGGCCGCGCCACCGGGCGCGCTTGCCTTCCATTGAAGCCCTCAAATTACCACGTAGGTCGGGGCTACGCCCCCGACGCCGGGTACACCCGACGCCTTCCCTCAATGCGGCGCGCGCAGGTCCGCCAGCCAGGCGCTGTCGGGACGCAGGAAGTGGGTGTCGCGGACGCGGCGGGTGAGGCCGGTGCGGTCGAAGAACTCCAGGATCTGGATCGCCCGCTTGCGGCCCAGGCTGGTGGCGTCGCGGTAGCGGGCAGCTTCCACGCCCTCCTCGTTGGCACCCAGATCAACCACCAGCTCGGCCAGCTCGCGGGTGCGCTCGCGGTGATAGAACAGGTCGCGCACCATCTGAAACGCGTCGCCGCGCAGGGCCAGGGTACGCAGCAGTCGGCGGATGCGCTCCTCCGGCTCAGCTTCAATCCGCGCCAGGTCACGCACCCACGGCGGGTTGTAGCCGCCCTCATGCAGGTGGGCGAGCAGACGGTCGGCCAGTGCGGCTTCGCCTTCGTCCAACGTGACGCTGTGGCCGGGCAGGTGCAGCCACGGGCCGTTGCGACGCAGGCGCCCGGTTTCGGCCAGCTCATCCAGCAGCGCATGCCACAGCGCGGCCGGGGCGGTGGGCAGGGTGATACGGCGCAGGCGCGTGGCCTCCGGGCCGGGCTCGTCTGGCGTTTCGCGGTGGTAATCCGCCAGCGCCTGTTCGATCTGCGCGTGCAGGGCCTGGCGGTTGGCATCGGTGATGGCGATGGGCGCGCCGGTGCGCGGGGTCAGCCAGAGGATGCCGTCGGGAAGCTGCAGCTGCTCCGGCGCCAGGCCGGTGAGCCGCACCAGCGCGGATTCATCCACGCCATAGGGCGCCTGGGCGAGCAGCGGTTCCAGCCCGTGGCCGTCGAGCAGGGCGGTGATGCCGTCCAGCCAGGCCATGCGTTCCGGCGAGCGGCGCCGGCGCCTTGGCCCCTGCGGATCCAGTACCCGGCCGCCGCCAATGGTGCGGCTGGCCTGGGCGTCGCGGACGATGAAACGATCGCCCGGCGCAGCGCACAGCGGCTCGTCGAACACCAGCTGCACCCGGCCGCGGGTGCCGGGGGCAATGCTGCGATCCGCCAGCGGCACCGCGTGGGCCAGCTGTCGGGTGGTGCCCAGGTGCACGTGCAGCGGTGCCCAGTTGCCGACCGCGGTGTCGGCGCCTTCCAGCAGTTCCAGCTCCACGTCGATATTGCGGGTGGGCAGGAACGCACGCGCATCGGCGATCCAGTCGCCGCGGCTGATCGCGTCCTTGCCAATGCCGCCCAGGTTGAGTGCGCAGCGCTGGCCGGCGCGGCCGTCTTCGCTGGGCTGGTTCTGGGCGTGCACGGTACGCACGCGCACCGGCTTGCCGGCCGGGGCCAGCACCAGCCGGGCGCTGTCGTCGCCAGCCATCACCCGCCCGCCAACCACGGTGCCGGTGACCACGGTGCCGTGGCCGGCCAGGGTGAACACCCGGTCGATGGCCAGGCGGAACAGCCCGCCGTCGTCGCGGGCATTCCAGCTTGCGGCGGTGTCGTACAGGTGGGCACGCAGTGCGGCCACGCCCGGGTCTTCCGGGCGGGTGGCGCTGACAGCGAAGATTGGCGCGCCTTCCAGGGCGCCACCCTGCAGCAGGGCTTCAATGTCCGCGCGCACTTCATCCAGGCGCGGGGCATCCACGCGATCCGCCTTGCTCAGGGCCACCGCGCCGCGTTCCACCCCCAGCAGGCCGAGGATCGCCAGGTGCTCGCGGGTCTGTGGCATCACTCCGTCATCGGCGGCGACCACCAGCAGGCCGAAATCGATGCCGCTGGCGCCGGCGGCCATGGTGTGGATCAGCTTCTCGTGGCCGGGAACATCGACAAAGCCGAGTACCTCGCCGTTGGGCATCGGCGCGTAGGCATAGCCGAGCTCGATCGAGATGCCGCGCGCCTGCTCTTCCTTCAGCCGGTCGGTCTGGACCCCGGTGAGCGCGCCCACCAGCGTGGTCTTGCCGTGGTCGATGTGTCCGGCGGTGCCGACGATCATGCGCGCAGTCCTTCAAGCTGCTGGGTGAAAGCGGCCTCGTCGCGTTCCTCCAGGCAGCGCAGGTCCAGCCACAGCGCGTCGTCGGCGATGCGACCGATGACTGGACGCGGCAGGTCGCGCAGGCGCTTGGCCAGTCCATTGAGTGCGCGGCCGCTGCTGCCCTTGCCCCGGTGGCGCAGCATCAGGCCGAAGCTTGGCAGGGCTTCGACCGGCATGGCGCCGCTGCCGATCTGGCTGTTCATGGGTTCGGCGCCAACGGCCCAGCCTTCGCCCAGCGCATGCTGCAATACCGGTGCCAGGCGCATCGCCTGCTCGCGCAGCGCGGCCGGGCGGCGCAGCATCAGGCGCAGGGTGGTCAGGCGCTCGGGCAGCAGTTCCGGCGACCGGTACAGGGCCAGCACCGGCTCCAGTGCGGCCAGGGTCAGCTTGCCCACGCGCAGCGCCCGCTTGAGCTGGTTGCGGCGGATTTTCCTGATCAGGTCCGTGCGGCCCACGATCAATCCTGCCTGCGGGCCGCCGAGCAGCTTGTCGCCGCTGAAAGTGACCACGTCGGCGCCGGCTTCAAGCGTTTCGCGCACGGTGGGCTCGGCAGGCAGGCCCCACTGCGCCGGATTGATCAGCGAGCCGCTGCCCAGGTCCACGCCCAGCGGCAGGCCGTGTTCGCGGGCGATCGCGGCCAGCTGCGGCGTGTCCACGCTGGCGGTGAAACCCTCGATCGCATAGTTGCTGCAATGCACCTTCATCAGCATCGCGGTGCGCTCGCCGATGTTGTCGGTGTAGTCGGCCGGGTGGGTGCGATTGGTGGTGCCCACCTCCACCAGCTTCGCGCCGGCGCGCTTCATGATGTCGGGGATGCGGAAGGCGCCGCCGATCTCCACCAGCTCGCCGCGCGAGACGATCACCTCGCGCCGGCTGGCCAGCGAGTTCAGCATCAGCAGCACCGCGGCGGCGTTGTTGTTGACCACGGTGGCGGCCTCGGCGCCGGTCAGCTCGCACAGCAGGCCTTCCACCAGGTCGTCGCGGTCACCGCGGGCGCCGCGCTCCAGGTCGAACTCCAGCGCCATCGGTGCGGTCATCGCTTCCACCACGGCCTGCACAGATTCATCCGGCAGCACCGCGCGCCCGAGATTGGTGTGCAGCACGGTGCCGGTCAGGTTCCATACGGTGCGCAGGCGCGGGCGGGACTGCTGGTCCAGCGCCCGCTGCGCTGCGGCGGCCACGGCTTCCGGCGCCAGTTCGGTGGGATGCAGGCTGCCGGCCAGCGCTGCCTGGCGCAGTTCGCCCAGCTGGTCGCGCACGATGGCCGCCACCCGGGTATGGCCGTGTGCCGCCAGCAGGGGGCGCAGCGCGGAGTCACGCAGCAGCCGGTCCAGAGAGGGAATAGCGCTGGCGGTCACGGGGGTATCTGGAGCCGGGATATGCGACACGGATGCTCCGCGGAGTGGGTTTCGCGGCCCACCGGACCGCACCCGGGCAGGTTAGGCCAAAGCCGGTCCGGGCCGCCAGCAATCAGGTCGGTAATCCGGCCATCGACCAGGCCAGTGCGGGCCGTCACCGCAAGCCAAAATAGCCGGCTGGTAGAATAGGACGCCTGTTCATCATTATGGTCAGGTGCCGCAAGTTGCATTTCCGCGAACTGTCTTTCGAAGAGCAACTCGAAAAGCTCAATGTCCATCTCGACGTGCCCTACGTGCCGTCGGAAGAGCGCGTGGTGAAGGCCATGCTCGAACTGGGCGGCGTGGATGCCGATGACGTGCTGTACGACCTGGGCTCGGGCGATGGCCGCATCGTGGTGGCCGCCGCGCACCTTCGCGGTGCCCAGGCGGTGGGCGTGGAGATCGATCAGTCGCTGATACGCGAAGCCGAGAAATACGCCGCCCAGATGGGCGTGGAACACCGGGTCAGCTTCATTGAATACGACCTGTTTCATGCCGATTTCAGCCCCGCTACCGTGGTCACCATGTACCTGCTGCACAGCGTGAACGTGGACCTGCGTCCGCGCCTGCTGGATGAGCTGCGGCCGGGTACCCGGGTGGTGTCGCACGCGTTCGACATGGGCGACTGGAAGCCGGACCGCCGGGTGTCGTCGGGCGGGGTGAGCCTGTTCCTGTGGATCATCCCGGCCAAGGTGGCCGGCACCTGGGACTGGCTGGCCGGTGAGCGCCACTTCCGGGTCAAGCTGCACCAGACCTGGCAGCGGGTGGGCGGCGAGGCGTGGGTGGACGGACGCCCGGCAACGCTGGAAAAAGCGGTGCTGTGGGGTGACTGGCTGGAGCTGGTGATCCGCCCCGCCGACCAGGAAGAGGCCGAAACCCTGTTCATGCGCTGCGGTCGCAGCCGCTGGACCGGACATGGCGGAGCACATCAGGGCGCGATTGCCGCCCGCCTGGATGCATGACCCCCGGCCCGGGCACGCGGGCGCTGCATGGGCCTAGAATGACCCGCTTGTGGATCGGGGACCCAGTTGCATGCAGACCTTGAAGAAACAGGATGTCGTCGCGCTCGGCTTCATGACCTTCGCGCTGTTCCTTGGCGCAGGCAACATCATTTTCCCCCCCA
Organism: Luteimonas qiangzhengi; assembly: GCF_039548515.1. Classification (NCBI taxonomy): domain Bacteria; kingdom Pseudomonadati; phylum Pseudomonadota; class Gammaproteobacteria; order Lysobacterales; family Lysobacteraceae; genus Luteimonas; species Luteimonas qiangzhengi. Next base: position 77,001 of record NZ_JBCLVE010000003.1, on the reverse strand, counting down.
TGGTCGGGCTCGAATCAGGCCCGCACCTGTGGTGGGCGGTGCTCGGCTTCCTGCTGACCGGCGTCGGCCTGCCGCTGCTGACCATCGTCGCCCTGGCCCGCGTGGGCGGCGGCATGGTCGCGCTGACTTCGCCGATCGGAAAAGTCGCCGGCACCATCCTCGGCGTGGCGGTGTACCTGGCCATCGGCCCGCTGTTTGCCACGCCACGCACGGCCACGGTCTCGTTCGAAATCGGCATCGCGCCGTTCATCGGTGACGGGTCGGGCGCGCTGTTCGGCTATTCGGTGGTGTACTTCGGGCTGGCGATCCTGATCGCGCTGTTTCCGGGGCGGCTGATCGACAACGTCGGCAAGGTGCTGACCCCGGCGCTGCTGGCGGCGCTGGCAGTCCTCGGCGCGGCGGCATTCTTCAATCCGGCCGGTGGCGCGGGTGTGCTGACCGCGGCCTATGAGTCCGCGCCGCTGTCGCAGGGCTTTGTGCAGGGCTACCTGACCATGGATGCGCTGGGCGCACTGGTGTTCGGCATCGTCATCGTCTCCGCCATCCGCGGCCGCGGGGTGAACGATGATTCCCTGGTCACCCGCTACGCCATCATCGCCGCGCTGATCGCGGCGGTGTGCCTGAGTCTGGTGTACATCGCGCTGGCCTACCTCGGCTCAGGCAGTGGCAGCGTGGCGCCAGCCGCCGAAACCGGAGTGCCGCTGCTGACCGGTTTCGCGCGGCATGCCTTCGGTGCGCCCGGCGGGGTGCTGCTGGCGGCGGTGATCACCCTGGCCTGCCTGACCACGGCCGTGGGCCTGATCAGTGCCTGTGGCGTGTACTTCAGCCGCCTGCTGCCAGTGTCCTACCGCACGGTGGTGATCGTTGTGGGCCTGCTCTCGATGGTCCTGGCCAACCAGGGGCTGGCGCAGATCATCGCGGTCTCGGTGCCGGTGCTGGTGGGTATCTACCCGATCGCCATCACCCTGGTGGCCCTGAGCCTGGCCATGCCGCTGTGGCGCTCGCCGCCGCGGGTGTTCATACCGGCGATGGCGGTGGCCACGGTGTTCGGGGTGATTGATGGCGTGATTGCCGCCGGCTTTGATGGCTGGGTGCCCGACTGGCTGTACCTGCTGCCCGGCTCGTCAATCGGACTGGGATGGTCGGTGCCGGTGGTGGTGATCGCGGTGCTGGCCGTGGTGGCCGATCGTGCGCTGGCGGCACCCGCTCCGCAGGCCGGCTGAGCCGGCACTCATACAACCCCGGGGATCACCCATGTCCGCATTGCCCGCTTTCCTGCGCCGCCTCAGCCTGGTTACCCAGATCGTCATTGCCCTGATCCTGGGCACCCTGGTCGGGGTGTTGCTGCCCGGCGTGGGCGCGGTCTCGGAGCTGCTGGGCACGGCCTTTGTCAGCGCGTTGAAAGCGGTCGCGCCGGTGCTGGTGCTGGTCCTGGTGGCGGCGGCGATCGCCGGCCATCGTGGCGGTGGCGGCACCCACATGCGCCCGATCCTGGCGCTGTACCTGATCGGCACGGTCGGCGCGGCGCTGATCGGCGTGAGTGCCTCGTTCCTGTTTCCGACCACCCTGGTGCTCAAGGTCGATCCCAACATGGCCATGGCGGCGCCGGGCGGGATTGGCGAGGTGTTGCGCAGCGTGGCGCTGCAGATCTTCGACAATCCGGCCAAGGCGATGGCCGAAGCCAACTACATCGGCCTGTTGGCCTGGGGCATCGCGCTGGGGCTGGCGCTGCGCAAGGCCGGCGACGGCATCCGTACCGGCCTGGCCGATCTGGCCGAGGCGGTGGCGACTGTAGTGCGCTGGGTGATCCGGCTGGCGCCGCTGGGTGTGTTCGGCATCGTGGCGTCCACGTTGGCCGATTCGGGCCTGGGCGTACTGGTCGACTACGCGCACCTGCTGGCGGTGCTGCTGGGCGCGATGCTGGCGGTGGCGCTGCTGCTCAATCCGCTGATCGTGTTCGCGGTGACCCGGCGCAATCCGTACCCGCTGGTGTTCACCTGCCTGCGCGAGAGCGGCATCACCGCGTTCTTCATCCGCTCGTCTGCCGCCAACATCCCGGTGAACCTGGCGCTGGCCAAGCGGCTGGGGCTGCATGAGGCGACGGCATCGGTAGCGATCCCGCTGGGTGCGGCGATCAACATGGCTGGCGCGGCGGTCACCATTTCGGTGCTGACCCTGGCGGCGGTGCACACGCTGGGGATTCCGGTGGACCTGCCCACCGCGCTGCTGCTGAGCGTGGTGGCGGCGATCGGTGCCTGCGGCGCGTCGGGCGTGCCGGGCGGCTCGCTGTTGCTGATCCCGCTGGCCGCCGGCTTGTTCGGTATCGATGCCGATATCGCCATGCAGGTGGTGGCGATCGGCTTCGTGGTCGGGGTGGTACAGGACTCGGCCGAGACCGCGCTCAACTCCTCAACCGACATCCTGTTCACCGCGGCGGTTTGCCAGGCCCGCGAACGGGCGTAGGTCGGGGCTACGCCCCCGACGCTTCGCGACGTGAAGCGATCCAGGCGTCCACGCGGCGCTCCAGCAGGTCCAGCGGCATGGCGCCGCCGCCCAGGATGGTGTCGTGGAAGGCGCGGATGTCGAAGGCGTCGCCCAGTTCGGTTTCAGCTTTCTGGCGCAACTCCTGCATTTTGATCATGCCGACCTTATAGGCGGTCGCCTGGCCGGGCATGATCAGGTAGCGGCGCACTTCCGAGCGCATCGCGGCCTCGGGGATCGAGCTGTTGGCAGCGAAGTATTCAACCGCCTTTTCCTCGGTCCAGCCCTTTGCGTGCATGCCGGTATCCACCACCAGCCGGATCGCGCGCCACATCTCTGACATCAGCCGGCCGTATTCGGAATATGGGTCCTCGTAGGTGCCCGGCATTTCTTTGGCCAGCCACTCCGAATACAGGCCCCAGCCCTCGGTATAGGCGGTGGTGAACTGCTGGGTGCGGAAGGTCGGCACGTCTTCCAGCTCCTGGGCGATCGAGATCTGCATGTGATGACCCGGCAGGCCCTCGTGATACGCGATCACCTCCAGCTCGGTCTTCGGCATCGCGTCCATGTCTGACAGGTGCGCGTAGTAGATGCCCGGGCGGGCGCCGTCCGGCGTGGCCGGGTAGTAGTGCTGGGCGGCGCCATCCTGTTCGCGGAACGATTCCACCCGGCGCACTTCCAGGCCGGCCTTGGGCAGCAGACCGAAGTATTCGGGCAGCACCTTCTCGATGTTGTCGATTGCCGCGGTGGCGTCGTCGATATAGGCCTGGCGGCCCGCATCGGTATTGGGATAGCGGAACTGCGGGTCGGTGTTGAGGAACTGGAAAAACGCCTGCAGGTCACCCTCGAAGCCAACCTGTTCCATGATCGCTTCCATCTCGTCGCGCAGCCGCGCCACCTCGTCCAGGCCGAGCTGGTGGATCTGATCGGCGGTCATGTCGGTGGTGGTGTTCTCGCGCAGCTGCCAGGCGTAGTACGCGGCGCCGCCCGGATGGGTGGTGCCTACGCCGGCCGGGTTTTCCAGCGCGTGCGGCAGCTCCTCCTCGCTCCAGGCGATGATCTGCTGATAGACGGGCTGCAACTGCTCAACCAACGCTTGGCGCGCCTGGTCCTTCAGCGCGTCGGCGCGCTCGGCGGTGATCTCCTCCGATTCCACCAGGGCGTTGGCCTTGGCCTGCAGGTCGGCCCACAACGGGCTGTCGTCGCCGGCGTCAAAGGGCGCGCCGGTGATGATGTTGCGCGACTGCTCGATCACCCCCTCATAGGCGAAGCGGGGCGGGCGGATGCCCTCGGCGGCCGAGGCGCGGCTGCGCTGCAGCAGCTCGCCAAGCAGGGTTGGCACCGCATGCAGACGGGAGATATAGGCCAGGTAATCCTGCTCGCTGTCCACCTTGTGGAAGTTGATCAGGAACATCGGCAGCACGCTGTTCATGCCGTTCATCTGCTCGAACGGATACGCGTGGGCCTTGTGCTCCATCTGCCCGCGGGCACTCTCGTACTGGCGCTTCCAGATGTCCCAGGAAAGCCGGGCGTCATCGTCCAGACGGTCGTAATCAAAGCTCGATTCCATTTCCGCCACCGAAGCGGCCGCCCAGTCCAGGCGCTCGCGCATGCCTTCATCGGACACGTCATCAAGCTGGTCGTAGCGATCCTTGCGGCCCTGGAACGTCATCGTGGTGGGGCTGAACTGCAGGAACTGCTCGTACTGCGTTTCGAACCAGGCATTCAGGCGCGCGGATTCGTCCTCGGCCTGCTGGGTGGCGGCGGCGCTGGTCCGCTCGACAGCATGCTGCGGTGAGCAGGCGGCGAGGGCCAGGGCAATGGCAAGGGTGCTGCAGGCAAGGGCGGATCGCACGGTCTCTACTCCCGGTTCAAATGGTGGTGTATCTCCGCGCCCATCCGCCGCGCTTTCACTGCACGGCGACTGGTGGCGCTATAGCGTGCGAAACATAACAGGAGAACTGGCGTATCCGCGCCCGGGAGGCAGAATGAGCACTCTGGAAAAGCGACATATTTCGCGCACCACGGTGAGCGCGCTGGCCGGCGGAGCGGTGCTGGGCGCGCTGGGATACCTGATTGCAGGCCCGCCAGGGCTGGTGATTGGAGTGGTGATCGGCGTGGCCGGTGGTGCGCTGGTGGGCAACCGCACAGCGGTCTCGGCCGATCCGAACGACAACGTGGGCCATTTCGAAGAGATCTATTCGAAGATGGCCTACTACGCGCCAGGCATGGAATGGCACGACTACGAGCCCGCCTACCGGTTCGGCGTGCAAACCTGGCGCACTCATGGCGGTCAGGAGTTTGCAGACAGCGAGCCTGCCCTGGGCGCGCGCTGGCTGAAGATCCGCGGCCGTTCGCGCCTGACCTGGGACCAGGCACGGCACGCCGTGATGCATGTCTGGCGCGACATGGAAGAGACCGCGCAGAACCAGAACAGGGCCAGCTGAGCAGCGGCGCGTTAACATGGGCGATTCCCCGCACGCGTGATTCCAGCCCATGGCCGAGCTTCCCCCAGACCCCCACGGCGTGACCCGTGACCAGGCCGAAGAGGCCGTGCGCACCCTGCTGCGCTGGGCGGGGGACGATCCTGCGCGCGAAGGCTTGCTCGACACCCCCAAGCGCGTGGCCAAGGCCTACGGCGAATGGTTCAGCGGCTATGCGCTGGATCCGGATGAGTACCTGGTCCGGACGTTTGAAGAGGTCGGCGGCTACGACGAAATGATCGTGCTGCGCGACATCGAATACGAAAGCCACTGCGAACACCACATGGCCCCGATCATCGGTCGCGTGCACGTGGGCTACCTGCCGGCCGGCAAGGTGGTGGGCATCAGCAAGCTGGCGCGGGTGGTGGACGCCTACGCCAAGCGCCTGCAGGTGCAGGAGAAGATGACCGCGCAGATCGCCGGCTGCATCCAGCGCGCACTGCAGCCGCTGGGCGTGGGTGTGGTGGTGGAAGGTAGCCACGAGTGCATGACCACCCGCGGCGTACACAAGCGCGGGGTCAGCATGATCACCTCCAGCATGCTCGGCGCGTTCCGCGACGATGCCCGCACCCGCGCCGAGTTCCTGCGTTTCATCGAAGCCGGCGCCGGCCGCCGCGGCTGACCTGGATGCGGAGGGCTGAGGGCGTGGTTTAACGCTTCTGTCACCTTGGCGCGTCGATCATGGGCCGATGGATTCCGTTCCCACGGCTGTTCCCGTCACCGCTCCTGCGCCGCCCTGCGCGCAGACGCTCATCACGCGCTTTGTCGCGCTTCGGGCGCACACGCTGGCCCTGGCCGCGCCGCTGTCCGCCGAGGACGCGATGGTGCAGAGCATGCCCGACGCCAGCCCGGCCAAATGGCATTTGGCCCATACCACCTGGTTCTTCGAGCGCTTCATCCTGGCCGGCCTGCCAGGCTACAAGGCGGTACACCCGGCCTGGGATTTCCTGTTCAACAGCTATTACCAGAGCATCGGGCCGATGCACGCCCGGCCGCGGCGCGGGCTGCTGACCCGGCCCCCGCTGGATGAGGTGATCGATTACCGCCACCAGGTGGATGCGCGCCTCGTTGAGGCCGCTACCGCCGGGCAGCTGGATAGCCCGGCCCTGCAGCGCCTGCTGCTGGGCCTGCATCACGAACAGCAGCACCAGGAGCTGCTGCTGACCGATATCAAGCACGCGTTCTGGAGCAACCCGCTGCATCCCGCCTATCGCGAGCAGGCCGGTGATCAGCAGGCTGCCGGGATGCGTGATGGCGCGGTGCCGCTGCGGTGGATCAGCCGCCCCGGCGGCACTGCGCATATCGGTACCGCGTCGTGGCCGCAGGATTCGACAGCCTTCGCCTACGACAACGAGTCGCCGCGCCATCCGGTATTGCTGCAGCCGCACGCGCTGGCCAACCGCCCGGTGACGCATGGTGAGTTCCGCCAGTTCATCCGCGACGGCGGCTATCACGATCCCGGCCTGTGGCTGAGCGACGGCTGGGCCTGGCTGCAGGGCGAGGGCGTCGACCGGCCGCTGTACTGGCATGAGGATCTGGACCGGATCTTCACCCTGCACGGATGGTGCGAGGCCGATGCGGATGCGCCGGCCTGCCACCTGGCCTATTACGAGGCCGACGCTTACGCGCGCTGGGCTGGCGCGCGCCTGCCGCGCGAGGCCGAGTGGGAGCAGGTGGCGGCGGAGCAGGCTGCTGCCGGGCCTGATCCGGCAGGCAGGGGCGATGACATCGTGCTTCATCCCCGCGCCGCCGGTGCCGAAGGCATCAACGGCTTCGCCCAGCTGTTTGGCGGGGTGTGGGAATGGACCGCCAGCGCCTACACCGCCTATCCCGGCTACCGGCCCTGGCCGGGTTCGGTGGGCGAGTACAACGGCAAGTTCATGAATGCCCAATGGGTGCTGCGCGGCGGCAGCTGCCTCACCCCGGCCGGCCATATCCGCGCCAGTTACCGGAACTTCTTCCCTTCCCATGCACGCTGGCAGATGGCCGGCCTGCGCCTGGCCCGTGACGCATGAACCTGTCCACATCTGTCGTACCCGACGCCGACCTGGTTGACCTGCAGCCCACCCCGGAGCGGATTGCCGCCGACGTGGTGGCGGGGCTGTCGACCAGCCCCAAGCGGTTGCCGTCCAAGTATTTCTACGATGCCCGCGGCTCCGAGCTGTTCGAGCGCATCACCCACCAGCCGGAGTACTACCTGACCCGGGTGGAGATCGGCCTGCTGGAATCGCGCCTGGCCGATATTGCCGCCGTGGTGGGCCCGCGCCTGCACGTGGTGGAGTACGGCAGCGGCAGTGGCCGCAAGACGGAGCTGCTGCTGGCCGGACTGGATGATCCGGTGGCTTACACCCCGATCGAGATCTCGCGCGCGGCGCTGCTGCACAGCGTGGCTCGGCTGGAAGGGCGCTTTGCCGCGATCGAAATGCTGCCGGTGTGCGCCGACTTTACCCGTCCGGTGAGCCTGCCGCAGCCGGGCCGGGCGCCGCGACGGAGACTGGCGTTCTTTCCCGGATCGACCCTGGGCAATTTCGACCGCGATGAATCCATTCACCTGCTGCGCGCCATGCGCGACACGGTGGGCGCCGACGGGCTGGCGCTGATCGGCATCGACCTGCACAAGGAGACGGCGGTGATCGAGGCCGCCTACAACGATGCCGCCGGGGTGACCGCCGATTTCACCCTCAACCTGCTGGTACGGCTGAACCGCGAGATCGGCAGCGACTTTGACGTGGCCCAATTCCGCCATCGTGCACGCTATTCGGTAGAGCGCAGCCGGATCGAAACCGCGCTGGTCAGCCAGCGCGATCAGCAGGTGCGGGTGAATGGCCAGACCTTCCACTTCGCCGAAGGCGAGGCGATGCAGGTCGAAACCAGTCACAAGTACACCGACGCCGACTTCGCCGCGATCGCAGCGGCCGCCGGCTGGCAGGTGGCCGAATCCTGGAATGACCCCGATAACCGCCTCGGCCTGCGCCTCCTCAACCCCCTGTAGGAGCGCGCCATGCGCGTGAAGCCGCGTGACGTCTGGTCGCACACCGTGGCTTCGGCCACGCCGCCCTGTCCGAAGCCCCGTTCAATCGCCGCAGTTCACGCGGTTTCGCGCGCATGGCGCGCTCCTACAATGGAGATCCTGCTTTTGATGCCCGTGCCCATGAAACGTCTCGCCTGCCTGCTGCTGCTCCTGCCCGCCTTCGCCGCCCATGCCGATCCGGCGTTCCAGCGCTGCATGGTCGGATTGAAATCCACCGCGGCCCAGCAGGGCGTGAGCGCGGCCACGTTCGAGCGCTATACCGCGGACCTTGAGCCGGACCGCTCGGTGCTGGAGCTGCTCAATTTCCAGCCTGAGTTCAGCACCGACATCTGGGATTACCTGGCCGGACTGGTGGACGAGGAGCGCGTGGCCGATGGCAAGGCGCGGCTGGATGAGCACGCCGAGCTGCTGGCCCGGGTCTCCAGCGAGTACGGCGTGGATCCGTCCACGGTGGTGGCGATCTGGGGCGTGGAAAGTGATTACGGCCGGATCTTCGGCAAGCGCCCGATCCTGACCTCGCTGTCCACGCTGGCCTGCGAAGGGCGGCGGCAGTCGTTCTTCCGCGGTGAATTCATTGCCACGCTGAAGCTGCTGCAGGCCGGCGACATCAAGGCCGAAGGTCTCACCGGCTCCTGGGCGGGCGCGTTCGGCCATACCCAGTTCATTCCGAGCACCTATGCGCGCATCGCCGTCGACTTCGATGGCGATGGCCGCCGCGATCTGGTCGGCAGCATTCCCGATGCGCTGGCCTCCACCGCCAACTATCTGAAGCGTTCCAACTGGCAGACCGGTCGGCCCTGGGGTTATGAAGTGAAGCTGCCCGCCGGCTTCAATGCATCGCTCGCCGGGCGGACCAACCGTCGGCCGCTGTCCGATTGGACGGGTCGCGGCGTGGCGCGAATCGACGGCGGCAGCATCGACCTGCCGGGCGACACCCGGTCGGCCATCCTGTTGCCGGCCGGAGCGCAGGGGCCCGCGTTCCTGGTGTTCCGCAACTTCGATGCGATCTATTCCTACAACGCCGCGGAAAGCTATGCCCTGGCCATTGCCCTGCTGTCGGACCGCCTGCGCGGCGGCAGCGGCCTGGTGGCCGCGTGGCCGACCAGCGATCCCGGCCTGTCCCGGGTCGAACGCCGCCAGCTGCAGACCCTGCTGCTGGAGCGTGGCCATGACATCGGCGAAGTGGACGGCCTGATCGGCACCAACACCCGCCGTGCCATTGTCGAAGAGCAGCGTCGTCTCGGCATTACCCCCGCCGACGGCCGCGCCGGCCAGAGAATCCTGCGCGCCCTCAGCACCCCGTAGGTCGGGGCTACGCCCCCGACGCCATGCCACGGTGGACGCCGCTCCCGGTAGGAGCGCGCCATGCGCGCGAAGCCGCGTGACATTGATCATTGGACGGGGCTTCGGACCCTGCGTCGAGTCCGAAGCCCCGCGGGCCGCTGTGATTCACGCGGCTTCGCGCCTATGAGGCGCTCCTACGGGTGGCAGCCTGACGCCCGTTGGCAAGCGCCTGCGCTGCGCCAGATGCCGGATAGCCGGGCGCCCCGTTGGTCTGCAGCGGGCCACCTTGTTAGGGTGATCCGTTCCCGACGAATGGAATCGGCAATGCAAACGAGGATTCTTCTGGCGACCGGCGCGGCTCTCATCGCGCTGACTGCCGTGGGCGGTGCGAATGCCCAAGGTAGATCCCAAGCTGGGCAGTACGCAGGGATGACCTTGAACACGGGCCCCACGGGAGTGCTGCAGTCACTGGTCCGGGTCCCGGTGTCGCGATTGTCAGTGAATCCGCGACTGATGCAGAAGACTGCCTACGACTTCCTCACGGACTTCAGCATGAAGGGCATGATCGAGTCCGCCGCCACCGACGCCGTTTTCGTCGAGGATCTTATCGCCCCGGCCGAGCTGACTGCACTGTTTGACCAGCAGCGTTCCCGGGCCGCCTCATCCGGGCGGGAGGTCGGGGCTGGCGTGACTCTCAGGATCGCCATGGCCGATGCGTCCAGCGTGGATGTCGCCGTGGGGCTGGACAGCCCTCTCGGCAAATACATGCCGGGGTCGGCCCGCACTGCGGGCGGGCAGCTGATTCCGGATCGTCTGGAGCAGGTCCGGGGAACGTGGACCGACGAGGGCGGCGACGACCTGGGTTCGCTGGCCGATCATTTCGCGGCGCTTGGCGCCACCATTGTTCCTGCCGACGCGCCATCCGGCGCGCCGGACTCCATCGCATGCACTCTCAGTGCGGCCAGCCACGTCTGTGAGCTGGAAAACAGGACCCGCTGACTCCCGGTAGGAGCGCGCCATGCGCGCGAAGCCGCGTGACATTGATCACTGGACGGGGCTTCAGATCCTGCGTCGAGTCCGAAGCCCCGCGGGCTGCCATGATTCACGCGACTTCGCGCCAATGAGGCGCTCCTACGGCGACGGTCAGGCGCGCGTTGGCTGGAAGAGTTGTTCCGACAATAGTCGGGCTTATTCCGGCTTTACGAAGCGCAGGGTCATGCGGTCGCTTTCGCCGATTTGGGCGTACTTTTCCGCGTCGGCTTCGTCGTGGCGGTTGGTTGGCGGCAGGGTCCACACGCCGTTCGCATGGTCCTTTGTATCCGCCGGGTTGGCGTTGATCTCGCTGCTGGCATCGAACTGGAAACCGGCCGCTTCGGCCAGGGCGATCATGCGGTCTTCGCGCACATAGCCGCTGCCGTCGTAATCGGGCGCATCGGCCGCAGCGCGATGATCCGTCACGCCAAGCACGCCGCCCGGCTTCAGCACGTCGAAGAACCCGCGGAACATGCCCTCGGCCTGGTCGTTGCCCAGCCAGTTGTGCACGTTGCGGAAGGTCACCACCATGTCGGCGCTGCCGGGCTCGCCGAACTGCGGGCTGTCCGGGTTGTAACGCACCACCTGGGCGCGATCGAACTGATCCGGCCCCTGTCCGAAGCGCTCCTCCAGACCGGCCAGGGCGCGGGTGGGGTAATCGCGGCGGTCTTCGGCCAGCGCATCCGGGTCCACCACGGCGGCAATGTACTGGCCGCGCTCGCGCAGGTACGGCGCCAGGATCTCGGCGTACCAACCGCCGCCCGGGGTGATTTCGACCAGGGTGTGATCAGGCTGCAGGCCGAAGAAGGCCAAGGTTTCAGCCGGGTTGCGGTAACGGTCGCGCTCGACGAAGTCGGGCGAACGCCACGTGCCGGAAACCGTTCCTTCCAGCGATGCCTCGGCCCCGGCGTCGGCCGGAACAGCCATGGCCATTTCGGCCGCCGGCTCTGCGGTAGCCGGCGTGTCGCCGCCGGATGGAGTACAGGCGGCCAGGGCGAGCGGAAGCAGGGCGGTGAGCAGGACAGGTCTCATCGGCGGTTCTCCGTAAATGGGTCGACAGCCTAGCGCAAAGCCGGTGGCGGTTTCGGGGCGGCGAAACGCCAAGGGCGCTACCTTGCAACTCCCAAGGCATGTCGCGAAATCCGCGGGCACGCCTTATGGAGACCCCATGAACACCCAGTCCCCCGCTGAAAACACCCGCATCGTGCTGGCCTCGCGCCCCGAGGGCGTCCAACGGCAGGCAATTTCCGCCTCGAGCGTGCGCCGCTGCCCACGCCCGCCGAAGGCCAGGTCCTGCTGCGCAACCGGTGGCTGTCGCTGGATCCCTACATGCGTGCGAAACCGCGTGAATTGCGGCAACGGAGCGTGGCTTCGGACATAACGCTGGGGCCGAAGCCGCGGTTTGCGTCCAAGTGTCACGCGCCTTCGCGCGTATGACGCGCTCCTACAGCGGAACCCATCGGGGGCCGCGGCTGCGGCCCCCGTGGTGGGTCAGGTGGCCAGGTTGGCCAGGGCTGCGTTGAAGGTTGCGCTTGGGCGCATCGCTGCGCCGGTCTTCTCGATGCTCGGACGGAAGTAGCCGCCGATATCCACCTGTTTGCCCTGCACATCAATCAGCTCGGCCACGATCTTCTCTTCATCGCGGGCCAGCGCTGCAGCCAGCGGGGCAAAGATGGCCTTCAGGGCCGGGTCGTCATCCTGCGCGGCCAGCTCCTGTGCCCAATACATGGCCAGGTAGAAGTGACTGCCGCGGTTGTCGATCCCGCCCAGGCGGCGGGTAGGTGACTTGTCGTTGTCCAGGAAACGGCCGGTGGCCGCATCCAGGGCCTTGGCCAGCACCAGCGCACGCGCGTTGTCGTTGCGCTGGCCCAGGTGCTCCAGTGAAGCCGCCAGCGCCAGGAACTCGCCCAGCGAATCCCAGCGCAGGTAGTTCTCCTGCACGAACTGCTGCACGTGCTTGGGGGCCGAACCGCCGGCACCGGTTTCAAACAGCCCGCCGCCGGCCATCAGCGGCACGATCGACAGCATCTTTGCGCTGGTGCCCAGCTCAAGGATCGGGAACAGGTCGGTGAGGTAATCGCGCAGCACGTTGCCGGTCACCGAGATGGTGTCCTCGCCCTTGCGGATGCGCGCCAGCGCGTGCTTCGTGGCCTCTACCGGCGCCAGCACCTGGATATCCAGGCCGGCCAGGTCGTGATCCTTCAGGTACGTCTTTACCTTGGCGATCAGCTGGGCGTCGTGCGCGCGCTGCGGATCCAGCCAGAACACTGCGGGGGTCCCGCTCAGGCGCGCGCGTTCCACCGCCAGGCGCACCCAGTCGCGGATCGGCGCGTCCTTGGCCTGGCACATGCGCCAGATGTCGCCGGTTTCCACGGTGTGCTCAAACACCAGGTTGCCGTCCTGGTCGGTCACCCGGATGCTGCCTTCGCCCGGGGCCTGGAAGGTCTTGTCGTGGCTGCCGTATTCCTCGGCCTTCTGCGCCATCAGGCCCACGTTGGGCACGCTGCCCATGGTGGCCGGGTCCAGCGCGCCGTTGGCTTTGCAGTCCTCGATCGTGGCCTGGTACACGCCGGCGTAGCTGCGGTCGGGAATCACGGCCTTGGCGGCCTGCAGCTCACCGGCCGCGTTCCACATCTGCCCGGAGTCGCGGATCATCGCCGGCATCGAGGCGTCAACGATCACGTCGGACGGCACGTGCAGGTTGGTGATGCCCTTGTCGGAGTTGACCATCGCCACGCCCGGACGCTCCTTGTAGAGCGCCTCAATATCGGTCTTGATCGCGGCCTGGGTGTCGGCCGGCATGCTGTCCAGGCGCGAGTACAGATCACCGATGCCGTTGTTGCGGTCAAAGCCCGCCTGCTTCAGCGCGTCGGCGTGCTTCTCCAGCACCGGGCGGTAGAACTCCTGCACCGCCACGCCGAACATGATCGGGTCGGAGACCTTCATCATCGTTGCCTTCAGGTGCAGCGAGAACAGCACGCCCTGGGCCTTGGCGTCTTCGATCTGCTCGGCCATGAACGCGGCCAGCGCCTTGCGCGACATACGCGCGGCGTCAACGATCTCGCCTTCCTGCACCTTCACCGGATCGCGCAGGGCGCGCCTGCTGCCATCGGCGCCGACGAACTCGATCTTCAGCTCGCCCGCGGCGGCCATCGTCGCCGAGCGCTCGCTGGAGTAGAAGTCGCCGTCGCTCATGTGGGCCACGTGGGACTTGGAATCCGCGCTCCACTTGCCCATCCGGTGCGGATGCTTGCGGGCATAGTCCTTCACAGACTTGGGCGCACGGCGGTCGGAGTTGCCTTCGCGCAGGACCGGGTTCACGGCGCTGCCCATCACCCGGCCGTAGCGGGCGCGGATCTCGCGCTCGGCATCGTCCTTGGGCTCAGCGGGGTAATCGGGCACATCAAAGCCTTTGTCCTGCAGCTCGCGGATCGCGGCGCGCAGCTGCGGCTCGGAAGCGCTGATGTTGGGCAGCTTGATGATGTTGGCTTCTGGCGTCTTGGCCAGCTCGCCCAGCTCGGTCAGGTCATCGGCCACCTGCTGGTCCGGCTTCAGCCGGTCGGGGAACTGCGCCAGGATGCGGCCCGACAGCGAGATATCGCGCGTTTCCACAGCAATACCGGCGGTGCTGGTGAAGGCCTGCACGATCGGCAGCAGCGACTGCGTGGCCAGGTACGGCGCTTCGTCGGTCAGGGTGTAAATGATCTTGGGGGCGTTGGGCATGGGGCTGGCAATCCTCGATACGGACGGGAGGGCGCGCCGCGGGCAATGGGCCGGGTGGCGCGCAGGGGCCGGCCCGGTCGGGACGGCCGCGTAACCCGCCCATTGTCGCGGTTTGGAGCCGGGTGGGCAAAGAAACACAGCCTTCCATCCCAGCTACGGCGCCAATGTGCCGTCAATAACGGCGCTGGCCGGCTTTCATGCTGGAATATCCCGGTCATCCCCTTCCACCCCTTCCTGATCCCACCGGTGCCCCATGCGCGAAGTCGGCCTGACCATCCTGATGCTGCTGATGAGCAACATCTTCATGACCTTTGCCTGGTATGCGCACCTGAAGGAGCTGAGCGCCAAACCGTGGATCGTCGCCGCCTTGGCCAGCTGGGCGGTGGCGCTGCTGGAATACCTGTTCCAGGTGCCGGCCAACCGCATCGGCTACACCGTGCTGTCGCTGGGCCAGCTGAAGATCCTGCAGGAGGTGATCACCCTGCTGGTGTTTGTGCCCTTCGCCTTCTTCTATATGAAGGAGCCGCTGAAGCTGGACTACCTGTGGGCCGGCCTATGCATCCTCGGCGCGGTGTTTTTCATTTTCCGCGGCGGCATGGGGGCCACGTGAGGGTCCCTGCATCCGCCCGCCCATGCCGTCACTCCCGCGAAGGCGCGGAAGTCATGGACAGGCGCCGGGCGTGCATGTGGTCGGACCAGAGCGGCTCGCCTGCTGCGCCGGCAGGGCGTCGAGGTGGTGGGCGGGGCTGTGCTGTTTGAAATGCCCGCCCTGGGCGGGCGCGCCCGCTGGGAGGATCCTGCGCCGCTGTTGGCCGCAGCGGCGTACTGACTGGGATAGGATCGGCATTTGGCGGGCAGGCAGGGAGCAGGCAGGCGGATGTGCAGGGCGAACGGAGCGGATTCCGCCAGAACCGGCGGTGTCGGCGGACTGGCGCGGCGGCTCACGTTCGCCGCGCTCGTGCTGCTGGCCGCATCGGTGGTGCAGGCGCAGGACGAGCCGGCCGCGGTGGCGCTGACCTTCGAGCAGGCGCAGCAACGGCTGGAGCAGGTGTCCGACGCGCTGGCCGCGGCCGATGCCAACCTGCGCGGCAAGCAGGACCTGTCCGACGCCTCCCACCGCATGCGCCTGCCCGAGGTCTCGCTGGAGGCGCGCTACATGGAGTTCCAGAAGACGCTGGCGCTGCCGCTGGGCTCGCTGGCGCCGGTGGCCGAGGCCTACGGCATTGACAGCCCGCTGCGGTTCGGGGAGCGCGACTGGCGCCTGCGCCCGGTGGTGACCGCGGTGCTGCCGTTGTACACCGGCGGGCAGATCCCGGCCGCCCAGGGCGCGGCGGCGGCGGCGGTGCGCGAGGCAGATGCGGAGCGGACGCAGCAGTCGCAGCAGCTGGTCTCGGAGCTGGTGGAAGCCTATTTCGGCCTGCGGCTGGCCGAGCAGGCGGTGGCGGTGCGGGGCGAGGTCCGCGACGGGTTGGAGCGGCACCTGGCACATACCGGACTGCTGGAACGCGAGGGCTTCGCCACCCGCGCGCAGCGGCTGCAGGCGACGGTGGCGCGCGACGCCAGCGAGCGCGAATACCGCAAGGCGGTGAACGACCGCGATGCTGTGGCCGAAGCGCTGGCGCTGATGCTGCGAAGCGGTGGGCTGGTGGAACCGTCCACGCCGCTGTTCGTGAGCAGCGCGCCGGTGGGTGCGCTGGAGGAGTTCACCCGTGCCGCGCTGGACCGCCACCCGCAGCTGGCACAGCTGCGCGCGCTGGATGCGCAGGCCGGTGAAGGGGTGCGCGCGCAGCAGGCGGCGCTGAAGCCGCAGGTGTTCCTGTTCGGGCAGTACGACCTGCACCGCCAGGATGCGCTGCTGACCGATTCGGACTGGGCCTTCGGCGTGGGCCTGAAATACACCTTCCTGTCCGGCAGCGACCGGCCGCGCCGGATCAGCGCCGCGCGCGCGCAGCAGGACCAGGCGCAGGCGGCGCTGCGCGAGGCGCAGAACAGGATTGCGATCGGCGTGGCCCAGGCTTGGAATGCGCTGGAGACCGCGCGCCAGCAGTACCTGCTGCTGGACAGCAGCATCGAACACGCGCACGAGAACCTGCGCCTGCAGGAGCTGTCGTTCCGCGAGGGGCAGTCGACCTCGCTGGACGTGATCGACGCCCGGCTCGGCCTGGGCGGCGCGCTGGTCGAGCGCGCCCAGGCCGCCTACGAATACGACCTCGCGCTGGCGCGGCTGCTCGAACTGAGCGGCCAGTCGGCGCGCTTCGGCGACTACGTCCGCAGGGCGGACCACAAGGTGCTGCCGCCATGAACGCAACCACGCCATCCGCCCCGCCACCACCCGCCGCCGCGCAGGCGCCGCCGGACCGGCGCCGGCTGCGCCTGACTGTCCTGGCCGTGATCGCCGCGATCCTCGTCGGCGGCCTGTGGCTGGCGTTCCGCAGCCCGGCCGACCTGGTCCAGGGCATGGCCGATGCCGACAGCATCAATGTCTCGGCCAAGGTCACCGCGCGGGTGGCGGCGCTGCTGGTGGCCGAGGGCGAGCGGGTCGAGGCCGGGCAGGCGCTGTTCGAACTCGACAGCCCCGAAGTGGCCGCGAAGCAGCGCCAGGCCGACGCCGCGCTCGCCGCCGCGCAAGCGCAGGCGGACAAGGCCGAGGAAGGCGCGCGGGTGGAGGACATCCATGCGGCCGAGGCCAACTGGCGGCGCGCGCAGGCTGGAAGCGAGTTGGCGCGCTCGACCTTCCAGCGGCTGGACCGGCTGCACGCCGAGGGCGTGGTGACCCGGCAGCAGCGCGACGAGGCGCGGGCGAAGGCGGTCGATGCCGAGCAGCAGGCGCGCGCGGCGCGCGCGCAGTACGACCAGGCGCAGGCCGGCGCCCGCGAACAGGACAGGAGCGCCGCGCAGGCGCAGGTGCGGCAGGCCGAGGGCGCGGTGGCAGAGGTGCAGGCGGCCGACGACGAGGTGCGCGGGCACGCGCCGGCGGCGGGCGAGGTGTCCAGGCGCCTGGCCGAGGTTGGCGAGCTGGTACCGGCCGGCTATCCGATCTACACCCTGGTCGACCTGGACCGCATGTGGGTGGCCTTCCACCTGCGCGAGGACCAGTTCGCCGGGCTGGAGGTCGGCCGCACGCTGCGCGGGGCGATCCCGGCGCTGGAGCTGGAGGACGTCGGGTTCGAGGTCTACTACATCAGCCCGGCCGGCGATTTCGCAACCTGGCGCGCGACCCGGCAGTCATCCGGCTACGACGTCAGGAGCTTCGAGGTGCGCGCGCGGCCGGTGGCGGAAGTGGCGGGCTTCCGGCCGGGCATGAGCGTGCTGTTCGCATGGCCGCAGCGCTGACGCGGCCGAGCGCGCGGCAGGCCTTCGTCCGTTCGGCGGTTCGCGAGTGCGCGCGATTGCGCGCCGATCGCTGGGACCTGGCGCTGGCAACGTGGATCCCGCTGCTGGCGCTGGCACTGTTTGCCTGGATGTTCGCCGCCGGCGTGCCGCGCGATCTGCCGGTGGCGCTGGTCGACCACGACAACAGCGCGACCAGCCGCGAGCTGGCGCGCATGCTCGATGCCGCGCCCGGCCTGCGCGTGGCCGCGCGGCCACTGGGCCTGCCGCAGGCTTGGTCGGGGGTGCGCGCGGGGGACACGTTCGCAGTGGTGTACGTGCCGGCGGGCGCCGAGCGCGAGATCCTGTGCGGAGGCAGCGCGGTGGTGTTCGCCCACTACAACGCCAACCACCAGACCGCGGGGCAGGCGGCCGCGCGCGAGATCGGCGACGTGGTGCAGGCGGCGGGCGAGCGCATTGCCCGCGGCAACGTGGCGCGCACCCGCGGCCCGGATGCGGTGCGCCCGCCGCCGCTGCGGGTGCAGGCCACCGTGCTGGCCAATGCGGCGCGCAGCTACGAACACTTCCTGCTCGGCCTGCTGTTCCCGGCGCTGCTGCACCTGGCCGCCTGCCTGACGATGGTGAGTGCGCTGGGACGCGAGCTGCGTGACGGCAGCGCCGGCGAATGGCTGCGGGCCTGCGGCGACCGTCTGCTGCCCGCGGTCGCCGGCAAGCTGGCGCCGTACCTGCTGCTGTTCACCGCGTACGGAGCCGGCTCGCTGGTCTGGCTGGCGGCGATCCGCGGCGGCGGCGTGGCCGGCAGCGCGACCCTGCTGCTGGCGGCGCAGGCGGCGATGTACCTGGCCTATGCCGGCATCGCGCTGCTGCTGGTCGGCGCCACCCGCAACCTGGGCACGGCGCTGTCGGCGACCGGGCTGTACGCGGGCACTTCGCTGGCGTTCTCGGGCGCGACCTTTCCAACGCAGGGTGCGCCGCTGTTGGCCCAGGCCTGGAGCCAGCTGCTGCCGTTCACCGCCTACCTCAAGCTGCAGGCGCAGCAGCTCGACCTGGGTGCGGCGTGGACGGTGTCGCTGCCGCTGCTGGGCGTGCTGTTGCTGTTCGTGCTGGTGGCCGGCGGCGCCGGCCTGCTGCTGTACGGGCGCGGCGCCCGTGATCCGGCTGCATGGGGGCAGCGATGAACCGGATCGCCGCCGGGTTCACGGAAACGCTGCGCGCGGTGTTCTCCGACCGCTACGCCGTGGTGACCCTGGTCGGCGCGGTGGTGCTGTACTCGTTCTTCTATCCGGTCGCCTACCGCCACCAGGTGGCCTCGCAGTACCCGGTGTTGGTGGTGGACCAGGACCGCAGCCCGATGAGCCGCGCGCTGGTGCGCAAGGTAGATGCGGTGCGGGCGGTGCGCATCGTCGACGGCGCCATGTCGATGAACGAAGCGCAGCAGCGCGTTGCCCGCGGGGAAGCCGAGGGCATCCTGGCGATACAGGAAGGCTTCCAGCGCGAAATCCTGCGCGGCGGCCAAGGACGGCTGGCGCTGTTCGGCAGCGGCGCCTTCCTCGGCCGCGGCGCCGCCGTGCTCGAGGGCCTGGGCGATGCCGCCACCGCGTTCGGCCGCGATGCCGCCATGGCCCAGGCGCGCTTTGCCGGCGCACCGGCCGCGCCGCCGCTGCAGCTGGTGACGCGGCCGCTGTTCAACACCCGCGAAGGCTATGGCAGCACCATCGTGCCCGGCGTGGCGCAGCTGATCGTGCAGCAGACCCTGTTGATCGGCATGCTGGTGCTGGCCGGCACCCGCCGCGAGCGCATCGGTCCGCTGGCGTTCTCGCGCCCAGGCCTGCTCGGCATCGCCGCCGCGTTCGCGCTGATCGGCACCTGCAGCATGCTGTACTACAACGGCTTCGTGATGTGGCTGCAGGACTACCCGCGCGGCGGCAATCCGGCCGGCACGCTGCTGGGCGGCGGACTGTACGTGGCCGCGGTGGTGGCGTTCGCGCTGTTCGTGGGCAGCTTCTTCCGCACCCGCGAGCGCCCGTTCCAGCTGCTGATTGTTACCTCGCTGCCGCTGTTCTTCCTGTCCGGGCTGTCGTGGCCGGCGGCGTCGATGCCGCAGCCGCTGGCGTGGCTGGCGAAGCTGGTGCCCTCCACGCCCGGCATCAACGCCATGGTCAAGCTCAACCAGATGGGCGCCAGCGTGGCCGAGGTGGCGCCGGAGCTGTGCAACCTCGTGGTGCTGGCGCTGCTGTATGGCGGGCTGGCGGGGTGGCGGTATTTTCACGGCTCATCTACGTACTCCAACGTCAGCTGAAGGCGCATCGAGGCCCCGCCATAAACGCCGCTATATTCGAAGACCCAACACGAAGGAGGATTGCCATGTTCCCGACCAAGAAGCATCTGGTGATGGCCCGTACGCTCGGCGTGGCGATCGTTGCCGCCGTCGGCCTTTCGGCCTGCGCCACCTACGGTGACGAGTTTGCACAGGTCAATTCGCGACTCGATCAACTCGACACGCGGGTGCAGGGTGCGGCCCAGAGTGCGGAATCCGCGAATCAGTCCGCGCAGCAGGCCAACCAACGGCTGGATCAGATTGAAAGCCGCGTCCAGCAGCTGGAAACGGCGCCGCGCCGCGTGCCCCGCGGGTAATGCGAGCCGTTCATGGGGCGCTGGCCCTGGCCCTGGCGTTCAGCATCCCCGGCGTGGCGAACGCCGGGGATGCCGGGCAACCGGTCGTCGCCGTTGACCAGCTTCCGCCCGGTCAGGACGTGTCTGACACGGTGATCGAGCTGGCGGGCTGGGTGGTGGCCGCCAACGACGGTCAGGGCTATCCGTTCGCGATCATGGACAAGGCCGCTGCACAGATCCTGGTGTTTGGTGGCGACGGCCGGCTTCGCGGCGCCGCACCCGGGCTGTTTGGCTCGCAGGTTGGCGATCACACGGCCCCGGGCATCGCCGGCCTTGCACTTCGCGAGATTCCTGGTCGTGATCGCACCACGCCTTCTGGCCGCTTCGTTGGCGGTTACGGCCCGTCGATCGACGCCGGGCGCGTGCTGTGGGTGGACTACGATTCGGCGGTCTCCATCCACCCCACCGCAACTGGCGTCCCGGCCGAGCGACGCCCCGAACGCCTTGCATCGCCTACGCCCGATGACAACCGGGTGACGCATGGCTGTATCAACGTTGCGCCCGACTTCTACGAACAGATCATCCGTCCGACGTTCGAGCGGGGCGGGGTGTTTTACATCCTGCCGGATGAAGGGTCGCTAGCGGAGGCCTTCCCGGAGTTCGCGCAAGGTCGCGAGTAGAGCCGCTCACCGACCTGGCGGTGCCTGGGCCTGCGTCGCAGGCGGCTCAATCCCGGCGGGCGCGCGGCGACACCCACATCGCGATCGTCGCCCTGAACACCGCCGTTTCCTGCGGATCGCGGATTTCCACGTCAACCGGCACCTCGTAGCCCTCATCATGGACCTCGATCGGCACCACAGGCGTGGCCACGGCACGCAGGGTGCCGACCGCCTTCTTCAGGTATTCCACCGTCATTCCCTTTGGAATCCAGCGCATGCCGCGCGGCGTGCCCGCCTCCATCATCACCCCGCCGGCCAGCTCGGCCAGGTTGCACAGGGCGATCGCGTGAACGGTGCCGATGTGGTTGTGCACGCGCCGGCGGTCGCGGATTGCCACCTCGCAGCGGTCCGGCTCCACGACGAGGAAGCGCGGTGTGATCGTGGCGAAATACGGAGCGCGCCAGCATACGACGCGGCCGAAAAGCCATCGCCCGAACGGTAAACGGCTCATTCGCGCGTAGGTGTTGGCCAGGCGGGAGGTCTGGGTTTGCATCGTCATCTCATTCCAGTGGTCGGCAGTCGCGGAGTGTAGGCATCCGGGCGAGAATATCCGCCCATGATGATCAGGCCTTCTCATCCATGACCCCGGTACCGGGAGCGCCCCGGCTGCGGGCGCCGGAGTGGTTCGTATTCGGCCTGATGGCCAGCGTCACCTTCGTGGGCCTGCTGTCTGAATTGATCCCGTCGGGGATCCTGCCCCAGATGACCGAAGACCTTGGGGTCTCCGAGTCCCACATCGGCATGCTGGTGGGGGTGTACGCGCTGGCGTCCGCGGTGGGCACCATCCCGCTGGTCACGGCCACGCTGACGGTCAATCGCAAGCATCTGCTGCTGGTGCTGCTGGCCGGCTTTGCCATCTCCAACCTGGTGGTGGGGCTGGCCTCTTCCTACGCGGTGATGGTGGGCGCACGCATTGTTGGCGGAGTCTGCGCCGGGGTGATGTGGCCGATGATCGCCGCCTATGGCACGCGCCTGGTTCCCCCGGAGCGGCAGGGCTGGGCCATCACCGTGATCCTGGCCGGCAGCACGCTCGGCATCAGCGTCGGCCTGCCGGTCATGACCCTGGTGGGGCTGGAGTTTGGCTGGCGCACGGAGTTTCTGGTGTTCGGGCTGGGCGTGGTGGTGATCGCGGCGCTGTGCCATCTGTATCTGCCGGCAGTGCCGGGCGAGCAGCGCAGCCGCAGCAACTCGCCGCTGACGCTGCTGAAAAACCGCGCCATCCTGATGGTGATTCTGCTGACTTTCCTTTCGGTGACCGGGCACTACGCCGTGTACACCTACATCGCGCTGCTGGTGGAGACGGTGCAGCTGGCCGGCGGTACCGGCATGGCGCTGCTGGTGTTCGGCATCGGCTCGGTAATCTCGGTGGTGGCTTCCGCCCGCGTGATCGACCGCTGGCTGCAGGCGCTGGTGGTGTCCATGCTGGTGCTCAGCGCGGTGTCGATGCTGCTGTTCCTGGCCTTTGCCCGCACGCCGGGCATTGCCCACTTCACCTTCTTCCTGTGGGGCGTGTCCTTCGGCCCGCTGGGCGCCATGTACCAGACCGCGATTGCGCGGCAGGTGGATCGCGGCCGGGATGTGGCCACTTCGCTGCAGTCCAGCGTGTTCAACTTCTCCATCATGCTGGCCGCCGGGTTGGGCGGCGTGCTGCTGGTGCGGCTGGCGGGTGCGGGAGTGAAGGGGATCGTGTGGCTGGCGCTGGCCTGCTTCGTGCTGGGGGCCATCGTGGCGCTGATGGCGAAGCAGACCCTGCGCCGGGCCTGACATGCGTTCACCCAAAGAAAAGGCGCCCCTTTGAAAGAGGCGCCCGTGGGTGCTTGTTGAAACAAGGGTGCTTGTTGAAGGATGGACCGGTCAGCGCTTCTGGTCCTGGTCCTGACCTGGCTGCTTCTGATGCTGGTCTTCGCCTTGACCCGGTTGCCCCTGCTTCTGACTGCGGGTCTGCTGGTCCTGTTCCTGGTTCTGATCGCCCTTCTTCGGTTGATTGGGCTGATTCGGCTGGTTGGTCATGTCTGGTCTCCGTTGGGGGATGCCGCATTCCGGCTTGACCAGATAAACCCCCCCCGGCCGTTGGAAGACCGTGAAGCAAAACCTATTCAGGCGCCTTTATTTTCAACGGGTTACTGAACGGATTCAGGCTCCGGCTGCTGGTCTTCCGCTTCGGTCCCGGCTTCGGGATCGGGAGCTTCGGACGGATCGACGGCTTCCGGCTGCTGCGGCATCTGCGCCGGCCCGCCGATGCGCGAGACACGCCAGATGATGTTGGCCAGGTCATCGGCAATGATCACCGCGCCGCGCGGGTCGACGGTGACCCCCACGGGGCGGCCGCGCGTGGTGCCGTCGTCGTCACGGAAGCCCGTGGCGAAATCGATGGGGTTGCCGGCCGGCTGGCCGTTGCTGAACGGCACGAACACCACCTTGTAGCCCACCGGGTCCGAACGGTTCCAGCTGCCATGCATGCCAACAAAGGCGCCATCGGCAAATTCCGCGCCCATCACGGCGCTGGAGAAATCGACGCCCAGCGAGGCCACGTGGGCGCCCAGACTGTAGTCAGGGGTAATCGAGGCGGCGACCTTCTCCGGATTTTCCGGACGCACGCGGTCATCCACGTGGTTGCCCCAGTAGGCCCACGGCCAACCGTAGAAACCGCCTTCCTGCACCGAGGTGAGGTAGTCGGGCACCAGGTCGGGGCCGATCTCGTCACGCTCGTTCACCACTGCCCACAGCGCACCCGTGTCGGGCTGGATGGCCAGGGCCGTGGGGTTGCGAAGGCCGGTGGCATACGGGCGGTGCATGCCGGTTTCGGCATGGATTTCCCACACCAGTGCCCGGTCCTGCTCGGCCAGCATGCCGCGCTCGGTGATGTTGCTGTTCGAGCCGATGCCCACGTACAGGAACTGGCCGTCCGCGCTGGCGGTCATGGCCTTGGTCCAGTGGTGGTTGATCTCCGACGGCAGCTTGGCCAGCTCTTCCGGCGCGCCATTGGCCTGGGTCATGCCCGGCTGGTAGTCGAAGCGGACGACTGCGTCCTGGTTGGCCACGTACAGGTTGTTGTCGATCAGGGCCAGGCCGTAGGGGGCGTTGAGATTGTCGGCGAATACAGTTTGCAGCTCGTATTCGCCGTCGCCGTCGGCGTCGCGCAGCAGGGTGAGGCGGTTGCCGCTCTTCACCGAGGTTGTGCCTGCAGACTTGATGGGTCCGGCAATGACGTCCTTGGGCTTGAGCGCTGGCGCGTTGCCGCCGCGGCCTTCGGCCACCAGGATGTCGCCGTTGGGCAGTACAAGGGTCTGGCGCGGAATGCCCAAGTCACGGGCGATGGCGCGGACCTCAAAGCCTTCCGGCACCACCGGCAGCTGGTCGCCCCATTCGTCCGGGCTGGCAATGACCATCTGCGGCAGCAGGCCGCGCTTGGGCTGGGGCAGGTCGGGATTGGTGCCGTATTCCAGCTCCGGCTTCGCGGCCGGGTTGCAGGCGGCCAGCAGAACGGCCGTCGAGCCGGCCACGGCAAGCAGGGTAAGGCGGTTCATTTCACTTCTCCGATGCGCGGGCCACAGAACGCAAGGCAGAGCGCCACGCAGCTGAGCACGAATACGATCACCGACATCACCAGGGCAGCGGGCATGCTGGCCCAGGCGTCACGGGCGTGTTGCAGGGCGTTGAAGAAGCCCACGATGAAGGTTGCCAGCAGCACCAGCAGGTACAGCACACGGGTGCGTGTACGCCGGGACGGAACCAGATCGAACAGCGCAAACACCAGCGCCACCCCGGTCCACACCAGGCCACCGACGATCAGCCACGAGGCGAAGTTCTGCCACTGGATCTCGAAGGTGCGGAAGTAGGCGAAGTCACTCAGCGCGGCGCCGGCGAACAGCGGCAGGATGCCGGCAACGAAGACCGCATGGATGGGATGGATCGGATGCACACTCCGTACGGAGGTGGTGTAGGCCATGCCAGTTCTCCTCAAATCACAGGGGCTGGATCGGCCAGAGGGTGCCATGGCCGATCTGATGATCGCGTGCAGGTGAGCGGGACGCCGGTATGGACAGGCCCCGCCGTGCAATCGCGTGATGGGCTGGAAGGAAGCAGCGTCCGTTCCAGCAGTTGTGTTGCCCGCCAGCGGACAGCGCCGGCCAGTTTACTGTTGACGGCGCGCGCCCTTTGGCGCGACCGGTGAAACACTGTGGTGACGGCAGCTGTGATGACGCCAGGGCGGCTGCCAGGCGCTACTGGATGGTGAAGCGGCGGGTCTCGGCCACCTCGCCGTCCACGCTTACTTCCACGGTGTAGGTGCCCATCGGCCAGCCCGCGGCGTTGGTGATGTGGAAGCTGGTGGTGTCCTCGCCGTTGAAGGCGAAGCGCTCCGCGCGCTCGTCCACGAGCTGGTTGCCTTCGCCGTCATCAAAGGTCCAGCGCACGCCCAGCGTGCCCAGGGTTTCGCCGTCGGCATCGTTGCTGGTGCTGATGGACACGTGGATGGTGTCGTCGCTGGACGCGAAGGCCTCCTGGGGAGCGACGATGGAACGGTCATCGGCCACCTCGGTGCCCAGCGCCACCGCGGTCACGCGCACGGTGGCCTCGGGCGCTTCGGGTTCGGCCATGGCCGGCGGGGTTTCCAGCGCGTCGATGGCGGGGGTGGCGGTGCTGTTCACAGCCGTGTCCTGGCCGCAGGCGACAAGAACGGAGCCGGCGGCAAGCAGGAAGGCGAGGGTCAGGGGGGAGCATTTCATGCGGCGTGTCATGCGGAGTGTCCTCCAGCGGCGGGGCGGCGAACCCGGAGCATCCCACGGCGGCAGTTAAGCCAGCATGCGGATGCCCGGCGGGGCTATTGGCGTGGATCGCGGGCCGGTGACGGCGGTGCTTCCCCGGGCAGGGCCCGCCACGGGTTGATATCCAGCCCGCCGCGGCGGGTGTAGCGCGCCTCCACCGACAGCGCCTGCGGCCGCAGGCAGGCCAGCAGGTCGGTGAAGATGCGTTCCACGCACTGCTCGTGGAATCCGGAGTGGTCGCGGAACGACACCAGGTAGCGCAGCAGGGCGGCCCGGTCCAGCCGGTGACCCTGGTATTGGATACGCACGCTGGCCCAGTCCGGCTGGCCGGTGACCGGGCAGTTGGATTTGAGCAGGTCCGAGCGCAGGGTTTCGGTGGTTGGGTGGGCCGGGTCGGCCTGCAGCAGGGCGGCATTCGGCGGGCCATAGGTGTCGATGTCGATCGCCAGGCCGTCGATCGATTCCGCATCGTCGGCGTCCCTCACCGGCGGCAGGCCGAAAGCCACCTGCACCGGTGCCTGCGCGGTATGCGACAGGTCTTCCACCAGGCGCTCGCGCAGCGCCTCGGCGCTGTCGAAGCGGCTGGCGTTGAGCGAATTCAGATAAAGCTTGAGCGATTTGGATTCGATCAGCTGCGGCGAGTCGGCCGGTACCAGAAAGGTGGCGGTGCCGACCACCGGCTTGCCGTGTCCGTCCAGCCAGGCCAGCTCGTAGGCGTGCCAGCGGTCATGGCCGGTGAACGGCAGGGCGGCGTGCGCAAGGTGCAATTCGGCCCGGCCCTGGGCGCGGGGGATCGGGAACAGCAGGCCCGGGTCATAGCGGGTCGGGTAGGCGACCTCGCGGCCGAGGTTGGAATCCTGGGGTGTATTCATGGCGCCGATTCTACGGCTCCCGGGCAGGCCAATCAGAGCAGACCAATCAGAACAGGCTGGCACCCCCGCCCCCGGCCTGCTGCTGGCGCGAACGCTTGCGCGGGGCGTCGGGATCGGGGAGCGGGCGCGGCGGGGGAGCCTCGCGCCAGCGCCGGGTGATGCGCTGGAAAAACAGGCTGTTGGGCACCCGCAGGTGGGATTCGTGCCCGTCTTCGTGGGTTTCGCGCAGGGTCACGGAGATCAGGTTCATGTCCACCACCTGGCCGCCCAGGCCGCGGCCGTCGCTGCCATCCAGCAGCTCGATGTGGTCGTAGAGGCGGAACGGCCGGGTGATCAGCAGCAGCACCGCGCAGAAGATGTTGGACAGCACGCTCCACGCGGCGAAGAAGGCCACCGCGGCCACCGCGGCAAAGCCGGTGAACGCCGTCCACAGCACGGTGCCGGAAACCCCCAAGCGCTCGAGGATGATCAGCAGCGCGGCGGAATAGATCAGGAAGGTGCTGAGCCTGCGCCCGCCCAGGCGCACTTCCGGCGGCAGCTCCCAGCGGTCCGACAGCCGGTGGATCAGCCGGCGGGCCACGGTGCGCAGCCCCCAGGCCACGACGACCACCAGCACGATCTGCAGGATCGGCAGGGCCACGCCCAGCCATTGATGGGTCCAGATCGGTAGGTGTTGCTTCATCGGCGGGCTCGCGGGCGGCGGTGGGTTGGGCTGCGGATCATTGTAGGTCGGGGCTACGCCCCCGACGGCGGACCGGGCAGCCGGTTATAGGCGGCATCCAGCCACGGCGGCGATTCGGCATACAGATCGCGCAGCAGCTCCTTGACCAGCAGCACGTAGCGCGAGTTGTCGTTGCGCCGGTGGCTGAGGATGACCGGCGAGGTGGCGTCCGGATCGTCGATCAGGCGGTAGTGCAGGTCGGTACGCTGGCGACTGGCGGCGTAGGGGATCACGCAGACACCGGTTTCCGCCGCCACCAGGCCCAGCGCGGTCTGCATCTCGCGCACTTCGTGCACGCTGGCCGGCATGGCGCCGTGGTCGTTGAGCAGGGTCAGCACCTGGTCGGCAAACGAGGGCCGGGGCTGGTTCGGATAGACGATCAGCGCTTCGCCGGCCAGCGCGCTCATCGGTACCGGCGCGCTGCTCCGGGCCAGCGCCGAGCCCGGGGAAACCGCCAGCACCAGTCGCTCCTCGCGCAGCACGGTGCGCTCCACGGCCGGATCGTTGGTGCGCACGCGGCCGAAGCCCAGGTCGATGCGGCCGGCTTTCAGCGCCTCGATCTGCTGCACCGACATCAGCTCCAGCAGCTGGATATCCAGCTCCGGCGCGCGCTCGCGCAGCTTGCGCACCAGCGGCGGAACGCCGCCGTAAAGGGTGGAAGCCACGAAGCCGATCGACAGCACGCTGCGCTCCTGCTTGCCCACCCGGCGGGTGGCGGCGGTCATCTGCTCCACCCGGCCGAGGATCTGCAGCGCCTGCTCGTAGAACAGCCGGCCCGCATCGGTGAGCTGCAGCGGCCGGGTGCGGGAAATCAGGGTGACGCCGATCTCCTGCTCCAGCAGCTGGATCTGCCGGCTGAGCGGCGGCTGGGCCATGTGCAGCTGCTCCGCGGCGCGGGTGAAGTTGCGCGCACGGGCCACGGCAATGAAGTAACGCAGCTGGCGAAGCTCCATTTGGGCTCCCTATTCAGACTTATACCTTCGGCGCATTGTTGCGCTGCATCAATCGCGCAGCAGCGCCGTTTCGCTGTTCACAATATCAAAAAGGTATCAGGAAAGAGGTATTTGGTGTTGGACTCCCCGCATTCCGGGGTTGATAAAAGACCGCATGAATCAATCCACCTCCCCCGCGTCGCGTTCCGCCCCCGTCATCGAGAAGGTCGAAGCGCTGCTGCTCGATCTGCCCACCATCCGCCCGCACCGCCTGTCGGTGGCCACCATGAACGGCCAGACCGTGATGCTGGTGCGCATCCACTGCTCCGACGGGGTGGTGGGGATTGGCGAAGGCACCACCATCGGCGGTCTGGCCTACGGCGGCGAGAGCCCCGAAGGCATGAAGCTGGCGATCGATACCTATTTCGCTCCGCGCCTGGTTGGTGCCGACCCGACCCGGGTACCGGCGCTGATGGCCAGCCTGGACGGGATGATCAAGGACAACCGCTTTGCCCGCAGCGCGGTGGAAACCGCCCTGCTCGACGCCCAGGGCAAGCGCACCGGCCTGCCGGTATCCGAGCTGCTGGGCGGCCGCCGCCGGGCCCGCCTGCCGGTGGCCTGGACCCTGGCCTCGGGCGATACCGCGCGTGACATCGACGAGGCCGAGCAGATGCTGGCCCAGCGCCGGCACAACGTGTTCAAGCTCAAGATCGGCGCCCGGCCGCTGGACGAGGACATTGCCCACGTGGCCGCGATCAAGCGCGCGCTGGGCGACCGCGGCGCGGTGCGGGTGGATGTGAACATGGCCTGGAGCGAGCTGGAGGCTGCGCGCGGCATGGCCGCCCTGGCCGACGCCGGCTGCGAGCTGGTGGAGCAGCCGGTGGCCACCGCCGCGGCGCTGGCCCGGCTGGTGCGTCGCTACCCGGTGGCGCTGATGGCCGATGAATCCCTGACCGGCCCGCGCTCGGCGTTCGAGCTGGCGCGGGTGGCGGGCGCGGACGTGTTCGCGATCAAGATCGAGCAGTCCGGCGGCCTGTACGCGGCCCAGCGGGTCGCGGCGATTGCCGATGCCGCGGGCATCGAGCTCTACGGCGGCACCATGCTCGAAGGCGCGGTGGGCACCGTGGCCTCGGCCCAGGTGTTCGCCACGTTTGACCAGCTGCAGTGGGGCACCGAGCTGTTCGGGCCGCTGCTGCTGACCGAGGAAATCCTTGCCGAGCCGCTGGATTACAGCGACTTCCAGCTGACGGTGCCGGACGGCCCGGGGCTTGGCATCACCCTGGACGAGGAGCGCGTGCAGTTCTTCCGCCGCGATCGTGCCGAACGCACGGTCAGCCTCGCCAATACACCCGAGGGAGCCTGAACCATGCTGTTCCAAGTACGGATGGACGTTGATATCCCGGCCGACATCCCGGCCGACGTGATCGAAGACATCAAGGCCCGCGAGAAGCAGTACTCGCAGGAGCTGCAGCGCAGTGGCAAGTGGCGCCACATCTGGCGCGTGGTGGGCGAGTACGCGAACTACAGCATCTTCGACGTGGAGAGCAACGAAGAGCTGCACGCGCTGCTGACCGGGCTGCCGCTGTTTCCCTACATGCACATCGAGGTCATTCCGCTGTGCCGCCATCCGTCGTCCATCCGCGACGACGACCGTTGACTCTGAGGAGGGTAAACCCAATGACCGTGAAGATTTTTGACCAGCCGGAAATCAAGGATTTCCTCAGCAACATCGCCGGACTGGACCAGAAGGAAGGTGATCCGCGCACCAAGCAGATCATCCACCGGCTGATGAGCGACCTGTTCAAGGCCATCGACGACCTGGACATCACCCCCGACGAGTACTGGACCGGGATTGCCTGGCTCAACGAGCTGGGCACTGCCGGCCAGGCCGGCCTGATCTCCCCGGGCCTGGGCCTGGACCACTTCATCGACCTGCGCCTGGACGCCAAGGACGCGCAGCTGGGTGTGGAAAACAGGACCCCGCGCACCATCGAGGGCCCGCTGTACGTGGCCGGCGCGCCGGTGGAACAGGGTTTCGCCCGCCTGGACGACGGCAGCGACAAGAATGGCCACCCGATGTACATGAGCGGCACCGTCTACGACGCCGAAGGCAAGCCGCTGCCCGGCGCCAGCGTGGAGGTGTGGCACTGCGACACCCGCGGTTTCTATTCGCATTTCGACCCGACCGGCGAGCAGGCGCCGTTCAACATGCGTCGCACGATCATTGCCGATGACCAGGGCCGCTATGCGTTCCGCAGCATCGTGCCCAGCGGCTACGGCGTGCCTCCGGGCAGCCCGACCGAGAAACTGCTCACCGCCCTGGGCCGCCACGGCGAGCGTCCGGCGCACATCCACTTCTTCCTCAGCGCCGAGGGTCACCGCAAGCTGACCACCCAGATCAACCTGGCCCACGACCCGCTGGTGAACGACGACTTCGCCCATGCCACCCGCGACGGGCTGGTGTGCGACGTGGTGGAGCGCACCGAAGAGGACGCCATCAAGGCCCGCGACATGGACGGCCCGTTCGGCGAGATCAACTTCGATTTCCACCTGACCGCGCTGGTCGACGGCGTGGACAACCAGATCAACGAAGCGCGCGTGCGCGCCTCCGCCTGAGCGGAACGGGACTGCCGTGGCGGCGCCGGCTGGCGCCGCCCGCACCCGCACGACCGGCGTCGTGCATCGACCCTGCCGCCCGTGCCGCAGCGCGGGCGCTGATTGAATACCCAGGAGAGCGTCAATGTCCGTCGTGACCGACCAGGCACGAAGCCTTGGCCAGCTGCTTGCCACCGCCGTCCAGGACGATGCGCAGGCGGGCGTGTTCCGTTGCCGCCGCGACATCTTCACCAACCCGGATCTGTTCGAACTGGAGATGGAAGCCATCTTCGAGGGCAACTGGGTGTACCTGGCCCACGAGAGCCAGATCCCCGAGAACAACGACTACTACACCACCCATATCGGCCGCCAGCCGGTGATCGTGACCCGCGACAAGACCGGCGAGCTGCATGCGGTGATCAATGCCTGCGCCCACAAGGGCGCGCTGCTGTGCCGGCGCAAGCATGGCAACAAGGGCACCTTCACCTGTCCGTTCCACGGCTGGAGCTTCTCCAACAGCGGCAAGCTGCTGAAGGTGAAGGACGCCAAGACCACCCAGTACCCGCCGCAGTTCAACAAGGAAGGCTCGCACGACCTGCGCCGCGTGCCCCGGTTCCAGAACTACCGCGGCTTCCTGTTCGGCAGCCTCAATCCCGACGTGGCGCCGCTGGAGGAATACCTGGGCGAGAGCCGGGTGATCATCGACCAGATTGTTGACCAGTCGCCCGAGGGGCTGGAGGTGCTGCGCGGCAATTCCTCCTACATCTACGACGGCAACTGGAAGCTGCAAATGGAGAACGGCTGCGACGGCTACCACGTCAGCAGCGTGCACTGGAATTACGCGGCCACCATGAGCCGGCGTCACGAGGAAGGCACCCAGGCGGTGGACGCCAACAGCTGGAGCAGGAGTACCGCCGGGGTGTACGGCCTCGAGAACGGCCACATGCTGCTGTGGACCCGCACCATGAATCCGGAAGTGCGCCCGGTGTACAAGGCGCGCGAGGAGATCGCCGGGCGGGTGGGCGCGGAGCGGGCCGACTTCATCGTCAACCAGACCCGCAACCTGTGCCTGTACCCGAACCTGTTCCTGATGGACCAGTTCTCCACCCAGATCCGGGTGGTGCGGCCGATCAGCGTGGACCAGACCGAGGTCACCATCTTCTGCTTCGCGCCCAAGGGCGAGAGCGCCGAGGACCGTGCCACGCGGATTCGCCAGTACGAGGATTTCTTCAACGTCTCGGGTATGGGCACCGCCGATGACCTGGAGGAATTCCGCGCCTGCCAGGCCGGCTACGCAGCCGCCGATTCGGCCATGTGGAACGACATGAGCCGCGGCGCGCCGCTGTGGATCCAGGGACCGGATGAGAATGCCAAGGCCATGGGTCTGGCGCCGCTGCTGTCGGGCGAGCGCAGCGAGGATGAAGGTCTGTTCGTGTGCCAGCACGCGTACTGGGCCGCCGAGCTGGGCAAGGCGCTTGAGCGCAGGCAGCAGCGGGAGCAAGCGGCATGAGCGCCGGGGACCCCGACTGCCAGCAGATCTGCGCGTTCCTGTACCGCGAAGCGCGCCTGCTCGATGACCGCCAGTGGGATGACTGGCTGGCCCTGTACGCCGAGGACGCCACCTACTGGATGCCGGCCTGGGACGACGACGACCAGCTGACCGAAGATCCGCAGTCCGAGATCTCGCTGATCTACTATCCCGACCGCTCGGGGCTGGAAGACCGCGTGTTCCGGATCAAGACCGAGCGCTCCAGCGCGTCCACGCCGGAGCCGCGCACCAGCCACGCGGTGCACAACGTGGAGGTGCTCGCGCGCCGCGATGGCGAGGTGGACGTGCGCTACAACTTCCACACCCTCAGCCACCGCTACCGGATCACCGACCAGTACTTCGGCACCGCCTTCGTCACCCTGCGCGGGACCGGCGATGCGTTGCGCGTGGCCGCCAAGAAGATCGTGCTCAAGAACGACTACATCCGCCAGGTGGTGGACATCTACCACCTGTGACGGTGCCCCCGGGAGAAAGGCAGATGAGCTACAGCGTTGCTTTGAATTTCGAAGACGGTGTGACCCGTTTCATCCAGTGCATGGAAGGCGAGACGGTGCTGGATGCCGCCTACCGCAACCGGATCAACCTGCCGATGGATTGCTCCGACGGCGTGTGCGGCACCTGCAAGTGCCAGGCCGAGAGCGGCCGCTACGAGCTGGGTGATGACTACATCGATGACGCCCTGGACGACGACGAGAAGGCCACCGGCCTGGTGCTGACCTGCCAGATGCTGCCGTCCAGCGACTGCGTGGTGTCGGTGCCGGTGCCCTCCAGCGCCTGCAAGACAGGGCTGGTGACCTCGACCGCCACCGTGACCGGCATCGAGCAGCACAACGATGCCGCCTTCGTGCTGGAACTGGAGGTGGCCGAAGAGGCCGCGGCGTTCCTGCCCGGGCAGTACGTGAACATCGAAGTGCCGGGCAGCGGCCAGACCCGTTCCTACAGCTTCAGCTCGGCGCCGGGCGAACAGCGCGCCGGCTTCGTGATCAAGTGCATCGATGACGGCCTGATGGGCGGATGGCTCAAGGGCGCCCAGGTGGGCCAGGCGCTGGAACTGACCGGTCCGCTGGGCAGCTTCTACCTGCGTGCGGTGGAGCGTCCGCTGCTGCTGCTGGCCGGCGGCACCGGGCTGGCCCCGTTCCTGTCGATGCTGGAAAGCCTGGCGCGCGCCGGCTGCACCCAGCCCGTGCACATGATCTACGGCGTCACCCGCGATGCGGACCTGGTGCTGGTGGACCGGCTGGAAGCATTCGCCGCGCGGCTGCCCGCTTTCAGCTTCACCACCGTGGTGGCCGAGGAGGCCAGCCAGCATCCGCGCAAGGGCTGGGTAACCCAGCACATGCCGGCCGAGGTGCTGCACGGCGGCAATGTGGATGTGTACCTGTGCGGGCCGCCGCCGATGGTGGACGCGGTGCGCAAACACTTCGACGAAGCCGGCGTGGCGCCGGCCAGCTTCCACTACGAGAAGTTCACCCCGAACGCCGCGGCGCGGGCCGAGGCTGCATGAGCGGCAGGCGCTTTGACGGCAAGGTGATGGTGGTGACCGGCGCGGCCCAGGGCATCGGCCGCGAGGTGGCGCTGCGGGCCTCGGCCGAGGGCGGCCGGGTGGTGTTCGTGGATCGGGCGGAGTTCGTTTCCGAGGTGGCGGCGGAGGCTGCGGGCGAGAGCGCCGCGTTCGTCGCCGACCTGGAGACCCACGCCGGCGCCGCGGCGGCGATGGACTTCGCCGCCCGCACCTTCGGCGGCATCGACATCCTGATCAACAACGTGGGCGGGGCGATCCGCATGCGGCCCTTCGACCGGTTCGAGCCGGCCCAGATCGACGCCGAGATCCGCCGCTCGCTGATGCCCACGCTGTACTGTTGCCATGCGGTGCTCGGGCACCTGGACGCGCGCGGCGGCGGCACCATCGTCAACGTGTCCTCCAACGCCACGCGCGGCATCCACCGGGTGCCGTACTCGGCGGCCAAGGGCGGGGTGAATGCGATCACCCAGTCCCTGGCGATGGAAATGGCCGGGCGCAACATCCGCGTGGTGGCCACCGCGCCTGGCGGCACCGACGTGGGCCCGCGGCGGGTGCCGCGCAACGCGGAAGGCGACAGCGCCGCGGAACAGGCCTGGATGGCCGAGACGGTGGAACAGGTGAAGGGCTCGAGCTTCTTCGGCCGCTATGCCAGCGTTGCCGAACAGGTGGCGCCGATCCTGTTCCTGGCCTCCGACGAGGCGTCCTACATCACCGGCAGCGTGCTGCCGGTGGCGGGTGGCGACCTGGGCTGACGCCCGGCCATCCGCGCTGACAGAGGGAAATACAGTCATGATCGACAAGACAACCTGGACCCTGGCCTCGGCGGTGGCGGATATCCCCGACGGCGCCACGGTGATGATCGGCGGCTTCGGTACCGCCGGCATGCCCGACGAGCTCATCGACGCGCTCATCGACCACGGCGCCAGCGGGCTGACCATCATCAACAACAACGCCGGCAACGGCGACACCGGACTGGCGGCGCTGATCGCCAACAAGCGGGTGAAGAAGGTGGTGTGCTCGTTCCCGCGCCAGTCCGACTCCTGGCACTTCGACAAGGCCTACCAGGCCGGCGAGATCGAGCTGGAGCTGGTGCCGCAGGGCAACCTCGCGGCGCGCATCCAGGCGGCCGGTGCCGGGCTGGGGGCCATCTTCACCCCCACCGGCTATGGCACCGAGCTGGCCGAAGGCAAGGAAACCCGCGAGATCGATGGGCGCCAGTACGTGCTGGAGTATCCGATCCGCGCCGACTTCGCCCTGATCAAGGCCCACCGCGGTGACCGCTGGGGCAACCTGGTGTACCGCAAGGCGGCGCGCAACTTCGGGCCGATCATGGCCACCGCCGCGGCCAGCACGATCGCCCAGGTCTCCGAAGTGGTGGAGCTGGGCGCGCTTGATCCCGAACACATCGTCACTCCCGGCATCTTCGTGCAGCGGGTGGTGGCCACAGGAGGTGCGGCATGAGCCGACTGAGCCGAGAACAGATGGCCGAACGGGTGGCCCGGGATATTCCCGAGGGCGCCTACGTGAACCTGGGCATCGGCCTGCCCACCAGCGTGGCCAACTACCTGCCCGCCGACAAGGAAGTGTTCCTGCAGAGCGAGAACGGCCTGCTGGGCATGGGCCCCGCGCCCGAAGCCGGGCGGGAGGATCCCGACCTGATCAATGCCGGCAAGCAGCCGGTGACCCTGCTCACCGGCGGGGCGTATTTCCACCACGCCGATTCGTTCGCGATGATGCGCGGCGGGCACCTGGATATCTGCGTGCTGGGCGCCTTCCAGGTATCGCAGTACGGCGACCTGGCCAACTGGAGCACCGGCGCCCCGGGCGCGATTCCGGCGGTAGGCGGGGCGATGGACCTGGCGATTGGCGCCAAGCAGGTGTTCGTGCTGATGGACCTGCTGACCCGCAAGGGCGAGAGCAAGCTGGTGGCCGAGTGCACCTATCCGCTCACCGGCCTGGGCTGCGTGTCGCGGGTGTATACCGATGTGGGCGTGTTCTCGGTTGGACGGGAAGGCGCGCGCATGATCGAGCTGGTGCCGGGCGTCACCCTGGACGAGGTGCGCCAGCTGACCGGGCTGGATGTGGAGATGGCGGCATGACCATGGGAGGACGCAAACAATGAGCCAGGCTTTCATCTGTGATGCCGTGCGCACGCCGATCGGCCGCTACGGCGGCATCCTCTCGGCGGTGCGCGCCGACGACCTGGGCGCGCTGCCGATGCGCGCGCTGCTGGCACGCAACCCCGGGCTGGACCCGGAAGCGATCGACGAGGTGTTCTACGGCTGCGCCAACCAGGCCGGCGAGGACAACCGCAACGTGGCCCGCATGAGCCTGCTGCTGGCGGGCCTGCCGGCCGCCGTGCCGGGCGTGACCCTGAACCGGCTGTGCGCCTCCGGGCTGGAGGCGGTGGGCCAGGCGGCCCGCGCCATCCATGCCGGCGAAATGGGCCTGGCGATCGCCGGCGGTGTGGAATCGATGACCCGCGCGCCGTTCGTGGTCGGCAAGGCCGATCGCGCCTGGGGTCGCGGCCAGCAGCTGGAAGACACCACCATGGGCTGGCGCTTCGTGAACCCCGCGCTGGATGCCCTGCATGGCACCGAATCGATGCCGCAGACCGGCGAGAACGTGGCCCGCGACCACGGCATCAGCCGTGACGACCAGGACGCCTTCGCCCTGCGCAGCCAGCAGCGCACCGCCACGGCCAGCGCGTCCGGCTTCCATGCCGAAGAGATCATCCCGGTGACGGTGCCGGGCGCACGTCGCGGTGAAACCATCGAAGTGGATACCGATGAACACCCGCGTCCGGGCACCGACGCCGCCGCGCTGGCCAAATTGAAGCCGCTGTTTGCCGAGGGCACGGTGACCGCGGGCAATGCCTCGGGCATCAATGACGGCGCCGCGGCGCTGATCGTGGCCAGCGAGGAGGCGGTGAAACGCTTCGGCCTCACGCCGCGCGCACGGATCCTGGGCATGGCCTCGGCCGGCGTGGCGCCGCGGGTGATGGGCGTGGGCCCGGTGCCGGCCACGCAGAAGCTGATGACGCGGCTGGGCCTGGGCATCGACGATTTCGACGCCATCGAACTCAACGAGGCGTTTGCCAGCCAGTCGCTGGCGGTGCTGCGCGGGCTGGGCCTGGCCGACGACGCGCCGCAGGTGAACCCCAACGGCGGCGCGATCGCACTCGGCCATCCGCTGGGCATGAGCGGCGCGCGCCTGGCGCTGACCCTGGTGCACCAGCTGGAAAAGAGCGGCGGGCGTCTGGGCCTGGCCACCTTGTGCGTTGGCGTGGGCATGGGCCTGGCGCTTGCGGTCGAGCGGGTCTGAGGAGGACGTATGGCATTGCTTGAGCTTTCCACCCACCAGCTGCATTACCGCGTGGACGGCGACGCCGGCCCGTGGGTGGTGTTCTGCAACTCGCTGGGCACGGACCTGCACATGTGGGACGCGCAGGTCGAGGCGCTGTCCACGCGCTTCCGGGTGCTGCGTTACGACCGCCGCGGCCACGGCCAGTCCACCGCCGCGACGGGTCCGTACACGCTGGCCGATCTGGGTGGCGACGTACTGGCGCTGATGGACGCGCTGGAGATCGAGCGCGCCCACTTCTGCGGGCTGTCGATCGGCGGACTGGTGGGCCAGTGGCTCGGCATCCATGCGCCCGAGCGGATCGAACGGCTGGTGGTGTGCGCCACCGCTGCGAAGATCGGCACTGCCAAAAGCTGGAACCAGCGCATTGCGCTGGTGCAGGACAAGGGCCTGGCGCCGCTGCTCGATGCGACTGACGACCGCTGGTTTACCCCTGACTTCATTGCCGCCAACCCGGATGTGGTGGAAGACATCCTGGCGCGCTTTGCCGCAGTCTCCGCCGAGGGCTACGCCGGCTGCTGCGCCGCGCTGGCTGGCGCCGACCTGCGCGCGCAGATCAACCGCATCGGCGTGCCGGTGCTGGCGATTTCCGGCGATGACGACCCGGTCTGCACCCCGGACGACCTGCAGGCGATCGCCGATGGCGTGGCCGACGGCCAGCATGTGTCGCTGCCCGGCCGGCACATCGTCAACATCGAATCGGCCGAGGCCTTCAGCGCTGCACTGGCGGATTTTCTGGCCTGAGTCGCGGAGTGCTGCGGCGTCTTCCGCTGGATTGAGTTTGCCCGCGAAAGCATGCGGGATGCCTGGTGGTCGGGATTTGCCTGGTCAGGGCGTGGCCGGATGCAGATCAGTGACCAGGGTGGGCAGGCGCCAGGCACCACCGGGGGCCATGAGCCGACACATCCCGGTGGTTGACTGGGCCACGGCCACGAACCCGCTGCCGTCCCAGGCCCAGGCCTCGGATGACCAGCAGTCCCCGAGGCCGCGCCCCTTGTGGCTGGCATGGACCACGCCATCCGCGTGATCGCTACCCGAATCGGTGACCAGCTGCGCCGCGTAGGGCGCGCTGTCGCTGACCACCCAGTAGCCGTAACCCTCGTTGTACGCTGCGCGCCAGCACAGGCCCGATGCCAGCAGGTGGGTGTCGTCCAGGCGTTCGATCATGATCGGCGTGTCGAGGGCTTCCTCGTCGTTGATGCGGTCGCAGTGCTCACCCCTGGTGCGGGCCAGCGCAGTGCGCAAGGCCGGATCCTCACCCACGGCCGCGTCCCCGGGCCGCGGCGCCGGCAGTGCCGGGATCCGCACGATCGGGATCGGATGTGCCGCCGGAACTTCGTCTTCATTGCGATCGCCGCGCCGCACCAGTGCGCCCGGCGTGCCAAGCCGTCCCTGTACCTCATCCATCTTCAGCAGCACCGCCGTCGCGCCGGCATCCGATACCGGCATGCGGAGCCCCAGCGCCACGTCGATGGCGACGATCTCGGTGTCCCGCAGCAGAGCACGCAGCAGCGCCAGGACCTGGTCGCCGGTGAGTTCGGCGTCGTCCTGTTGGCCCACCACCACTTCGCCCAGATCGGTGCCATCGATGGTCAGCCGCAACTGCGCCGGGACTTCCTCCAGGTCATAGTGTTTTGGCATCAGCCGGCCGCTTACTGCGGCCTGCGGACCTGCCGGGCGCGTGAGCAGCAGCGCGGCGCCATATGCGTCGCTATCTTTCGGATACCCCACCGCACGGCAGGTGCCGGTGTTGTCGCACGCCAGCTCCCAATCGTGGTGGGAGAACTGAAGTCCCGGCACGGCCGTCCCGGCGCAAACGGATGTGGGGAAAATGGCAGCTGCGGTTGCAGCCGCAGCGAAGCCTCGAATGATCCTGCGCAGCATGCTCATCCAGCTCTCGTCCTGTGAACCGACCCGCGGTCGAGTATAGGTGGAAGGGCCCGGGTGCCGGCGCACGCGTTGGCGTATCCTTCGATCCTTTCCGGGCACGCCACAGGCAGCATGAACGAGGCAGCAGAAGACAACACCCTCTCGCGCGGGCTGAAGAACCGGCACATCCAGCTCATCGCCCTGGGCGGCGCGATCGGTACCGGCCTGTTTTTGGGCACCTCGACCGCGATCAGCCTGGCCGGGCCGTCGATGCTGCTGGGCTACGCGGTGGCCGGCATCGTCGCCTTCCTGATCATGCGCCAGCTGGGCGAGATGGTGGTCGAGGAGCCGGTGGCCGGCTCGTTCAGCCACTTCGCCAACCGTTACTGGAGCGAGTTCGCCGGCTTCCTGTCGGGTTGGAACTACTGGGCGCTGTACGTGCTGGTAAGCATGGCCGAGCTGACCGCGATCGGCATCTACGTGCAGTACTGGTGGCCGGAGATCCCGGTGTGGGCATCTGCGCTGGCGTTCTTCGTGTTCGTCAACGGTATCAACCTGCTGCACGTGCGCCTGTTCGGGGAGATGGAATTCTGGCTGTCGATCATCAAGGTCGCGGCGATCGTCGCCATGATCGGCTTTGGCGCGTGGCTGCTGGCCAGCGGCAGCGGCGGGCCGGAAGCGTCGATCAGCAACCTGTGGGACCGGGGCGGATTCTTCCCCAACGGGGTGAGCGGGCTGCTGATGGCGATGGCGGTGATCATGTTCTCCTTCGGCGGGCTGGAGTTGGTGGGGATTACCGCGGCCGAGGCCGACAACCCGGGCAAGACCATCCCCAAGGCCACCAACCAGATCATCTACCGCATCCTGATCTTCTACATCGGCGCGCTGGGCGTGCTGCTGGCGCTGTACCCGTGGGATCTGGTGGAAGAGGGCAGCAGCCCGTTCGTGATGATTTTCCATTCGCTGGACGCGACCGCGGTGGCGACGGTGCTCAACGTGGTGGTGCTGACCGCTGCGCTGTCGGTCTACAACAGCTGCGTGTACTGCAACAGCCGGATGCTCTACGGCCTGGCCCTGCAGGGCAACGCACCCAAGGCGCTGGGGCGGGTGAACAGGCGCGGGGTGCCGGTGGCGGCGCTGGCGGTGTCGGCAGCGGCGACCGCGGCGGTGGTGCTGATCAACTTCTTCATGCCTGAAGGCGCGTTCGGCATGCTGATGCTGCTGGTGGTGGCGGCGCTGGTGATCAACTGGGCGATGATTTCCATCACCCACCTGATGTTCCGCCGCCGGATGCTGGCCGAGGGCCGCACCCCGGCGTTCCGCAGCCCCGGCGCGCCGGTGACCAACGTGCTGTGCCTGGTGTTCCTGACCGGGATCCTGGCGGTGATGTGGTTCACCCCGGGAATCCGCACGGCGACCCTGCTGATCCCGGTGTGGCTGCTGGTGCTGACCGCGATGTACTGGCTGCGCAAGCGCCAGAGCGGTGGCACCGCAGCGGCGCCGCAGGCGGAAGGCTGACGACAACATAACGGGACCGACATCACGCTGTAACGCAGGGTCCGGAGAATGGCACCTGCAGCGCCGATGTCCTCTCTCCCATCTGTCTGCACGGAATGCCCGGACCTCCCCTCCGGGCATTCTTATTTCCGGGCTTCCGGTTCAGCGGCGCTGCCGCTGGTCCAGATCCAGCTGCAGGATGCGCCTGATTTCCAGGATCGCCAGCGCGGTCTGCTGCACGCTGTGCCCGGAGGTGATGACTTCCTCCGACAGCGCTTCCGGCAGGTGCGCGCTGCGGTAGGGCACCAGGCCGTCGTCGGACTGCTCCAGCGGCACCGTGGGATCGGTGCGGGCGATGATCGAGTGGTAGGGCAGCGTGGGGGAGATCGACAGGTCTGCGGCGGCGCGTACGAACGGGTCGTTGCGATCGAGGTTGTCGATACTGGTGGACAGGCGCCCTGGGTCGTCTGCGGAGCCGTCGGCGGCGTGGGCACTCGACACCTGCAGGGCATCGCCCAGCTCTTCGACCAGGGTCAGCGGAAGGCGTACCAGGCGTGAAATCCAGCGACCCAAGGTGTTGCCGGCCACGTCGGTGCCCCGGTGTGGCGTGGCGATGAAGACCGCGCGCGAGATGCCGGGGAAGGGTTCGAACCGGAGCATCGGATCGAGCCGTGGCCGGATGCGCTCCAGGCGCGCCGGGTCGATGTCGCGTCCGGTCTGGAACCATTCCCACAGCTGGGTGTCGGCGCTGGAAACCAGCAGCCGGGAAATCAGCCCGCCCATGCTGTGGCCGATCAGTACGACGTCCTGCGACGCGGCTGCGGTGCGGCCCGGATCGAAATGTTCCAGCGCGTCGGCCAGCAGGCCGCGGATGGCGGCGTGGTTGAGCACCACGGGCACGTTGGTGGGGTAGTAGATCTGCCAGATCTGGAAGTTCTGCCGCAGCTCCTCGTCGCCCTGGATCTCGTTGGCCAGGTTGACCCACGCCTCCGGGCTGCTGGCCAGGCCGTGCAGCATCAGGATGATGCGCCGGTCCGGATCGTAGGGCTGCATCAGGTACAGGTGCGGGCGGCTGATGCCGTCCTCGCGGCCGAACAGCGTGCGCAGCGATTCCAGGTTGAAGCCCGAGCGGGCCAGCCACAAACCGTAGCCGGCAGTGAAGTTGGCCGCCAGCGGTACCCGCTGACCGTTCACCACGATGCTGTCGCTGGCGTACGGATCGTGCACTTCAACCCGCACCTCGTCTGCCGCCAGCACCGTGGCCAGGTCCGCGTTGTCGAAGCGGAACAGCACGGTGATGCCCGGCGAGGGCATTTCGCTCCACGCGGGCGGATCCGGACTGCGTCCGGGAGTCGTCGTCGACGCGCTGTCCATGACCGCCACCAGCTCGGCGCCGAAGCCGTCGCGGCGCCAGATGCTGCGCAGGCCGGTGAAGCCCAGCGACGCTGCCGGCAGCAGTTCCCGCGGCGGGCCGTCACTTTGCGGCAGGCGCACGCTGGTCAGGTCAAGATGGAACGTCCAGCCGGCGCGCTGCATGTCGCTGTCATGCGACAGGCCTGCATCCGCATCGGCCGCCTGCTGGACCATGTTTTCCTCGAACAGCAGGGTGGAAGCCTCCTGGACGGCGTAGTTGTACCAGTCGCGCACCTGGGTCTGGCGGTCCTCGAACGCCCGCTCGCCCGGCGCGCGACCGGTGAAAAACAGGTAGGCGTAGGCGTGGCGGACGGCCTCCATCCAGGCCTGCAGGCGCGTATCCGGAACGCCCTCCTCCAGTGAGATCGCGTGCTGCAGCCACAGCTCGGCCAGGGTCGACAGCTGGCGCTCGTCACCCAGGCCGGTGGCGTTGGACATCGCGTCGATGCACCCGGCCGATGGGGCGGTGCAGTCGCTCTGGTCCAGGCCGGTCACCCGGATCGTCTGCGCGGTGGACGAACTGAGCTGGCCACTGGTGAGGATGTCACCGCGCTGCAGGGCGATGTACTCGCCGGGCGTCATCGCTTCCAGCGCCACGGCCGGCTGGAACTCGCGCAGGATCGCGCAGCTGCTCAGCGCGGAGACAAGCAGGCTTGCGGCGAGCACACGTTGCAGGAGGGTCATGGGCGCGCGGGTTCCTTGATGCCGGGCACGCCGGCGCGGATGGCTTCGGGGAAGTCTTCGGGTGGGCCGGTGAAGGCCCTGGCACGGTCGCTGATGCGGCCGGCGGCCTGCAGCTGGGCGTAGTCGTGGCCAGGCACCAGTGCGCCGACATCATGGACGTATTCGGCGAAATAGCCCGACAGCAGCAGCCGGTAGTCCAGTGGCAGCGCGGGGGCAATGCCGCGCGCCAGCTGGTAGATGATGGTGGTGCAGTTGCTGGTCAGGGTGTTGTAGAAGCGCGGTGCGCGGCGGATGGATTCCGCCTCGTCCAGATAGCCCAGGAACAGTCGGTGCAGCGCGTCGCGCTCGACATCCAGCCGGTACAGGTACACGTCCTCGCCGCGGGCATTGGTGCGGGTGCGCACGATGTCGTTCTCATCGGCGGCCACCAGCACGGTCTCGAACTGGCGGAAGAACCCGCCGATGGCGGAGAACGCTTCGTGCTGCTCCTTGCGGATCTCCAGCGAGAACACCAGCTGGCGGCCATCGTCGAATCCGAACGACACCAGCGTATGGGCGATATGCGGGCCCATCCAGTACGACAGGATCAGATCGGCCGTGGCCAGCTGGTCCAGGTTGTATTCGCGGGTTTCCCAGCGGGCGCTGTAATCGGTTTCCGTACGCCAGTCGAAATTGCGCACGTTGCGCAGCACCACGCGGCTGCCCTCCACTTCCGATTCAAGCAGGCGGGCGACATCGTCGGCCCATACCCGCTCATGGGAAGGCTGCAGCGTGGTCCACCAGGCCAGCAGCAGCGCCAGGCCGGCCGCCGCCAGCAGGTGAGCAGCACGGCGCCCGCGCGGCAGCCATGGTGCTGCCAGTGCCAGCACAGTGAGCGCGCACCACGCCCCAAGAACCAGCCGCGGCACCGGGCCGGGCGCCTGGAACCACAGCGCCAGCGCGCCCCAGGCGCCGATCAGCAGTATTCCCAGGCGGGAGGCCGCGCGCCATGTCACGCGCCAGCATCGTGGCATCCGGGCAGTCATCAATGGGGGTGGTCCCTGTGGAGGAGCGGTTCGCAAGGGATTCTAGCGGTCGGCCTTTCCTGCTGGACCATCCCACCATCAACGCTCGCAAGGCCACGTGCAGCCTGCTATTACATGTGAT
The DNA here is from genome assembly GCF_039548515.1 of Luteimonas qiangzhengi. Taxonomy (NCBI): domain Bacteria; kingdom Pseudomonadati; phylum Pseudomonadota; class Gammaproteobacteria; order Lysobacterales; family Lysobacteraceae; genus Luteimonas; species Luteimonas qiangzhengi. The sequence goes on along the minus strand of NZ_JBCLVE010000003.1, from coordinate 33,376 downwards.
GGATTGATGGGATGGGGATGACACTCGAATGATTGGATGGCGAGCAGCATTCGTTCCTGCCTTGATGCTGGCAGCGCTCACAGGCGGTTGCGCCAGATTTGAGCGCATGCCTGAGACTGCAGCATCCGCACCCTGTGACAGGGCAGAGGCGGTGTTCGCGGATCTCCAGGCGCTGCCCCTGTCGACAAGCGAAGCGCTGCAGGGCATCTCCATACCGGATGGTCGCGGAACCTTCAGTCCAACGATCTCGCACCGGGTGGACGGTCCATGCGCAGAGCGGATCGCACGCTTCGTCATGGAGCTGGTGTATGTCCAGCCGTCTACGGTGGGAAAAATCACGGCCGAGGGCCGGATCGTGCCGGTAGACCTTCCGTTCCGCATGCATACGCTCGAACCCACGGACCCGCATCCCGAGTTGGCAGGCGGCCGGTTCCTGATGGCCGAACGGATCGGCGGACGCCGTGTCGAGGGCCAGGTGACAGAGACGTTGATCGGGCTGTGGGCTACATCGGAGGGAGCAGTCCTGGGCAGCTTTACCCGTTTGCCCGATGGCACGTTCAGTCCGGTGGTGGAAGAAATGAGGACCGATTTTGCGGTGCAGGGGATTTCATATTTTCCCTCACTCCACGGTGGGGTCGGCCGGTTGGGACTCGTCTCGCAAACCGGGGGAGGTGTCCGGTTGGTGGCGTTCACGTGGTTTCACCCCGGGCTGTGACCAGCCACATCAAGGTGTGGAGACACCACCTGCTTCCAGACTGGCTGCCTTCAAGCGCGACTCCCTTTGCGCTTACGGGTAGGGGGCTTGGCGGCGTGCCTGGCAGGCTTGTCGCCTGCCGGAGTCAGGCCACCGGAGGCCTGCAGCCGGTCCAACCAGGCCAGGGCGTCCAGCCAGGTCATGAAGTGCTGCAGGTAGCCGGGTGAGCTGTCGTGCATGGCGGCCAGGGCACGGTGGGCGAGGCTGGCGGAGTTGAGTGGGCCGGCGTCGGCGGGCGGTGGCTGCATCGACGCGCGCAGCTGGGCCTGCTGGCGCTGGGTGGCCCACAGGCGGCGGAAATCCTCGACGGCGGGGAGCGCCGGATACTCGCCCACCGGTAGCCCCAGCGCGGCAAGGGCGTCGTTGCGCTGGCGGGCGTGTTCGCCCATCTGTGCGACCAGGCCGGTGAGGGAGCTGCCCTGCTCAGCCATTGGCGGGGGCCGGGCCCTGGCGCGGCACCGGGGCAATTTCCACCCGGCGGTTGCGTGCGCGGCCATCGGCGTCGTCGTTGGAGGCCACCGGGTGGCGGTCGCCAAAGGCGGCGGCGAAGACCGATGACGCCAGCACGCCGCGATCCACCAGCGCCCGGGTCACGGTGAGCGCGCGCTGGGCCGAGAGGTCCCAGTTGTCGTCAAAGCGCAGGTTGGTGGCGTGCACCGGGCGGTCATCGGTGAAGCCGCTGACCATCAGGATCTCCTCGCGCCCGGCCAGGTACTCGCCCAGCGGGCCGGCCAGGTCGTCGAGCAGGTCGGCGCCTTCGCCCTGCAGCTGGTCGGAGTTGTGGGCGAACAGCAGGCTGCCGCTGATGCCGATGCGCCCGTCGGCCAGGGTGATGCGGCCGGCAGCCAGCGGCGCGGCCAGCGCCTGCTCCAGGGTCTGGCGGCGCTGCTGTTCGACCTCGCGCTGGGCCACTTCCTCCTGCAGCTGGATTTCCAGATGCAGCTGCACCCCGATCACGCCGACCAGGATCAGTACGAATGCCCCCAGCAGCACCGCCATCAGGTCGCCGAAGGCGGCCCAGATCGGCGTGGCGGAATCGTCGCCGCCCTGCAGCGCGCCGCTCATGCGCGGTCGGCTCCGGTGGATTCCACAGGCGCGGGCCTTTCGTCCTGCGCAGCCAGCTGCTGCAGATTCTCGATGATCTGGCGCTGGCTGAGCACGCTCAGATCCACCACCTCGCGGGCCTGGGCCACGTAGTAAGCCAGCTGTTCGTCGCTGCGTTCCAGCGAGCGTTCCAGCGCGCCTTCGATGGCCTGCAGGCGTTCGACCAGTCCGGTGCTGCTGTCGGAGAACGCCTGCACGGCGTCGCCGAGTGACGTGCCAAGCCCGGCCACCTGCTCCACGCCCTCGGCCAGCCGGGTGGAGGCTTCCTCGAGCCGGTTCTCGCCAGCCTCAATCTGGTCGCCGAATCGGCTGCCAACCCGTTCCAGCAGGTCGGAAGAAGTGGTGACCAGGGCGTCGATGGCCGCGCGCTGTTCGCCGGAAGCGCTGTTGACCGCCGTGAGCAGGGTGTCGAGCGTTTCCAGCATGCGGGTGCGCTCCTCCAGCATGGCGGCATCGCGCTCCATGCTGTCGGACAGGGTCTGGCGCAGCTCGGCAATGGTTTCGGCGGCGGCGCGTGGGCCTTCGGCGGCGGCTTCCATCAGGCGCGAGATCTCGGCCACGGTGTCGCTGGCGTGGGTGCGGTTCTGCTCGGTGAGTGCCGTCCACTGGCCGCGCAGCTCTTCACTGATGCCGGCCCACTGCGCCCCGAGCTGCTCGCTGATGCCGGCCAGGCTGTCGCGCCAGGCGGCCAGACGTTCCTCGTCGCGCTCGGCCAGGGTCTGCTGCAGTCTTTCGTGCGTTTCGCCGACGCCGGCAAGCAGTGCGCCGGCCTGGCTGGTGAAACCTTCCACGGTGCTGTCCAGCGCCTGTTGCTGGCGGGTCATCAGCGCCTCATGGCCTGCCTGCTGCGTGGCGAGCGCCTGCTCCCAACCGGCGGCGGTGCCGTCGCTGATCGCCTGCATGCGCTGGCCGATACGCTCCAGCAGCGTCTCGGCGCGCTGGCTGTAGCCGGTTTCAAAGGCCTGCAGCGCCTCGCGCAGAGCCGCCGCCTGGGCCTGGCTGGCATCGGCCTGTCCGCTGAGGGCCTGTTGCCAGCTTGCGGTGATGCGGGCGGTGCTGTCGGCGAGCTCGGCGCTGACTGCAGCAAGGTGCTCACGGGCGCTGGCGGCGGTCTGCTCCTGCATGGCGGCGGCCTGGCGGGTGATGCCGGCCGCTTCGGCGGAGACGGCCTCCAGGTGGGTCCGGGCGCTGGCGGTGACCTGTTCGTGCACGGTGCCGGCCTGGCGGGAAAGCTCCGCCATCGCCGATTCCATCACCGGTACCAGCGCCTGCCCGGCCAGCCGAGCGCCTTCGGCGGCATTGTCTTTGAGGGACTGGCCGACCGAGCCGGCCAGCTGTTCGTAGGCGCTGCGGGTGCTCGCGTGGAAGGCTTCCTGCTGCCGGGCCTGTTGCTCGTGCGCGGCCTGCGACTGCTGTTCCAGCGCGGCCATCATCGATTCCAGCCGCTCCACCAGCGCGGGCATGGTGGCCGTCTGGGCCTGCAGCAGTTCCAGCGCCTGTCCGCGCTGGTGGGCGCTGGCGTGGGCGCTGGAATGGGTGCGCAGGGTGGTGGCGATGTGGGCATCCAGCCGTTCGACCACCTGGATGCGCTCACGCCGCACCAGTGCCGACATCAGGCCCAGCGCAGCGGAACTGGCCACACCGGCAATCGAGGCGCCAAACGCCACCCCCAGGCCGCTGACCGGCGCGGCCAGCGAATCGCGCACCGCCTGCAGGTCGGTGGCGGTCTGCAGCGCCATGCCGGTGCCGCGTAGGGTCAGCACCATGCCCAGCAGGGTGCCGAGCATGCCCAGCAGCACCAGCATGCCGACCAGGTAGGGCGTGAGCGCGGGGATGGGCAGGCCGCTGCCCCCGCCTTCAATCCGCAGCTGCACCGGGCTGCGCAGGGACGGATGCAGGCCCTGCAGCCACGATTCGAGCAGAGGCGTTTCTCCGTCGAGCGCACCGAGTGCACTGTCCAGCGTGGCGGTGGCCTGGTGGTAGCGATACAGCTCCAGCGCGCCGACCAGATACAGCGCCGCGATCAGCAGGGTCACCAGTAGGGCCGGCAGGTTGCTGCCCAGATAGCCCAGCCCGACCCAGGCCACTGCGGCCAGGCCGAGCACGAATACGGAAACGCCCAGGTGTTTGGTGTTCATGTTGTCCTTGATCAGGCGCTGCGAAGGGCCGCGAGCAGGCCTTCGACGGGTTGGAAGCGCAGGTCCAGCTCGGCCAGCAGCAGGTCGCGCAGTTCGTGGCGGAAGGCCGTCACCCAGGCGGGTGGTTCGGCTTCGGAATCAGGTGCGGGCAGTGCGGCATCGGGGGCCGGGCCCGCCGCGGCATTTTTTTCCAGCAGTTCGAAGCGCGTGCCCAGCGCTGCCGTCACCGGCTGCAGCAGCGCATGCTCGCGCGGGCTCAGGGCGGCTTCCATGGCGGCGTCTACCTCGGCCAGGCGGGCCTGGGCGGGCGAGCCGGCGGCCAGCAGCTCGCGCAGATCACCGCGCAGGTAGCCGGTGGCGGTCTGCATCGCGCGCTGCATCGCCACGATGTGCTGCTGCCAGGGGGTGAAACCGGCGCTGGCGCGAGCGGGCGCCGGACCCTTGTTGATGGATTCTTCGAGCTCGGCCCGGATCCGCGCGCAGTCCTCCAGCAGGGTGTCCTGATCGGGCGTGGCGCCGGATTCCGCAGGCTGCACCTCGCCATCCAGCGCCCGCGACAGGGTGACCGCCCGCGTCCAGTCGATCCATTCACCCAGCTGGCGCGCGAGCGGCAGCGCCGGCGCCTTGGCCGGGGTGCCGGAAGCCTGGGCAAGCAGGCGGAGGAAGGTTGGCGCGCCGGGCGCGGAAACCGGGAGTTGCATCACATCAGCGGCCAAAAGATCGCCATTTTACCTGTCATGCATGAGCCGGGCCTATCTGGTGGCCGGTGGCATGGGTGCGAGGCGAAACGGCGTGGTTGCGGGACGGCGGCCGGCCGGGATTGTGGCGGCGGGGTATCATTGGTGGTTGCGGAGTGTGACCGCCTTCCCCCTCCACCAGACGACAGGATATCGACGTGGCAATCAATCAGCAGCAGCGTGACCGGATCGGTTCCGGCAAGGGTTTCATCGCGGCCCTCGACCAGAGCGGCGGCAGCACCCCCCGGGCGCTTGGCCTCTACGGCATCGAGCCGTCGGCCTGGTCCAGCGACGATGAAATGTTTGATCTGGTGCACCAGATGCGCACCCGCATCGTCGCCAGCCCGGCCTTCAACGCCGACCGCGTGGTGGGTGCGATCCTGTTCGAGCGCACCCTGGATGACAGCTTCGAGGGCCAGGACGCCGCCACCTACCTGTGGCAGGTCAAGGGCGTGGTGCCGTTCCTGAAGATCGACAAGGGCCTGGAAGACGAGGCCAACGGCGTGCAGCTGTTGAAGCCGATCCCGGGGCTGGAAGAGCTGCTGGCCAAGGCCAAGGCCAAGGGCGTGTTCGGCACCAAGGAGCGCTCGGTGATCAAGTCCAACAACGCCGAAGGCATCGCCGCGGTGCTGGACCAGCAGTTCGACCTGGGCCAGCAGGTGCTGGACGCCGGCCTGGTGCCGATTCTTGAGCCGGAAGTGGATATCAAGGCCGCCGACAAGGAAGCGATCGAAGTCGAGATGAAGAAGGGCATCCTCGAGCGCCTGTCGCGCTACAGCGCCGACAACCCGGTGATCTTCAAGCTGACCCTGCCGAGCGTGGACGGCTTCTTCCAGGAGATCGTTGATCACCCGGCGGTGCTGAAGGTGGTGGCGCTTTCGGGCGGCTACAGCCGCGCCGACGCCAACGACAAGCTGGCGAAGAACCCGGGCGTGATCGCGAGCTTCAGCCGCGCCCTGACCGAAGGCCTGACCGCCCAGCACAGCGACGACGAGTTCAACCGCGCGCTGGACGAGTCGATCGAGTCGATCTACCGCGCCTCGATCGCCTGATTCATACGCTTTACCTGTACCCCAGAAGGCCGGCGCCAGAAACGCCGGCCTTTTTCGTGCGCGTGGCGCGCGTTTACGCGATTGGGGTGGGCTGTCCGGATTCGTCGAGGGCGATCATCACGAAGCGGCCGCGGGTACAGACTTCGCGCTTGCCGCTCAGCAGGTCTTCGGCCACCAGCTCCACCTGTACCTGCATGGAGGTGCGCCCCACCTCCACCACCCGGGCGATGGTTTCCACCAGCTGGCCCTGGCGGATGGGCAGCTTGAAATCGACCTGGTCCGAGCGCGCGGTGACCACCGTGCGGCGGGCGTAGCGCGAGGCGGCGATGAAGGCGGCCTTGTCCATCCACGCCAGCGCCTGGCCGCCAAACAGCGTGCCCAGGTGGTTGGTGTGGTCGGGGAACACGATCTCCAGCAGGCGTGCTTCGGTGGGCATGGCGGCGTCGGGCGCGCTCATGCCGGCACCTGGTCGAAGTGGGCGCGGACCGCCCGGGTGATCTGCTGCGGTGACTGGAATCCCGGCAGGCGCGCGACTTCCGTGCCGTCGCAGAACAGCGACAGGGTGGGTGTCTGGCGCAGACCCAGGCTGCGGAAGAAGTCTTCGCCAACGGTTTCCAGCTTCACCTTCAGCAGCGCAAGGTCTTCGGCATCCGCGGTTGCCGCGAACTGTTGCAGCGACAGCTCCAGCATCCGGCAGCCGGGGCAATGGTCCTTGCTGTAAGCCACCAGCAGCCGCGGATGGGCGGCGAAAGCGGCGTGGTAATCGTCAGCCGATGTGGCGTGCAGGGTCTGCATGGAGCGTGGCCTTGTGGATGGTGGTGTGGGTGGCGCCGGGGTCGCCGGCAATCGCCAGCACGTGGTCGGTCCAGCGTTCGATCTTCAATGTATCGCGCTGGCCGTGTGGCATCTGTTCAATCTCAAGGCGCGGGTAGCCGGTGTCGAAAAATGCGGCCATGCGCCGTACCGCGCCGCAGTAGTACTCCTCGCCCCACTGGGTCTCGCCAGTGCCGAACACCGCCAGCTGCCGCGGCTTGCCGACCGCTTTCACCAGCTCGGCGATGAAGCGCTTCATTTCCGGCGGGGTGCGGCCGCCGTTGTCGCTCCAGGCGCCGAGCAGGTACAGGTCGTGGTGCGGGTCCGGGCCGGCGGCGGCCAGGCCCTGCATGTCGGTCTCGATCCAGGTCACCGCGTGGCCCAGCGCCTCGCAGCGCGCCTGCACCAGGCGGGCCAGATCGCGGGTGTTTCCGCTCAGGGAGGTGTAGGCAATCAGGATACGCATGGGATCACGTAGGTCGGGGCTACGCCCCCGACGATTGGGGTTCCGGGGTGTCGGGGTCGTAGCCCCGACCTACAGGTAGTGACAGGTCGTCCGGGTGGAATAGGTCGCCCGGGCGGCCACGGATCGGTCGGGTGGTGACCGGTCGTCCGTAGGTCACAGGTCGTCGAAGCCGTTATCGACGTTCGTCTTCTTGTAGCTGGCGTTGCGCATCTCGAAGAAGTCGGTCTTGGTTTCGGTGAAGTTGTCGGCGTACGCGCGAATCCAGGGCATCACGTTGTCGGTCGAGTCCGGGTACAGGCTCTCGATGCCCAGCATCCCGGCCATCTTGTTCGCGCGGTACTGCACGTAGCGGATCATCTCGTCCACGTTGATCCCGTCGATACCGTCCAGCACTTCGCCGGTCCACTGCATTTCCAGGTCTACCGCGTGGCGGAACGCGCCGTGTACGTAGTCGGTCAGTTCATCGGTCTGCAGCTCAGGGTTCTCGCCCACGATCGCGCGGATCACCTCGCTGATGAACTTGGTATGGGCCAACTCGTCGCGGTTGATGAAGCTGATGATCTTGCCGGTGCCGGCCATGCGGTTCTGGCGCACCAGGTTGTAGAAATAGGCGAAGCCGGAATAGAAGTTGATGCCTTCCAGAATCGACGACTGGATCAGCGAGCGCAGCAGGGTTTCGGCGGTCTTCTCGCGCATGAAGTCGTCGTACGAGCCCATGATCGGCGCGTTGCGCCTGATGATAGTGGGGTGGGTGCGGGCGATTTCGAAGATCCGCTTCTGGTTTTCCAGATCGGTGATCGAGGACAGCACGTAGCTGTAGCTCTCGTTGTGGATCACTTCCTGCTGGCCAATGATCGCCGCGTTGGCATGCGCCGCAGGATCGGTGATGTATTCGGCCACGTTGTAGATGAAGCGGGTCTGCGGAGAATCCAGCGTGGCCAGCAGCCCGATGATCGAGTCGTAGGCGTTTTTCTCGCGCGCCGACAGATCGCCGTACTCGCGCGCATCGGCCTTCATGTCGACCTCGTCCGGAATCCAGAAATTGGTCGAGAGCTCCTTGTAGGCGCGGTAGAACGACGGGTACGGGATGTCGTTCCAGTTGAGGATGCCGCTGGTGCGGCCGTTGATGATCCCGGTCGAACGGTTGGGATGGCGCGGCTCGAGGATGCGGATGCGCTCAAGCGGCGTGGAGGTGGTGGGTGCAGTTGCGGACATGGTGTTCGGTCTCTTGTAGGTCGGGGCTACGTCCCCGACACCTGGATATTCGGAAAATATGCGTCTGCCATGGATCACGCGGCTTCGCGCGCATGGCGCGCTCCTACAAATGCGATGTTGGCGTTACGTGCACCACTCGCATTCGGCGATATCGATATCGTTCGAGCGCACGTAATAGGTGGTCTTCAGCCCCTCACGCCAGGCGGTCATGTGCAGCTCCAGCAGGGTGCTGGCGCGGATGGTGCTGGGCACGTAGAAGTTGAAGCTCACCGACTGGTCGATGTGGCGCTGGCGGCGCGCGTTCTGGCGTACCGAGGCGAACTGGTCGAGCCGGTAGCCGCCCTTTTCGTAATACGGCCAGGTTTCCAGCGACAGTCCCGGCGCCACTACCGGCCGCCGGTAATCCTTCTTTTCCTCGTAGTAGAACGCGGAATAGATCGGGTCGATGGAGGCGGTGGAGCCGGCGATCTGGGCCGTGGACATGTTCGGTGCCACCGCCATCAGCCAGCCGTTGCGCAGGCCGTTCACCGCCACCTGCGCGGCCAGGTCCAGCCACTGCGGGCTGTTGTAGCCGCGGTCGCGGAAATAGACGCCGCTGTGCCAGTCGCTGCCGGGGAAGGTCGGGTAGGCACCCTTCTCCTTCGCCAGCTGCATGCTGGCCTGGATGGTGAGCCGGTTGATGCGCTCGTACAGGGTGTCGCTGAACTCCTCGGCCTCGGGTGTGTCCCAGTGGAGGCCCTTGAGCGCCAGCAGGTGGTGCCAGCCAAACGTGCCCAGGCCGATCGCCCGGTACTTGCGGTTGGTGATGGTGGCCTGCGGCACCGGCAGCTGATTGAGATCGATCACGTTGTCGAGCATGCGTACCTGGATCGGAATCAGCCGCTCCAGCACGTTGGTGATCAGATCACCTTGCCCGTCCTGCAGCACCAGCGCCCGGCCCAGGTTGATCGATGACAGGTTGCAGACCACGAAGTCGCCGGCCTGTCGGGTAGTCACGATCTGGTTGCCGGAGATGATTTCCTGCATGAGCGTGGTCGGGCTCATGTTCTGCAGGATCTCTGTGCACAGGTTGGACGAATACACCATGCCGGCATGCTTGTTCGGGTTCTTCCGGTTGACCTCGTCGCGGTAGAACATGAACGGGTTGCCGGTCTCCAGCTGGCTCAGCATGATCCGCTTGAAGATGTCGATGGCCTTCATCGTGCGCCGACTGATGCGCTCGTCGGCCACCACCTCGGCGTACCTGTCGCGGAACGATCCCTCGCCCTTCTTCTCGTCGAAGAAGTCCTGCAGGTACCAGCCCTTGATCCGATGCACCTCGTGCGGATCGAACAGGTACCAGTCGCCGCGCCGCTCCACCGCCTCCATGAACAGGTCCGGGATGCACACCGCGGTGAACACGTCGTGCGCGCGCAGGCGCTGGTCGCCGTTGTTGAGCCGCAGGTCCAGGAACGCCTCGATGTCGCGGTGCCACACGTCCAGGTACACCGCCACCGCACCTTTGCGCTGGCCGAGCTGGTCCACCGACACCGCGGTGTTGTTGAGCTGCTTGATCCACGGCACCACGCCGCCGGAGGAGTTCGGCACGCCGCGGATCGCCGAACCCGATGCACGCACGTAGCCCATGTAGGCGCCTACGCCGCCGCCGCCCTTGGACACGCGGGCAATGTCGGTGTTGGAGTCGTAGATGCCCTGCAGCGAGTCCTCCACCGTGTCGATGAAGCAGCTCGACAGCTGCCCGCCCACCTTGCCGGCGTTCTGCAGGGTGGGCGTGGCCACGGTCATGTACAGGTTCGACAGCGCCCAGTACGCCTCGCCCACCAGCTGCATGCGCCGTTCGCGCTGGGCCGGGGTGGGGCCGCCCTCGTCCTGCATCAGGTACAGGGCGATGGTCAGCCAGCGCTCCTGCGGCAGCTCGTACACGCTGCGGGCGGTGTCGGTGGCCAGATAGCGGGTGGCCAGCAGGTACAGGCCGTTGTAGGTGAACAGCAGGTCGCGGTCCGGATCGATCATGCGCCCGGCCTGCTCCAGCTCCTGCTTGGTGTAGGCGCGCAGGATGTCGTTGGAATAGATGTTGCGGTCCGCCAGGCTCTCCTGCAGGCCCACGTAGGAGCCGTACTTTTCGCCCACGTCGTAGAAGCGGTTGCGACCGGCGCGCTTGTACAGCCGGTGCAGGTACAGGCGCGCGGCGAAGAATTCCCACTCCGGCGCGGCCACGTCCACGCGGGCCTCGGCTTCCCGGATCAGGTGATCCACCAGGTCGTCGGCGTTGACCGACTGTTTGCGCTCGACGAAGCCGAACACGCTGGCCTTGTAGTCGGCGACGTCCAGCTGCGGGAAACCGGCGTGGACCCGGTCGATGGCGCGCTCCAGGCGGGCGCGATCGTAGGGCATGCGCCGGTTGCCGGCTTCCTTGGTGATCCAAGTGGTCGCTCCGGTGTCGGGAGCGTCGGCGGCCTGCGCGGGAATCTCCGGGCTGGCGGTGGCGGTGGAGCTGTCGATGGTCATGGCTGTCTCCCGGATCGGTTGCGCACATCCGCCTGTTCCCGACAGGCGGTGAAGGGCACGGGCGCGCGCCGACGCAGGCGTCGTCGCGGCCTTGCCCCCTCGGGCAGGCGGTTTCGTCACAGGATGGGAAAGCGGCGTCGCATGGACGGCGACAGCCGGGGAATCAGGCGGTCGCGCATATCGCATGCTTCGCCAGCCATCTCCCCCCGGAGAATCCGCAGCCGGCACCGCGCGACGTGCTTGCGCGCGGCTGTCGGCAGGTCTTCGGACTCATGGGCACGGAGGCGCGTCGCCTCCACCTTGCCCGCCGCTTCCCAGGACCCGGGGTCCCAGTGCTGTGTGGCGGGGTCGTTCCCAATTACCGCTGCGGGGCAGCGCCGGAATGGCCGGTCCGGGTGGAATACGCTCCACATGGACAGGCGTCACCGGCTTCCCTTTTCATCCGGCGGATAGCCACCGCCGGAACCGACCGGCACAACATATCGTGGCCTGCGAATTTGTCAACGCAAAATGTTGTGGTCCGCCAGCCGGGCGGCTTTCAGGAGCGATGCGGCGTGGCGAGGTATTCGGCGCTGCGCATTTCAATCAGGCGCGAGGCGGTGCGCTCGAACGCGCCGGCCAGGCGTTCGCCCGCATACAGGGCCGGCGGCTCGTCGGCAGCGGTGCACACCAGCTTGACCTGGCGGTCGTAGAGTTCGTCCACCAGATTCACGAAGCGGCGTGCGGAATCGTCGCGCAGGCCATCGAATACCGGGATGCCACCCAGCAGCAGGGTGTGGAATTCGCGGCTGATCTCGATGTAGTCGTTCGATCCGCGCGGCCCTTCGCACAGGGCGTTGAAATCAAACCAGGCCATGCCCGGGCAGCGCGCGCGTACCGGGATCCGGCGCCCTTCCAGCTCGATACCGCTGTCGCGGTGCGCATCGTTGCCGCCCAGTTCATGCCAGCGGGTCCGCAGCCAGGCGTCGGCACCTTCATCCAGCGGAGTGCGATAGACCGGCGAGCGGGTCAATGCGCGCAGGCGGTAGTCGGTTTCGCTTTCGATATACAGCTCGCGGCAGTGCGCCTGGATCAGCGCGATCGCCGGCAGAAAGCGCGCGCGCTGCAGGCCGTCGCGGTACAGGTCGGGTGGGGCCACGTTGGAGGTGGTCACCAGCACGATGCCTTCGGCGAACATGCGCTCCAGCAGGCGCGCCAGGATCATGGCGTCGCCGATGTCGCCGACAAAGAACTCGTCCAGCACCAGCACCCGCAGGCCGGCCCGACGCCAGCCCTGCACGATCAGCGCGAGGCGGTCGCGCTCGCCGCCGTGTGCCTGCAGCTGGTCGTGGACCTGACGCATGAAGCGGTGGAAGTGGGTGCGGTATTTGCCCGCGCTGCCCACGGGCGTGGCGCGGCCTTCGTCGCTGGCGCCGGCAGCGGCCAGATCCGCGCCCTTGAGGTCGGGCAGCGGCAGGCCGGCGTGCAGCAGATCGACCAGGAAAGTCTTGCCGCGGCCAACGCCGCCCCACAGGTACAGGCCCTCGATGGGCTCGTCGGCGCTGGCGCCGCGCAGCCGGTCCAGCAGGCCGCGCCGCGCCGGCGGGCGCGAAACGGCCGCGTGGATGCGATCAAGTTCAACCAGCACCGCGCGCTGGGCGGGGTCGTCCTGCCAGCTGCCTGCGGCAACGCCGGCGTCGTAGGCCTGCGAAGGGATCATTGCCGGCAGCGGGTCACGCCTCGGCGGCCGGCAGGTGCTGGCGCACTCCGTTCTTGACCGCGCCGCGCAGGTCCATCAGCTTGCGGTGGAAAAAGTGCCCGCTGTCGGGAATACGTACCAGCTCGGCGGAGGCGTCGGTTTCGTCCAGCCAGTCGTACACGGCCTGCGGATCAACGATCTCGTCTTCTTCGCCCTGGATCACCAGCCACGGGCAGGTGGGCAGCTGGATGGAATCAAAATCCCAGCGTCCGGCGGGCGGCGCGATGGAGATCAGCATGCCCGGCTCGATCTGTGCCGCGGCGGCCAGGCTGACGTAGGCGCCGAAGCTGAAACCGGCCAGCCACAGGCGCTGGCCCGGACGCTGCGCGCGTACCCAGGCGGCCACTGCGCGCAGGTCATCGACTTCGCCGCGGCCTTCGTCAAACGTGCCTTCCGACTCACCCGTGCCGCGGAAGTTGAAGCGCACCGTGGTGGCGCCCAGCTCGCGCAGCGAGCGCCCGGTCATGGTCACGACCTTGTTGTGCATGGTGCCGCCCTCGGTGGGCAGCGGGTGGCAGACGATCACGGTGAGCGGCAGGGCCGCTACATCTTCGTCGGGAAAGTCGACGGCCACTTCCAGTGCGCCGGAGGGCCCGGGCAGCGTCAACGTGCCGGATTGGATGGGGAAAGTGGGGTTGGTCATGGCGGAAATGATAGGCGATCCGGTGTTGCAAGGAGGTGGTTGGCCCCGGAAACCACCTGGATCGAGTCAGCCCCACGGCTGCAGGCCGAGCGCCGCCCGGAGAGGGGCTGCGCCTGGCCGGTTGAAGGAGGGGCTCAGGAAGGGGGGTTCTTTGCGGCGTCGATATAGTCGCCGTACGCGTTCATCTGCGCAGTGAACCCGTAGCTGAAGTTCGATGCACTGAGGATCACATCCTGGATGAAGCCGTTGGACTCGGTCTTGATGCCTTCCAGATAGCTGTAATCCTCGGGCAGTGCCTCCATGATCGCGGTCTTGGCCTCGTTGGTCAGGCGGCCCTGTGCGTCCGTCAGCGCACCGCTGCCAAGCTCGGCCAATTTGTCGGCGATGGCGTCGCGAACCTCTTCGGAGAGCCCGCCGAGTGCATCGGAAACCAGTTCCGATATCGGGCCGGAAGCAAACTTGCCGCCTACCGGGATAACGGAAATGGCAGTGTCGAGCAGGAAGCCGATGAAGGCATCGCGGGCGGCGATATCAGTGCGCAGGTCGACGTAGCCCGATGACACGGCGTCTTGCATCACCGCGCCGATCATTGCGGTGCGGCCTTCGCCGGCATCAACGGCACTCTTGTCGTTACCGTCGACCACGCCGTCACCGTTCACGTCCATGCTGTCGGACATGTTGCCGAGCCGGATGTTTTCACTGGTGAATTCGCCAATCCGGTCCATCGCCTGCGCCGCGAGCGGGTTGTCCGGGTTCAGTGCGGTCATCCGCACCAGGTTGGACAGCGCGGACAGGTTCTCGCCCACCGGGGTGCTTCCCTCATTGGTGGAGCCGGTGGTCTGGGTGGGGTTGGGGACCGTCAGGCGGTCGAGAATTTCGTCCGAATGGTTCAGGAACAGGTCGGCCACTGCTTCGGCGCGATCGCCCCAGGGGCGATTTTCGTATGTGTAGTAGTGGTTCCCGGGGCCATTGTCGGTCGAGTGGTCGTTGATGTAATGGACCAGTTCGATGACTTCATCGGTAGTGCCGTGCGAGGAGGTGGCTTCGATAAGGATCGCCATTGGGTCGCGCACGTTGCCCAGACCGTCGTTTCCGGTGTCGTAGGACATGCCGTGCTGGGAAACGGTGTCACGCAGGTGGCTGCGCTGCTCCGCACTCAAGCCGGAGAGCATGGCATGCACCGACTGGGAGCCGCCGGATTGCTCCAGCGCGTTGAGGAGCATACCGGCCCAGGCCGCCCGCGTATGCGGTTCGGGCATGTTCTCGACCAGTACATGATGGGTGAGGAAGTCGGCGGCGAACTTTTCGATGAAGGCCGTCGAACCGGGGCCATTGGCACCGGTGAGGGTGGCAAGCAGGGCATTGATGTTCTCGTCGGAGGCAAGCGGTCCAACCGCGTCCCCCATCACATTCACAAAGTCGCGCGCCTGTTCAAAACTGACCGACCCATTGACGTAGGCCTCGCCGAAGGCATCGAAGATCGCATCGCGCTCGCGTTGTGTGATGGTGCCCTCCGAGACCAGAGTGTTGAGACGGTCTACCGTGAGCCAGGAATGCAGTGCCCCGGAGTCCTGGTCGAGAATTTCCGCGAACAGGTCATCGCGCTGGTCGGCTGGCAAGCGCTCCAGTTCTTGGGCAAACACGTCCATGCGCTGCTCGTAATCGTCCTTGATGATCCAAAACCTGACCCCGGTATCGAGGATCTCGGACGCCTTCTGCTGGATTTCGGTCATGGCAGTGCAACTCCATGGAGATGGTATTGGGTGCACTGATTGTCAGGAGATGTGCGGGAACGGAACAGGTGGGGATGACCCTAGGGGCCTGCTGTACTGGTGGCGACAGGGAGGACGGACTCAAGGCTGGTGTACATCTACGCCGATAAGGACCGGATCGTGATCCGAACTGCGCCACGGCGACTCGAGTGATTGCGAGCCGTTGGCGGCACGATAGCCGACGTTGGTTGGCTCATCGGCGTTGCTGTGCCAGGTGGCCGCCCCGCGCAGGCGCTGCGCGAAATCCGGGCTGAGGAAGGCGTGGGTCAGCCGGCCGGCCTGGGCCTGGAACACATAGCTGTAGGATTCGCGGCCCGCATACACGTCGTGCCAGCCGGAATCGCGCAGCAGGCGGATCGGGTCCTCCATGCCGTACGAGTTCAGGTCACCCACGATCGCCGCCAGTCCGGTGCCCGACCCGGTCGGGTCCGTGGCCAGCCACGCCACCAGACGCCGCGCGGAATCCGTGCGCAGCGCGTTCCAGCAGCCCTGGCCATCGTCCTGGTCGCGGTTGAGGCCGACGGCTTCACCGCAGCCCTTGGACTTGAAGTGGTTGGCCACCACGGTGAATGCCGGCCCGCTGCCGGCCCGGAATGCCTGCGCCAGCGGCACGCGGCTGCGGGTGTTGAAGGGGCCGCCCTGCAGCGTGACGGGGGCGCCGACGGCCTCAACCACCGAGGCGCGGTATAGCAGGCCGACGCGGATGGCGTCATCGCCGGGGCCTTCGCCGGCATCCACGTAACGCCAGTCCGGGCCCAGGGCCAGGGCGAGCTGGGCGATGCTCGAGTCCGGGCCGTAGCCATCGTTTTCAAGCTCCATCACCGCAGCGATGTCGGGCGCCAGCATTTGCAGGCCAGCTTGCAGGCGTGCCAGCTGGCGGGCGTACTCATCGGCGCTGCGTGCCCCCCGCGCGGTGGGGAAATCACCACCTTGGCCGTCACCGTTGAACAGGTTCTCCAGATTGAACACCGCCAGGCGCAGGTCGCCTTCCACCTCCGGCGGTTGCGGGCGCGGGGCCGGGCGCAGCACTGGCCGATCGATCAGCTGCAGCCGGTACTGGCCGTCGCGCTGGTCAACCACGGCCTGGACGCCGGTCAGCACGCTGCCGGTGCGCGGGGCCTGGTGGCCCTCCGGCAGGTACCAGATGTTGCGTGGATTCCGGTGCGGCATGGCGTCGTCGATCAGCACGCTGCGACGGGCGTTGTCAGCAGCCAGGGCGCGGGCATCCGCGCCGGGCCGGGCGATTTCGGTGGGCGCGGGCAGGCGTCCGTTGAAACTGGCGACCAGCACGCCTTCCCGGGCCAGGTCGCGGTGCCCGCTGATGGTCAGCGGCGCCTGGATCCACACGTGCATGCCTTCCAGCCGCTCCCAGTCCTGCGGCGGCTCGTGCAGAACCAGGGGTTCAACGGCGGCATCCGCTTCAAGCACCTCCTGTTCCATGGGCTGCAGGGCGGTCAGGGTGGCGTCGCCCTCGCCGTGCTCCAGCACCCGGCCGCGGATCCGCAGCCGGTCGCCGCGCCGGACCGGGGAGTCGCCATCGCTGAGCACGAACAGCGCGTCGGACGTGGCCGGATCGCCGTCAGCTTCGCCCTGCAGGAACCAGCCGCCCAGGTGCTTGCCGAAGTTGCCGGTCACCACGCCTTCCACCGTCACCTCTTCGCCTTCCAGCGGGCTGCGCTCGCCATCGCCCTGGACCGTACCGACGGGGGTGACGGCATCGGTGCCGGGATCGGCGGCGGGCTGGGCACAGGCGCTTGCCAGCAGGCAGGCCAGGGCGACGGATATCAGCGCGGAGGGTGCTTGCATGGTCATGGTGGGTAGCCGTCGAGGATTTGTGGCGGTGAAAAGAATGTCCGGGCACGAAAACGCCGCCCGGAGGCGGCGTTTTCAGCGGTACGTTGGCGCGGATTACTGGATGTTGTCCAGCATCCAGTCCACCGAGGCGATCACCTGCTCGTCGCTCAGCGCGGGGTTGCCGCCGCGCGCCGGCATGAAGCCGGTGTTGCCGGTGAAGCCTTCGATCGCGTGCTGGATCAGGGTGTCGCGGCCCTGGGCAATACGCGGACCCCACTCAGCCTGGATAAGGGTGGGCGAGCCGCCGGCGCCGCTGGTGTGGCAGCCAGCGCAGAGGTTGCTGTAGATCTCGCCGCCGTCCAGGGTGCCGCCGTAGGCCACCTGCGATGCCGCCGAGGCCTGCGCCGCCGCAGCTGCCGCGGCCTGTGCCGCCGCGCCGGTGGAGCCGGCATACACCGAGCCTACCGGGGCAATGCGCTCCAGCCGGGTCAGGTTCGCGGTCTCGGACGGCTGCGGTGGCACCGAACGGTGCAGCATCGCGGCCAGCCAGATCAGTCCCCCGGTTACCACTGCCAGGAACAGGATCACCAGAGAGAATTTCTTCAGGAAGTCGAGGTCGTAATTGCGCACGGGACACCATTCTGGCGCGTGGCCACCCGGCCACAGCTGACGGACAAGTATAGAACACGCGGGCGCGAGTTCGAACCATTCGCCCGGGCCGGTAAGCCCGGCCGTCGGAAGCGTCCGCTACTGAATGGCGCGCCTGGAGGGATTCGAACCCCCGACCAATGGCTTCGGAAGCCACTACTCTATCCAGCTGAGCTACAGGCGCGCAGACCGCCATTTTCCACTATTCGGCCAAATGTTGCGAGCGCTTCCGCCACCGGCCTGCAGTCGCGGGCTGAAGTGCGGTTGGGCGGGTGGCACCGTACCATTGCTGCCGTTCCCTTGAGCCAGGCCCCTGATGGCGCAGAACGCCCCCAAACCACCTGATCCAGTGCAGCGCGCGACGACGCTCTCGGCGATGCGCTACCCGATCTTCCGCAGGGTCTGGTTCGCCAGCATCTCTTCGCACTTCGGCGGCATGATCCAGTCGGTCGGTGCGTCCTGGCTGATGCTCTCGATCGCGCAGTCGGCCGACATGGTGGCGCTGGTACAGGCCTCGGTGGCGCTGCCGGTGATGCTGTTTTCCCTGGTGGCCGGGGCGATGGCGGACAACTTCGACCGCCGCAGGATGATGCTGGGGGCGCAGGTGTTCATGCTGGTCGTGTCGGTCGCGCTGGCGATCTGCGCGTGGTCGGGCGTCATCACGCCGTGGCTGCTGCTGCTTTTCACCTTCCTGATCGGCAGCGGGGCGGCATTCAACTCGCCGGCGTGGCATGCGTCGGTGGGCGACATGGTGCCGCGCGGTGAACTGCCTGGCGCCGTCGCGCTCAACAGCATGGGCTTCAACCTGGCCCGCAGCGTCGGGCCGGCGATTGGCGGTGCCATCGTCGCCGCCGCGGGTGCCGCCGCCGCGTTCGCGATCAATGCCGTCAGCTACCTCGCCCTGGTGGTGGTGCTGGCGCGCTGGCGTCCCGAGCGGAGTCCGCGACTGCTGCCGCGCGAAGCACTCGGCAGCGCGATGATGACGGGCGTGCGCTACGTGGCGATGTCTCCCGCGGTACGCACGGTGCTGGGGCGGGCCGCGTTCTTCGGGGTCGGCGCGAGCGCGGTGATGGCGCTCATGCCGCTGGTGGCCCAGGACCTCGTCGGGGGCGGTCCGCTGACCTTCGGCCTGCTGCTCGGCGCGTTCGGGGTGGGCGCCGTGTCCGGCGCGATGGGCAGCACCCGCCTGCGCGAGGCGCTGTCGACGGAGGGCCTGGTGCGCGGCGCCTGCATCGCATTCGCGGCCGCCGTGGCCATTGCCGCCATGAGCAGCCTGCTGGTGCTGACGATGGCCGCGCTGCTGCTCGCGGGGGCTGCATGGGTGCTGGCGATGTCGACCTTCAACGTGACGGTGCAGCTGTCCACGCCGCGCTGGGTGGTGGCACGCTCGCTGTCGCTGTACCAGATGGCCGCGTTCGGCGGCATGGCGCTGGGAAGCTGGCTGTGGGGTTTCCTTGCCAACCTCGCCGACGTCCGCATGGCGCTCCTCGCCGCGGCGGCGGTCATGGTCGTCTGCGCGCTGATTGGCCTGCTTGCACCGCTGGCGAGGCTGACCGAGCTCAATCTCGATCCGCTCAGCCGCTTCAAGGAGCCCGCCACCGCGGTCCAGGTGCAGCCGCGGACCGGACCCGTGGTGGTCACGGTCGAGTACAGGATCGGCGAAGAGGACGTGCTGGAGTTCCTCGGCGCGATGGCGGAGCGGCGCCGCATCCGCCGCCGCGACGGGGCACGCAACTGGCGGGTGCTGCGTGACCTCGCCGATCCCGAGGTCTGGATCGAGCGCTACGAGACGCCGACCTGGCTGGACTACCTGCGCCACAACAGCCGCCTCACCCACGACGACGCGACCATCCCGGAGCAGCTGCGCACGCTGCATCGTGGGCCCGGCGGGCCGCGGGTCCGGCGGATGATCGAGCGCCACACCATACCCCTGCACACCGAGCCCGCCTCCGGGTCGCAATCGCTGACCGAGCCGGCGGGCGACTCGACCCGGACGTCGTAACGCGGGCGCGCCGGCACGCACCGTTGTCTGGAAGGCAGGGGCGAACGCGCTCCTTCTTGCTACGCTTTCGCGGTGGAATACGAACGATACGCCGCGCCCCCGCCTCCTTCTGCGCCCTCGCGGCTGGCGCTGTACTGGAAACTGATGCGTGCCGACCGGCCGATCGGCTGGCTGCTGCTGCTGTGGCCGACCTGGTGGGCGCTGTGGCTGGCCGCGGATGGATTCCCGCCGCCGTGGATCCTGTTCGTGTTTTCCGCCGGGGTGTGGCTGACCCGTTCGGCCGGCTGCGTGATCAACGATTACGCCGACCGCTGGCTGGATCCGCATGTGAAGCGCACCCGCGACCGGCCGCTGGCCACCGGGGCGGTGTCGGGGCGCGAGGCGCTGGCGTTGTTCGCGGTGCTGATGGTGGCGGCGTTTGCGCTGGTGCTCACCATGAACCGGCTGACCATCCTGATGAGCTTCATCGGTCTGGTGCTGGCCGCCACCTATCCCTACCTCAAGCGCCACACCCACCTGCCGCAGGTGTACCTGGGCCTGGCGTTCGGCTGGGCGATCCCGATGGCGTTCGCGGCCGTGCAGGGTGAGGTGCCGGCGGTGGCCTGGGTGCTGTACGTGGGCAATATCTTCTGGACCACCGCCTACGACACCTGGTACGCGATGGTGGACCGCGACGACGACATCAAGGTCAACAGCAAGTCCACCGCGATCCTGTTCGGCGATCTCGATCTGGTTGCCCAGGGCGTGCTGTACAGCCTGTTCTTCCTGGCCCTGGTGCTGGTCGGTCGGCAGATGGGGCTGGGCACGCTGTACTGGGCCGGACTGGCGCTTGCCCTGGCGCTGGTGGCGTGGGAGTTCCTGCTGGCCCGCTATCGCGACCGCGAAGCCTGCTTCCGCGCGTTCCTGCACAACCACTGGGTGGGGATGGCGGTGTTCGCCGGAATCGCGCTGGACTACGCGCTGGGCTGAGCCCGCGCGTAGTCCAGGGTCAGAGGCTCAGCCGGGTGCGTGAACGCATCCGCACGCCCACCAGAATCTGCAGCGCACCGTAGAGCAGCGCGCCAATCCCGACCCATACCGAAATCGCTACCAGGCCGATATCCGGGCGGGCCAGGAACAGCACGCCCAGGGCCAGCGCCAGCACGCCACTGAGCGCCAGCAGCCATTCGCCACGGATCAGTTTGCGCACCTGGATCGCGAACACGATGCGGGCGACGCCGGCCAGAATCAGCCACAGCGCGATCACCCACAGCATGGCGGTGGCCAGGTGCACCGGCCACATGAGCGCGATGACGCCGAAGCCGATCGACACCAGCGCGTAGGCGGCCAGCAGCCAGCGTGGCAGGGCCAGATCGTGGCGGATCGCGCTGAGCAGGCTCACCAGCCCGTCGGCCAGAGACAGCACGCCGAAGGCCATCACCAGCGCCATCACCGAGTACGTGGGCCACAGCAGCAGGCCCACGCCGAACACGATGGCCAGCAGGCCGTAGATGAGGAAGACCCACCAGCTGCGGCGCAGCCCCGACTGGAAACGCGATCCCATTGCCGAACTCCACGTAAAAGACAACCGTCCGCATACGCCGCCCACGGCGCGCAGTCAAGGCGCGCGGGCGCAGATCCACGCATCCACACGGCCCGCGCCGGCCTGGCGCAGGGCATGGGCGGCGGCGTGCAGCGTGGCGCCGGTGGTCATGACGTCGTCAATCAGCACCACGTGGGCCGGCAGCGCCACCGCGGTGTTGGCCTGGAATGCGCGATGCAGATTGCGTGCCCGTTCGGCGGCATCCAGGCGGGTCTGCTGGGCGGTGGCGCGCACTCGTCGGAGCAGGTCGGTGCGTATGGGAATTCCGAGCGCGCTGGCCAAGGGCCGGGCCAGTTCCAGAGCCTGGTCGTAGCCGCGCTGACGCAGCCGCGCGCGGTGCAGTGGCACCGGTACCAGCGCGTCCGGTCGCGGCAAGGCGAAGCAGTGTTCGGCCATCAGCTGGGACAGCAGGCGGCCGGCGGCCAGGTCGTGATGGAATTTGAACCGCGGCAGCAGGCGGTCGATGGGCGCGGCATACAGGCACGGGGCGTGCACTTCGGTCAGCGGTGGCGGCTTGGCCTGGCAGGTGCTGCATGGGGCGGCCTCGCCCGCGCCCGTACCCGCGCCCACGGCGTGCAGCGGCAGCGCACAGCGCGGGCAGGCGGGGCCGAGCCACGGCAGGCTGGACTGGCAGGCAATACACAGGTCGATGGCCTCGGTGCCGCCCTCGCCGCACGACAGGCAGCGGCCCGGCCACAGCAGGCGGGTGGCATCGTTGCTCAGCCAGAAGCCGATCCGGCGGCGCAGCCCGTCAACTTTTTCGCGGCCGGTTTGGTTGACAGTCGCTGCCATGCTTTCCAGACTGGCCGGCTTGTCCCGTCCATTGCATCGGAAAAACGCCATGCCTGCCGTCAGTGAAACCCGCGACCTGCGCAACGACTGGTCACGCGCCGAGATCGAAGCGCTGTTCGACCTGCCTTTCCCTGAGCTGCTGCACCATGCCGCCACCGTGCACCGGGCGCACTTTGATCCGGCCGAGGTCCAGGTCAGCACCCTGCTGTCGGTCAAGACCGGCGGCTGCCCGGAGGATTGCGCCTACTGCCCGCAGGCCCAGCGCTATCACACCGGGGTGGATGCGACCAAGCTGATGGCCACCGACGAGGTGTTGGAAAAGGCCCGCCAGGCCAAGGCCGCCGGCGCCAGTCGCTTCTGCATGGGCGCCGCGTGGCGTTCGCCCAAGGATCGCGATATCCCCAAGGTCGCCGAGATGATCCGCGAGGTGAAGGCCCTGGGCCTGGAAACCTGCGCCACGCTGGGCATGCTGTCGGGCGATCAGGCCGCCGCGCTCAAGGTCGCCGGACTGGATTACTACAACCACAACATCGATACCGATCCCGAGTTCTACGACGAGATCGTAGGCACCCGCGATTTCCAGGATCGGCTGGATACCCTGGGCCACGTACGCGACGCGGGGCTGAAGACCTGCTGCGGCGGCATCGTGGGCATGGGCGAATCGCGCGCCCAGCGTGCCGGCCTGCTGTTTGCCCTGGCCACCCTGCCGGCGCATCCGGATTCGGTGCCGATCAACCGCCTGGTGCAGGTGGCCGGCACCCCGCTGGCAGACAAGAACACCGCGGCGGAGCTGGATCCGTTCGAATTCGTGCGCACGATTGCCGTCGCCCGCATCCTCATGCCGCGCTCGATGGTGCGGCTGTCGGCAGGGCGCGAGGAAATGAGCGACGAGCTGCAGGCGCTGTGCTTCCTCGCCGGGGCCAACTCGATCTTCTACGGCGAGAAACTGCTGACCACCGGCAACCCGGACACCGAGCGCGACCTGGCCCTGTTCGAACGCCTGGGCCTGCGCCCAATGCACGTGGAGGTGGATGCCGCCGATCATGACCACGGCGGCACCGTGCACGCGGATATCGTGGCCGGCGCGCGGACCTGCGCGGCGTGATGCCCTGGTACGCCTGGGCGTACCTGGTATTGCTGGCGTGGATCGGGCTGGCCGGGTTCCGTGCGCGCCTGCGCGCCGGCAAGCGGCTGGCCGCGGCGCTGGGCTGGGTGGCGGCCATGGCCGTGGTGATGCTGGGCGTGGTGCTGTTCTATCGGGGCGCAGGCGCGGGCCTGCTGTTCATGGGTGCGCTGCTGCTGTCGGCGCTGGTGCTGGCGCAGCATTCCATGGCCCAGGCGCAGCAGATGCGCGAATCGCCGATTCCTGCCGCTGAACGCCTGACCACCGCGCTGGGTGGGCTGGCCACGCTGCCGGCGATCGCCATGGGCGCAATCGCGGTGTGGGTGCGCCAGCTTGTCTGAGCGCGAAGACCTGCGGGCGCGCATCGCGGGGCAGCGGGCCGGGCGCATTGCCCATGACCGGCTGCGCGTTCGCCGCACCGTGCTGCGTCGCGATGGCGTGCGCTGCGAGCTGGCGGCGGAAGGCGGCAGCCGCTGGCTGGTGAATTTCTGCGGCAACGATTACCTGGGCCTGGCCCAGCAGTTCGCGGTGGCCAATGCGCTGGCCGACGGCGCCATGCGCACCGGCGCGGGCGGCGCGGCGTCGCACCTGGTCTGCGGCCATTCGCAGGAACATGAACTGCTTGAGCGCGAGCTGGCCGACTGGCTGCAGGCGCCGCGCGCGCTGCTGCTGGGCAACGGCTACATGGCCAACCTGGCCGTACTGCAAACGCTGCTGGGCGAGGGCGATGTGTGCGTGCAGGACCGGCTCAACCACGCCAGCCTGATCGACGCCGCGCTGCTGTCCGGCTGCCACCTGCGCCGCTATCCGCACGGCGATGCCGGCGGCGCCCTGCGCCAGCTGCGGGCCACGCCCGGCGGCGCGGCCATGCTGGCTACCGATGGGGTGTTCAGCATGGATGGCGATGTGGCCCCGCTGCGCGAACTGGCTGTGGCGGCCGATTCTCAGCAGGCGCTGATGTATGTGGATGACGCCCACGGTGTCGGCGTGCTGGGTCCGGAAGGGCGCGGCAGCGTTGCCGCCGCACGCCTGGGCGTGGAGCAGGTGCCGCTGCAGCTGGTCACCCTGGGCAAGGCGCTCGGCGGCTATGGCGCGGCGGTGGTGGGCGAGGCGGACCTGATCGAACACCTGGCCGGGACCGCGCGGCCCTACATCTACACCACCGCCCTGCCGCCGGCGCTGGCC
Organism: Luteimonas qiangzhengi; assembly: GCF_039548515.1. Classification (NCBI taxonomy): domain Bacteria; kingdom Pseudomonadati; phylum Pseudomonadota; class Gammaproteobacteria; order Lysobacterales; family Lysobacteraceae; genus Luteimonas; species Luteimonas qiangzhengi. Next base: position 9,310 of record NZ_JBCLVE010000003.1, on the reverse strand, counting down.
ACGGCCTCGCTGGCGGCAGTGAAACTGGCCCGCAACGAGCACTGGCGGCGCGGCAAGCTTGCCGCGCTGGTGCACCGGCTGCGGCGTGGCCTCGGGGCGCACGGCTTCGAACTGATGCCTTCCGACACCGCCATCCAGCCGCTGCTGTGCGGCGCGGATGCCCACGCGCTGGGGCTCTCGCGGGCTTTGGAGGAACAGGGCTACTGGGTGGCGGCGATCCGCCCGCCCACCGTGCCGGAAGGCCGCGCCCGGCTGCGCATCACCCTGTCGGCGGCCCACGAGGAAGCCCATGTGGACGGCCTGGTGGAGGCTCTGGCGCGGGCGCGCGACGGGCTCGAGACGGACGCGCCGTAATGAATTCCGGGGCAATGGGCGTGGAGACATCGCCGGGGCGCATTGCCCTGGTTGCCATCGGCGTGTCCCTGTTGGGCTCGCTGTTTTTCAGCCTGACCTACGTGCTCAACCGCGCCAACGCGCTGGACGGCGGGTACTGGGCGTGGATGGCCTCGCTGCGCTATCTGATCACGCTGCCGCTGATGCTGCCGCTGGTGTGGTGGCAGGGCGGCGCGCGGCCGGTGCTGCGGGCGATTGCCGCGCATCCCTGGGCGTGGATCCGCTGTGGGGCGATCGGCTTCGTGCTGTTCTACAGCATGCTGTGCTTTGCCGCGGCCAGCGGCCCGGCCTGGCTGGTGGCCGGCACTTTCCTGGTGGCCGTGGTGACCGGCATGCTGTGCGCGCCGTTTCTCTACACCGACGAGCGCCGCCGGATCCCGCGCGCCGGGCTGGTGGTGGCGGTGGTGATCCTGTTCGGCGTGCTGCTGATGCAGGTCGGCTATGCCAGCTGGCCGCTGGACGGTGCCGCCTGGCTGGCGCTGGCCTGCGTGCTGGTGGCCGCGTTCGCGTTTCCACTCGGAAACCGCCTGTTGCTGTTGCACCTGGAGCGCACCGGCGAGGATTTCAACGCTACCCAGCGGGTGTTCGGCATGACCCTGGCCAGCCAGCCGCTGTGGATCCTGCTGGCCGTGTATGCCGGTCTGCGCTCGGGCGCGCCGCCGGTTTCGCAGGTCTGGATGGCCGCAGCCGTGGCCCTGGCTTCCGGGGTGATCGCCACCATCCTGTTCTTCCAGGCCACGGGCATGGTGCGCAACCAGCCGTTGGCGCTGGGTGGCGTGGAGGCCATGCAGGCTTCGGAAGTGCTGTTTGCGATGCTGCTCGGCGTCCTGCTGCTGGGTGAGTCGTGGCCGGGGCTGCTGTCCACCACCGGCGCGCTGGTGGTGATCGCCGGGATCGTGGTGTTTGCATGGGTGGCGGCGCGGCCCGCAGCCGGTCGCGCCAGGGCCGTGCAGGCGCTGCGTACGGACAAGGGAGGATGATCGGCTGATGGACACCTTGCATGTGGAGACCAGCGGCAGCGGTCCGGATGTGGTGCTGCTGCACGGCTGGGCGATGCACGGGGGCGTCTTCGCGCCGCTGCTCGAGCGCCTGGCGGCGGATTACACCCTGCATCTGGTGGACCTGCCCGGGCACGGGCACAGCGCCGCGGCCGCGCTGCCGCTGGCGCCGGGGCCAGTGGTGGACGAGCTGGTGGCGCGGCTGCCGCGCGCGCTGTGGCTGGGCTGGTCGCTCGGCGGGCTGTTTGCCCTGCAGGCAGCATTGACCCGCACGCAGGCCGTGCGCGGGGTGGCGCTGCTGTGTTCCAGCCCGCGCTTCGTGCGTGATGCCGCTGGGGAGGGTAACTGGCGCTACGGCATGTCGGCGGAGATCTTCCAGGATTTTGCCGCCGGCCTGCGCCAGGACTGGCGCGGCACGCTGGAGCGGTTCATTGCGCTGGAGGCGTTCGGCTCCGACCATGCGAAGGAAGAACTGCGCACGCTGCGCGACGGATTGTTTGCGCGCGGCGAGCCGGCGGCAGGAGTGCTCGCCGATGGCCTGCGCCTGCTGCAGGAAACCGATCTGCGCCCGGCACTGCCGGGCTTGCCGGTGCCCAGTCTGTGGCTGGCCGGACGCCGCGACCGCGTGGTTGATCCGCGCGCCATGCGTGAAGCCGCGGCGTTGGCTCCGCGATCGCAGTTCGCGCAGGTCGAGCACGCGGGCCACGCACCTTTTCTCACCCACGCCGATGTGGTCGCCGATGCGCTGCGCCGGTTTGAAGCCTCACTGGATCCGTAGATGTTTGATTCCCGCCATATCCGCCACGCTTTCGGCCGCGCCGCCGATGGCTATTCCGCCGCCGCCGGGCTGCAGGCCGAAGTCGAGAGCTGGCTGCTCGAATCGCTGATGTATCTGGAAGACACCCTGCCGGCGACGGTGCTGGACCTGGGTGCCGGGCCGGGCAACGCCTCGCTCGCCATGCGCAAGCGCTGGCCCAAGGCGCGCGTCGTGGCGATGGACCTTGCGTTGCCGATGCTGCAGCAGATCGATCGCCGCGCCGGTGGCGGGCTGGCGGCAGGCCTGGGCCTGCGCCGGGGCATCGACCGGGTCTGCGCCGACGCCGCGGCCCTGCCGCTGGCCGATGGCAGCGTGGATGTGCTGTTTTCCAATCTGTGCCTGCAGTGGGTGGAAGACCTGCCGGCCGCGCTGGCGGGATTCCGCCGGGTGCTGCGGCCGGGCGGATTGCTGCTGCTGTCCACCTTCGGCCACGACACCCTGCACGAACTGCGCGGGGCATTTGCAGCCGCCGACGAGGCGCCGCACGTCAGTCCGTTCGTGACCATCAGCGATTTCGGCGATGCGCTGATGCAGTCGGGCTTCCGCGACCCGGTGATCGACCGTGAAATGATGGTGCGCGGCTATGACGATCTGCCTGCTCTGATGCGCGAGCTGCGGGCAATGGGGGCGACCAATGCGCTCGCCAGCCGGCGCCGTACCCTGACCGGGCGCGCCCGCTTCGCCCGCGCCGCGGAAGCCTACGAGCCGCTGCGCGGAAACGGCAAGCTGCCGGCCAGCTGGGAGGTGATCACCGGCATGGCCTGGGCCCCGGAGCCGGGCGCGCCGATCCGTCTGGGCGGTGAAGAGGTGATCACTTTTCCCGCCAACCGCATCCCGGTCCGGCGGCGCAAATAGCCCGGTCGCGGCGGCCACACCGGAGCGATTCAGGCGCCGCTGCCTACACTCGGCGGCGTCGTTTCCCCAACTGTTCCCGCCATGCGCGCACTGCTGCTTGCCCTGTCCCTGAGCTGCCTGTCGCTGTCTGCCGCCGCGCAGCAGCGCACCTATGAGATCGACCTGTCCGGGGTCGATGCGGCCATGGTGCTGGCCGGTGCCGAAGACGTGATGCTCCGCGCATCGGATCGCGACATGGACGGTGTTTACCAGGCCGTGCTGCATGCGGCCGGCTCCGAGGAGGAGGCGCAGCTGCTGTGTACGCTTTTCGAACCCTCGGCCGATCGCAGCCTGGTCGGGCTGCAGCGCGTGGCCAATGGGCTGGGCCCGGAAAGCAGGATTCGTTTTGCCGACGCGGCGGTTGCCATTGCCGTGGCGGGCATGCAGAACCCGCTGCAGTCCTACGATCAGGACCATGCCAGCCAGGTGCTCAGGCGCGCGGGCGCGACGGCCATGCTGGTGCATGACGGGTTCACCGCGGGCATGGTGGCCACCGGTGATGACCAGCGCAGCCGCGAAGCCCGCTGTCGCTCATTCCGCCAGCTGGTGGGCGTGCTGCAGGATTTCGAGCTGGCCGAACGCGCCGCGGCCACCCGCTACCTTCTGCTGGAAGGCATGACCCGCTACGGCCGCGAGCTCTAGCCGCCCAGCCGTAGCCGCTCAGCGGTCGCTGGTCAGCTCCATCCAGCGGTCGCGGTGGAAGAAGTACACCTCGCGCAGCAGGAACTGCCAGCGCGATTCCAGGCTGCGAAAGCGCGTCGTCGGGGTGGCTGACCCCAGCGCTTCGATCTGCTGCCCCCGGGCCAGCCGCAGCGCCCGCGCCATGTGCAGCGGGTCACTGACCACGATGGCGTTGCGCATGTCGCGCTCGTGCATCAGCAGCGCCGCCTGTTCCAGATTCTGCCGGGTGGTGCGCGACACCGTTTCGATCAGGATCCGCTCTTCCGGCACGCCGTGCTCGATCGCATAGCGCCTGGCCACTTCCGATTCGGCGAAGCGCGCGCCTTCGCCGCCGAAGCCGCCGGTGAAGATGAGCCATTCGGCCAGCCCTTCTTCGTGCAGGTTGATGCCGTGGGCGATGCGCTGCTCGAACACCGGCGAAGGCCGGGCGTCATAGGCCGCGGCGCCCAGCACGATGATCGCGTCGGCTGGCGCCGCCTGGTCGCGGGCGCCAACCCAGGCGATGTACGCCGCCACCCCGCCCAGCCACAGCAGGGCCAGCACGCCCAGCTTGAACAGGCCGCCCAGCACCCGTCGGAACATTCCAGGCCGCCGGTTACGCGACATCGGCATGGGGGTGGGGCAGAAAGCCGGGGGCAGGGAGCGGAATTGCCATCGGCCAAAGCGTAGCCGAAGCCGGGTCCGTTCAGCTATCACAACGCAGATTCAGCTGAATTAAGCGATGATTCAATGGCTTGGGCCGATGCTGGACTCCAGTCACAGAGGGGCGATCCAATGAAAATCCGCTATCTCGTCACCGTCGGGCTTGCCGCGTTGCTGCTTGGCGGCTGCGCTACCTACGGCTACCGTGGCGGCAGTGCCGGCAGCGGTGATTACTATTACGACCGCTCTTCCACCGGCTACTACGGCGCGCCGTATGGCAGCGTGGGGTACGGCAGCCACTACGGGGTCTACGGCAGCGTGGGCTACGGCTACCCGGGCTATTCCAGCTACTACGGTCCGCGCTACGCGCCCAGGTCCTATGGCTATCCGGGCTATGGCTACTACTCGCGGCCCTACTACGGTCGCCCGATCGTCGTGCGTCCGCGTCCTGACAACAACCGGCCGCCCCGCGAGAGCCGTCCCAATTCCCCCTGGCGCGACCTGCAAGGGGTCACCCGGGTTGAGCACCGTGAGCGCGCGCAGCGCATCAACGGCAGCAATAACACCGGGCCGCGTCCGCAGAGCCAGCGCCGCGAGCGCATCCAGGAGTCCAATCCTTCCACCCGGCCATCCATCGGCCAGTCGAGCAGCAGCTCGCCGTGGCGGGCAGGTCCGTCCCAGCAGCGCAGTTCGCAGCCAAGCCGCACTCGGCCCACGCCTGCCGCTACGCGTCAGTCTGTGACTCCGGCACGTCAGAATCCGTCCCCACGGCCGGTGCGACGTCCAGCGCCGGCTCCGCGATCGCGAGATGGTGACCGCAGTCCCATTCAGGAGCGTTAGAGCCTCTTGCGCTGGGCTGTACGAGGGCGCAAGCTAGCGCCATGTGACAGCCAGCGTCGTATTGCGACGCAAGCAAGCCGTCTATGCCGACCCCCGGCGGGAGACTTCCGGATCCCCCCTGTTCCGCTCCCGCCGGGTGTTGGCAACCCAATCAAGAGGCCACAAGGCCGATCCGCAAAAAAAACGGGGCCGGATGTCCCCCGACATCCGGCCCCTTCGCTTCCCCGGGTTGCGCTTGGCCAGCCCCTGTTCAGTCCAGCCGCGCCTCCTGGGCGCTTGCCGCCCCGGGTGCAGTGGATACGTACGCAGAATGCGTGCCAATCCCCCTTAACTGCATGAATGGGGGCGAGCGGCGATAATGTCCCGACGCCGGCATCCGACCGCGCTTTGACACAGACAGACAAGCAGATGGGTACCGATTTTTTCAGCCATGACGTGATCGTGGTCGGCGGGGGCCATGCGGGCACCGAGGCCGCGCTGGCGGCTGCGCGTGCGGGCGCCCGCACCCTGCTGCTGACCCACAGCATCGAAACCATTGGCGCGATGAGCTGCAACCCGGCTATCGGCGGGATCGGCAAGGGGCATCTGGTCAAGGAGATCGATGCGCTGGGTGGCGTGATGGCGAAGGCTGCCGACGCGGCCGGCATCCAGTGGCGGCGTTTGAACGCCTCGAAAGGCCCTGCGGTGCGCGCCACCCGCTGCCAGGCAGACCGCTCCCTGTACCGGGCTTTCATCCGTCAGGCGGTGGAGAGCCAGCCCGGGCTGACGGTGTTCCAGTCGGCCGTTGACGATCTGGTCATCGAAGGTGATGCCGTGCGCGGGGTGATCACCCAGGGCGGGCAGCGCTTCAATGCGCCCGCCGTGGTGCTGACCGTCGGCACGTTCCTCGCCGGTCGCGTGCACGTGGGTGAGGCGCAGTATTCGGCCGGGCGTGCCGGTGATCCGCCGGCCACCACCCTGGCCCAGCGCCTGCGCGAGCGGCCGTTCGCGGTTGACCGGCTCAAGACCGGCACGCCGCCGCGTCTGGATGGGCGCAGCCTGGACTATTCGCGCATGACCGCGCAGCCCGGGGACGTTCCGCGCCCAGTGTTCTCATTCCTGGGCAGCCACGCCGACCAGCCGCGCCAGGTGGAGTGCTGGATCACCCAGACCACCGAACGGACCCACGAAATCATCCGCGGCGCGCTGCACCGCTCGCCGATGTACTCGGGGCAGATCGAAGGCATCGGCCCGCGCTACTGCCCGTCGATCGAAGACAAGGTGGTGCGCTTCGCGGAAAAGGACAGCCACCAGGTGTTCGTGGAGCCGGAAGGCCTGGACGTGGCCGAGATCTATCCCAACGGCATTTCCACCTCGCTGCCGTTCGACGTGCAGCTTGAGCTGGTGCGCAGCGTGATCGGGTTCGAGAACGCGCATATCACCCGTCCCGGCTACGCGATCGAGTACGACTATTTCGACCCGCGCGGGCTGAAGGCTTCCCTTGAGACCAAGGCCGTCGCGGGGCTGTTTTTCGCCGGCCAGATCAACGGCACCACCGGTTATGAAGAGGCGGCCGCGCAGGGTCTGCTTGCCGGTGTGAATGCCGTGCGCCTGGTGCGCGATGAAGCGGCGTGGTCGCCGCGTCGTGACCAGGCCTATATCGGCGTGCTGGTGGATGACCTGATCACCCACGGCACCAACGAGCCCTACCGCATGTTCACCAGTCGGGCCGAATACCGCCTGCAGCTGCGCGAGGACAACGCCGATCTGCGCCTGACGGCCATTGGCCGCGAGCTCGGGCTGGTGGATGACGCGCGCTGGGCGCGCTTTGAAACCAAGCGCGAGGCGGTCGAGCGCGAGACCGGACGGCTGGGTGGGCTGTGGGCGTCGCCCAACAATGCAGCCGGCCGGGAGGCTGCGCAGACGCTTGGTATTGAGCTGACCCGCGAGAACAGCGCGCTGGACCTGCTGCGCCGCCCGGAGCTGGATTACGCGAAGCTGGTGTCGCTGCCGGCCTTTGCCGCAGATGCCGCGGTGGCTGACGATGTCGCCGAGCAGGTCGAGATTGAAACCAAATACGCCGGCTACCTGCAGCGACAGCGCGACGAGATCGCGCGCCAGCAGCGTCATGAAACCACCCCGATTCCGGCCAGCTTCGACTACGCCCAGGTGCGCGGCCTGTCGGCTGAAGTGCAGCAGAAGCTGGAGCGCGTGCGCCCGGAAACCATCGGCCAGGCGCGGCGCATCTCCGGCATCACGCCTGCGGCCGTGTCGTTGCTCCTCGTCCACCTGGAACGCAGCCGCCGCGCCGCCTGACCCCATTGTAGGAGCGCGTCATACGCGCGAAGCCGCGTGACACATAGCGTCGAACAAGGCGTCGGTACCGGCGACGTGACCGAAGCTGCCCGGCGCCGCCGTGATTCACGCGGCTTCGCGCGCGCGGCGTGCTCCTACGGGCGCTACGGGCGGGGTTCAGGTAATAGCTTCGGCGATCGGCGTGTCGCCGTCGTAGAAGTCCACCGTCTGGCGGCTCGCAACACCGGTGCTGATGACATGGGTGATCACCTCGGCCACGTTGTCGCGTGAGGTGACCTGCTTGTCCTCGGACCAGTCGGCGCCCGCTGTATCAGCGCGCTGGATCTTGCCGGTTGCCGGCTCCAGCGTCAGCAGCGCAGGGCCCAGGATTGTCCAGTCCAGCGCGCTCTCGCGCAGCTTGGCGTCCGCGTCGTGCTTGGCCTTTGCATACGGGTAGAACGAATCCGTCGGATCCAGCTGGTGCACGGCCTTGCCGGCGCCTGCATAGGACACCATCACGAACCGCTTCACTCCGGCCTGTTCGGCCGCCTGCATGGCGCGCGTTGCCGCTTCATAGTCGACGGCGCGGGTGCGCTGCGGATTGCCGCCGCCTGCGCCCGCGGAGAACACGATCGCCAAAGCGCCTTCGAATACATCGGCCATTGCGTCCACATCGGCCGATTCGATATCGAGCACCACCGGGTGGCCGCCCGCTGCGCGGACGCTGTCGGTGTGGTCAGGGTTGCGGATGATGGAATCCACGCGGTATCCCGCGGCGCTCAACTTTGGCGCGGCAAGCAGCGCCACCTTGCCGTGTCCGCCGATGATTACGATGCGATTGCTGTCACTCATGTCTTCTCCTCAACGAGCCGATGCCCGACCAGCGATAGTCCAGCCGGGGTCGTAAACATCATGTCCCGACGACCTGCTGCGCCGTCCTGTAACGCAAACGGGGCCAGCAATGCCGGCCCCGTTCGTATGTCGCTTCAGGTGAAGTGTCAGAAGTCGAAGCGTACCTGCACCTGCGCCAGGTCCACATCAACGTCGTCCATCTCAAAGCGGCTGTATTCGCCGCGCAGGGCAACGGTATCGGTGAAGCGGTACTGCAAGCCCAAGCCGTAGGTGGGATCAGTGCCATCGTCGCTGGCACGGCCAATACCCGGCGCGCCCAAATCGGCATCCCAGCGGCTGAAGCCTGCCTTGGCATAGCCGGAGAACCGGTCGGTGAAGGGGATCGTGCCTATGGCGACCAGGGAGAAGGCCTCCGCATCAAGCTCGCCGACACCGCCGATCACATCGACCTCGCCGAAGTTGGTATAGGCCGCTTCCAGCCCGAAGTAGGGCGTGAACTGGTAGCCGCCAAACACCTGGAAGCCGACGTCTTCGTCATCCACGAACCACTCGTCCACCATCGACTGGCCGACGCCTGCGCCGGCATACCAGCCGGTCGGCTCGGCCGCCTGGGCGTTGAAGGACAGCGCGCCAAGGGCTGCGGCAAGGATGGAAGTGGCAATCAGGTTGTTCTTGGTCATGGGGGAAACTCCTATCGATCATGCGGATGGCCCGCTCACGATTGATATGGAGTTCGCGTGCACGATTCAAACGGTCGTTTGCGTGACCTACTGTTCCACTTGGTGGGCTGGCCTGTAATGACCCAGCGGTTTCTGCACAGGTCAGGTCGCTAAAGCATAAGCCTCAGCGGGTGTCTTCATGCCCAGCGCCTGATGTGGGCGCCGGAAGTTGTAGAACTGGATCCAGTCACTCAGCACGC